>JAZROG010000044.1:0-8873 GCA_045648605.1 Eubacteriales bacterium | reverse complement strand
ACCTCTAATAAAATCGTAATAAACGAAAATAAAAGAGTAACCATGTCACAAGATATATCACTGACCATCACCAGCAGGGCGAAGACTACTACCGATGAAAAGGCGACTTAACCAATCGATCAAGTCGCCATTGGCGGAGGGGGTGGGATTCGAACCCACGTGTGATTGCTCACAAACGGTTTTCAAGACCGCCTCGTTATGACCGCTTCGATATCCCTCCGTAAAAGGATTATTTAATTGTTTCTGCCTAGATAATATCAGCGGCTCGTGCCCTTCCCCTTCGATATCTCTCGTAAAGCATATAATATTATACCACAAATTTTTCATTTGTCAAGTGTTTTTTTCTTTTTTATATTTGATCTGCTAAAAAAGTCATTACAATGCAATAAAAAAGCAAAATATTGGTAGCGAAAAATATGTTTATACTGATATAATATTTATATCGGCAAACATTCAAGTTGATTTTTTCGATTTTGAAACTTACGTTTTTTCACTTTTGACAAAAAATCATTAAAATGTATATTGATTTTTGTGCTTGACTAAAGAATAACAGTATGGTATAACCACTGTATGTAAAATAATGCAACGGCATTTTAAGAAGGGAACAAAACTATGAAGAACAAAAAGATTTTGTTTGCTCTCGCATTTTCTCTCCTTCTCGCGACTATTTTGGCGGTTTCAGCTTTTGCTGCAGCGCCCTCAAGCGGTTATATGAAGAATTCGCAGGGTACAGAGACAAACATCAAGTGGACAATGACCGAATAGGGACTTCTCACCTTTGAGATCGATCCTGCGGCAACAGATAAGGTACAGACCACGGTTGTTCCCAGAAGAGACCCCATCGACGGCTCTCAAGGATCTTGGAATAAGTTCCTTCCAACATTTGAAGGTGCACAAAGGTCATCGTTGGCGACGGCATCACCGAGCTTAGCGGTCTTATGAAGCAGGCTTTGCTTACGGAGGTTGAAATCCCCACATCGCTTGTAACTCTTGGCGGTGCTTGCTTTGAAAGCTCTAATGTTTCCGCGATTTACATAAGAGGAACAACGCCTATTGGAGGAACATTTGATCTTTCAAACATAACCAAATTCGGAACATATGTTTTTGACGGTGCATTTCAAGCCAAAAAGCTTATTTTGAGTCCCAATCTTACAGAGCTGCCCGTGGAATTTATCAAGGGAGCAAACGGAATTACCGAAATTGAAATTCCCGCAAGTGTTACAAAGGTTGCAAATAAAGCACTTTCAAACCTTAGCGCCCTTACTCTTGTTACTGTTCTCGGAAATGACTCTGTTCTGGAGCCTGATGCGATCGTCAGTGCTTCCGGTACATACCCGAAGATCAAGGCAAAAGCAGGCTCGAAGGCTGCTGAATTTGCAAAGACAAACGGATATACCTTTATCGACCTTGACACAGGTGAGGAGACAAAGGGAACAAAGGCAACCACAGGCGTTTCCACAGGTGGAAGCAATGGCAGCACAAGCGGTGGTACAAGCAGTGGCTCTACCACTCCCGCTGTTACCGAGTTTGAGCCTGAGGGAGCAACAGTTTGGGGACATTCATCAGGTAAATACAACGGCAGTGACATCATCAACACCTGGTGGGCATATTATGATGACACAAAGACCCTTGAATTTGTTTCCGCAACAACAAAGTATAACGAAACAGGCTCGGTCGGCAATGTAGATAAAGACGGTCCCTCATGGGGCGAATACAAGGATGTTATTGAGCACGTTATCGTTGGTGATAACATTGCAAAGATATCCGGCAGCGCATTCCTTAACTATACAGTCCTCAAGGATGTCAGAATGGGTAAAAATGTAAACCAGATAGACGCGAGTGCCTTCAACGGATGCACTTCACTTACCACAATTTGGCGTGACGGCACCGAGCGTATTTAGGGCAGAGCAAACCTTACGGGTATTTCAAAGGTTAATGATGCTTACAGAAACACAGCTATTGGCGAAATCGTTCTTCCTGCCTCCGCAAAGGAGCTTACAGTTGACCTTTCAACTTCTATAAAAACGATTTATGTTCATGAGGTTTCAGATTCTCTCATTGAACATGCAAAGACAAATCTTTTCAATGTTCAGAGCATCAATGACCCCAGCATCAAGCATGAATACTGGGTATATGTAGATCCCACACTTCCTACCTGTGGCGCAAGAAGCGTATTTGGCTTTGACGAAGCAACAGGAACACTCACCGTTTACGGTGCGGGCAAGATCGACGACATTGTAAACTATTATGGCGGCGGCTCAAAGAATCAGCCTTGGTTCTCTATTAGAGACAATGTTAAGCATATCGTTATTACCGATGCCATCACAAGCATAGGTAAATATGCATTCTGCGAATTCAATAATCTTGAAACTGTTCAGATACCCGCATCCGAGAGCTTTGAGATCCTCAATGCTGCATTTGATAAGTGTTCTAATCTTAAATCCGTTTATCGCTCCGGCACAGATCCCATCGAGGGAACGATCGACATCAGAAATGTACATACCGTTCAGCCTTGGACCTTTGCATATGATTTCCTCATTGCAAATATCATCATCAGTCCTCAGGTTGAGAAGATAGGAACATCTGTTTTCGAGGAGAACATCGCCGTAAACCTTGCAAATGTTTACGGAACTCCCGGTTCTTATGCAGAAAGCTATGCGGCAGATAACGGACTTGCTTTCTTTGATATTTCCGCAAGCACTCCCGAGCCTATTACCTGCACACCTCCCGAGACAACTGTTCTTGAAAGCGAAACAGAGGCTCCCGAGACCACTGCAGAGACCGAAACCGATGCAGAGACCGAAACAGAGCAGCCTGCGGAAAGTACAGGCGCATCCGTAACCCCCGGTCTTATCATCTCCCAGCAGGGCTCAAGTGATAACACATCAGACGACACATCCTCAAGCGGCATTGATATTATGCTGATAATCATCATTGCAGCTGCGGCTGTTGTGATCGTTGCAGTTGTGGTTGTAATCATCATCATTGCAAAGAAGAAAAAGAAATAATTATTAAAATGAGCCGATGCACTTTCTGCATCGGCTCGTTTATAGTTATAAATTTTTCAGTCGGTCAATAAAATTCTGGAGAATTATCTGCGCCGAAAGGGTATCGATAACGGTCTTTCTCTTTGCCCCGCGAGTATTGGTTTCGTTAAGAAAGCGTGAAGCCGCCATTGTGGTCATTCTCTCGTCCATCATTGCAACGGGAAGCGCTGTCAAGGCATTTATCTCCCTTGCAAGGTCACGGCATCTTTCGGCTCTCGGCCCCTCCGTTCCGTTCATATTCACAGGACAGCCGATAACAACGGCTGTAACATTCTCTTCCTTTACCATCTCAGCAATCTTTTCGGCGGTCTTATGAAGTCCGCCTTCCTTTATATATCCTATCCCCGAGGCAAGGAAGCGGCTTGCATCCGAGATGGCAATTCCCGTTCTCACCTCGCCAAAATCAACTCCCATTACCCTTCCCTTTGTGTTCTTTATCTCTTCAATCGTTGCTATGCTCATTTTTCTTCTCCAAAATATATTTTTTCGCAAGTGCTGTAAGCTTGCTCGCTTGGTTCATTTCAGGATCCTCAAGTGCCTTTTCAAGCAAGTATGAAAGCACCTCACCCGTCATTTTGCCCGTGGCACCAAGTGCGATTATTTCACTTCCGCCGATAGCAAGCTCGTCGATCCTCCGAGGAAAGATTTCCTTTTCGGTTTTTTCGATAAGATTTTTCATATCTCCATTGTCATATCCAAGCAAAAATGAAAGAAGTGCTCCATCAGATGCCCCATTCCCCATTCGGCTGATGAATTTTCTTGCGGAGAACGAATCCGAAAAAGGCATGCTTTTTATGCTTCTGACAGCTTCAAGCAGTTTTTTTGTGCCGATTTGCTCTTTGTTGCTCATTTTCAGAGAGACAAGCGCCCGCTCTGCCTTTTCACATGGAAAAAACGCAAGAAGAGCAGCCAGACGAATCTCAAGTTTTTTCGGAAGTCTCCCGATAATATCAAGCTTCGGAGCGAAATCCTCCTCATATTCCTCAAAAATATACGGCATTATCCCGCAGTCACAAAGCGCCTGTATTGCTTCTGTGGCAAAGTCTCCGAGAAGAGCTCTGCAAAGCTCGGAATATATGCGTTCTCTTGAAATTCTCGCAAGCCCCGCGCGCTTTGCTATTATCGCATCCCTCGTCCCTTCTTCAATTTTAAAGCCGTGCTCGGATGCGAATCTGAATGCTCGTAAAATTCGGAGCGCATCCTCGCCGAATCGTTTTTCAGGATCGCCCACCGCGCGCAAAATCATCTCTGAAAGGTCACCCTTTCCCCAAAACAGATCAACAAGGCCGCTATTTTCGTTATACGCCATTGCATTGACGGTAAAATCACGTCTTGCAAGGTCTTCCTCAAGGGAGGGTGTAAATGTGACGGATTCGGGATGACGGGAATCCGCATAATTTCCGTCTATTCTGAATGTTGTTATCTCAATAGGTAAGCTATCGATAATGACCGTCACCGTACCGTGCTTTATGCCCGTTTCTATAACATGAAAGCCTTCTTTTGAAAATATTTCGACACATTCATGTGGCAGTGCGGATGTGGTCATGTCCCAATCGTGAGGATCTTTGCCCATAAGGATATTGCGCAAACATCCGCCCACAAGATAAGCCTCCCTGCCCTCTTGCCGGAGAATATCCATTACTCTTTTGACCTCTATCGGATAGACCATTTTCCCACCTCCTCACTTTTACACTTCATTATATCATATTTCGGATATTTTTTCAACCTAAAGCTCAAAAATGCTCCCAAATCCCTTGAAAAAGATTTTATTATGTGGTAAAATATATCGAATAAGATTTCACGGAGGCTATTTATGCTGAAAAACAGATTCAAATATACTATATGTGCTATTATGGCTCTCATAATGCTTTGCCTTTCCGCCTGCTCACCATCTGACGGCAAGGGTAAATACGAATTTGATGACAATGGGAAAGAAAACAAAGGTATAGTCCTCTCGGATATCGCCGAATATACGGTAGTCAGAGGAGATCTCTGCTCGGACGAGGAGAAAAAGGCTCTTGTTACCTTCCGCGAGACCGTGATGAAAAATCTCGGAATAACTCTCCTCGCTCTTACCGACTGGATAGGCGAGGGACAGGAGGAGAGAGAAAAGGAAATACTCATTGGCAAGACCAACCGAAAAGAATCCGCAGAGCTTATGGACGGTCTCGGATATAATGATTTCGCCATTAAAAAGATCGGCTCAAAGCTTGTTATCGTCGGCGGAAGCGGAGAAGCAACCATTGCTGCTGTTGAATATTTCATAGAAAACTATGTTGATATCTATCAAGCCACTCTTTCATATCCCAAGGAGGGCTACAAATACACAAAGGATTATCTCATTTCCTCCATCAGCATCGACGGTACACCCATAACCGAATACAAGCTCTATGCAACAGACCCCGATATTGACCTTACCAAAATACAGACAGCACTCTCCGACTCGATTGCGGGCGCGTATGTCGAGATTGCCGAGGACATAAAGCAGTTCACAAAATACATCATCTTCGACCGCACGGGACTCAATGCCGCAGAATACGGCACAAAGCTTGGAGATGACGGTAATCTTTATGTTTACGGAAGCTATGTCTCATTTGATGAGGCTGTAAAATATTTCACAGGACCTTATTTTGAGGAGCTTGCCCTTGCAAAGAACACAAAGGACATCGACATCACCTGGCATGATGACAAAACAAAGGAGCACGACAAAAAGCAGATATATTCAAAGGATTCCCTTCTCGCGCTTCTCTCACAGGTCTATGAGGACAGAGACAGCATAATCCTCGGTGAGACAGTAAACGGCTCACAGGCGATGCCCTCATATACCATAAATAATTTTTATGAAGCAACGGGAAAGCTCCCCGCCATCATCGGCATCGACCTTGCGGGCTACGGACTTCAGCTTTCCGAAATTGATCCCCTTGATCTGAGCCGCGCAGTATGCGAGCTGGTGGAATATGCTTCGAAAGGCGGTATTATTACTGCCACCGCACATTTTGAAAACCCCACAGGCAACTGGACTCTTGGCGACAAGAGCCGCGGTATTCTCGGAAATTCCGAAAAATGGCAGGAGCTTCTCACAGACGGTACAGAGCTTAATACAAAATTCAGGAGCGAGCTTGAGCTTTACGGAACATTTCTTAAAGTCCTCTCGGATAACGGGCTTCCCGTCATCTGGCGTCCGCTCCATGACATGAACACAGGAGCTTTCTGGTATGGCATCTCACAGGGGGATGAAAAAGTCTCCGCAGAGCACCAAAAGCAGCTTTGGATATATATTTACAACTACTTTTCCGCTCTCGGACTCGACAATCTTATTTGGGCGTACAGTCCCACCGCCGATGGAGAAGATGTTATGTATTCCTATCCCGGAGACGAGTATGTGGACATGGTAGGCTGCAGCTGGGTAACAAAGGACAAAAAAGAGCTTAGCGGCGCGTCAAAGCCTTATCTCAGCCTTACCGAAAAGAGCGGAAAGATCGGTGCTATAACGGAATTCGGTCTTGCCGCAGGCAGCTCTCTTCTCGCAAGCACCAGAGAGGAGCAAAAAACACGCTTCAGCGGTGCTGACATCGCTTCAATGCTTACATCTCTCCGCAGCGAGGGATATAAATTCTCATACCTGCTTCTTAAAAACGGAACAAGCTCTATCACATGGCTCGGCGACGGACAGCTCCTTGCAGAGGATGAAATGATACTGACTCTTGACGAAACCGCCCCTATGATTTTTGACAACTGAAAGGAAAAATAAAAATGAAGCTTGATCTTGAAAGCATCCGATCTGTCACCCTCGGTGCTGCCTATGTTACCGAGGAGGAAAACGAAATCCGTTTTCACCGTTTTACCAAAGAACAAGAGGATCTTTATAAAGCAACCTCCTTTGCCGATAAAATCCCCTGCACAGCCGGGGTAAAGCTCTGCTTCAGGACAAACAGTCGCCGCCTTTATATTCAAACCAATGTAAAAAAAGCAAGCTCGCGCAGTTTTTTTGCATTAGATATTTTCAAAAATTCCGAAAAGCTCGGACAGATCACAAATATCCCAAATGAAGGAATCGTTTTTTCAAAAGGCGGTCTTATGCCGGGAGATGTTGATCTTCCTCTTGGCATTTTCGAGGGGGATTTTGATCTTGGAGAAGGCGACAAAACCGTTACCGTCTATTTTCCTTGGTCAGCAGACGCAACGATTATCTCCGCAGAAATTGACGATGATGCAATTCTCGAGCCTATAAAAAAAGAAATAAAAATGCTCATTTTCGGAGACTCCATAACCCACGGCTATGATGCTTTTTCACCCTCAGGTGCTTATTCCGCCATTCTTACGGATGCACTTGGTGCCGATTCGAGAAACAAGGGCATCGGAGGGGAAAAATTCCGCCCCGAGCTTGCCCTATGCAAAGAGGATATTGCCCCCAATATAATTACCGTTGCATACGGAACAAACGATTGGTGCCATCATACAAAGGACACATTCGAGAAAAATTGCTCAGAATTTTATGAGGCGATTTCGAAAAATTATCCCAATGCAAAAATTTTCGCCATCACTCCTATCTGGAGAGCGGATTGTAACGAAGCAACCGCTTGCGGCCCCTTTGACGATATAAAAAATTTCTTTATAAAGGTGGCTGAAAAGCTTCCTAATGTAAGAGTAATCGACGGCAAGGATCTTGTGCCGCATAATGAAAAATATTTTTCAGATTTTTATCTCCATCCAAATGATGGTGGCTTCGCATACTACGGGAAAGCACTTGCAAACGAAATCAAAAAAAATTTAAATATGAGGTCATAGCATGAAGATCAAGGTTTATTCATTCAATATCAGAATGGATAATCAGGCGACGAGATAAACTATTTTCCCCATCGCACAAACAGAATAAAAGGGCTTATCGAGCGCGAGAAGCCGGATCTTATCGGCTTTCAGGAAACAAGAGCGATGGCGAGAAAATGGCTCTCGGAAAATTTTACCGAATATACCGTTCTCGGCTGCGGCAGACTTAAAGGCTTTGTGGGCGAGGGTGTTACCATTGCATACAGACGCGACAAATTCGATCTTTTTTCATTCAATACCGAATGGCTCTCCACCGAGCTTACCGTTCCCGAATCAACCTATGGCGGTGACCAAAGTCCCTGCCCAAGAATTTTGCAGTATGCAACCCTTATTCCCCGTGACGGCTCCGAGCCATTTGCTTTCTTCAATGTTCATCTTGACCACATGGGAAAGGAAGCAAGAAAATTCGGCGCAATGCAGACTCTCAGGAGAATCCTTGCACAGCCTTACAGATTCATCCTTACGGGCGATTTTAACGCCCTGCCTGATGACGGTGCAGTCACCCTGATAAAGGACTGCAAATCAAGAAAGATCACCGATATTTCAGAGGGTCTCGGCGGCAGCTTCCATGATTGGGGAAAACGAAATGACTTCACAAAGATTGACTATATCTTCACGGATTTTGAAAAATACGAAAATGTACATCTCATCGAGGACGAACACCCGAACGGCGTTTACTATACCGACCATTATATCGTCAGCGCAGAGATTGAAATTTAATGAGCAAAAAGCTGCGTCAAACGCTTTTAATTTGGCGTTTGACGCAGCTTTTTTCAATATATATTGTAAACAGGAATTTATCGCGCTGTTTATTATACCCCGATGCTTCGCATCGCTCCTGCGGAGTTCGACTCACAATTCACCAAAGGCGACTTGCTCAGGGTGACAGATGTGGGGGTGTTGCTTTTTCTTTCTACATAAAATTATCTTTTATTTCATGTAGAACCACAGTTAAACAACAATATAAAATCCCCTATTTAAAGTTTTGATCGACCTTTT
>JAZROG010000043.1:0-24351 GCA_045648605.1 Eubacteriales bacterium | reverse complement strand
CTTAAGGTTAGGAGTATTATCCGAACCCGATTCGGGACGGCAAATTTCCGCCGCAAATGCAGATAATTTCTTGTGAATATTCGTATATTCCCTGCGAAATTCTCTTTTTTGAAGGCAAAAATTTGCTCGCTCTGAATTTCTCCGAACCCGAGAGCCCGAATTTTTAGAAGATTTCGGGTGCGGAGGACGATGGCAAATATGAATTTGGCAAGGACGACAAGCCTGAAAGCTCTAATAAATTCGTTCTCTCGGCCAGGTTCGAATAATACTCCTAACCTTATCGGCAAGTATTTTAAAAAGCTCCTGCCCCCTCCGAGCTTTTCGACCTTCATCTTGACAGCGATTATACAAGAGAATTTTCAAAGCCCTATGTCCTTGAATACGAGGGGATCAGATACGGCTTTCTCACCTGCTATGATTTCTATTTTTACGAGGCATTTGCCGCTATCGCAAGAGAAAATGTTGATATCATAATCGGCTGCTCTCTCCAGAGAAGCGACAGCCACAGTGCTCTTGAAATTATGGGCCGTTTTTGCGCCTATAACTGCAATGCGCATCTTGTGAGAGCCTCGGTCAGCCTTTCGCCCACCTCAGAAATCTGCGGTGCAAGCATGATAGTAACTCCAAAAGGCGATATGCTTGTCAATATGAAAAGCGATGTGGGAATCGGCAGTGCTGAATTTGACCCAAGGGATAAATATTACAAGCCTGCGGGCTTCGGCGGTGCACTTGCTCCCCACTATGAATATATCGAATTTGGCAGAAATCCATGGCAGTATCGCCCGAGCGGCAGTGCCATTGCCAAAAGCAATGAGATAGCTCCATATCCGAGACTCTGCGCCCACAGAGGTCTTTCCGCCGCGCTCCCCGAAAACAGTCTGCCCGCCTTTGGAGCGGCTGTTGGACTGGGAGCGGAGGAGATCGAATTTGACCTGTGGACCACAAAGGACGGAAAGATCGTTTCCAGCCACGACCCAACCCTTGAAAGAGTTTCAAACGGCAAGGGATTCGTTTATGAACATACACTCGACGAGCTGCTCGCACTTGATTTCGGGAAAAATCACGGCGAAAGCTTCAAAGGACTGAAAATTGCCACATTCGAGGAAATCCTGAAAAAATTCGCTTGCCACACCATTATGAATATCCATATCAAATTCGAAGCGCAGACCGAATTTGAGAAAAGGTGCTTTGACGAGGTGGTTTCCCTTATCAAAAGGTACGATTGCGAAAAATACGTTTATTTTATGATATCAAATGACAGCGCGCTTGCCTATGCTGCGGAAAAATATCCGTCTATTCCCCGATGCCTCGGCTATGCGGGCAATAAGGGTGTTATGATTGAGCGTGCTTTGAAATACGGCTGTAAAAAAAATTCAGCTTTTCAAGCCTTATTTCGATCAAAAAATGGTGGATGAGGCTCATGCGGCGGGACTTATCTGCAATGTCTTTTATTCGGATACCGTCGATGAGGCGAAGAAATATTTTGACATGGGAATCGAAACGGTTCTGACAAATAATTATGCGGCACTAAGCGCAGCGATAAGGAGAAAATGATGGAGCCAAAGGATTTTATAATCACAAGGATAGAGGGCGAATATGCCTATCTTGCCGAAATAGACAATCCCCAAAACGGAGAGGTATTTATCGCCCTTGCCCTTCTCCCCATGGGAGTTGACATCGGAACAAAGCTGCATTTTGAGCTTTTTAATTACACTATAATAGAATAGGAAAATTTTTTTGTTTTTGCTATTGACAAAAACCGACAATTGTGTTATCATATTCGGGTGTGCTTGCGAAAAACGCAATCACACCTAAATTATGCAATTTTTTAGAAAAGGAAGTAAAATAAAGTGAACACATTATTATCGGTTTCCATCGCATTACTTGCGGGTCTTATAATGACCAGATTCTTTAAACCCTTAAAGCTTCCGTCTGTCACCGCTTATCTCATTGCGGGTGTTCTTATCGGCCCATATTGCCTTGGCGCACTTGGTATCGACGGACTCGGCTTTTCGACAATGGAGTCTGTTGAGCATCTTGGCATGATCTCGGATATTGCGCTCGGATTTATCGCATTCTCCATCGGCAATGAATTCCGTCTGAACGACCTGAAAAAAACAGGTAAGCAGGCGCTTATCATCGGTATTTTCCAGGCACTTGCGGCAACACTCTTTGTTGACCTTGCGCTTCTCGGAATTTACTATCTGATGCCCGGCAAGATAAGCATTCCCCAGATCCTGACCCTCGGTGCTATCGCAACAGCAACAGCACCCGCCGCAACCCTTATGGTAGTTCGTCAGTATAAGGCAAAGGGCCCTCTCACAAAGCTCCTTCTTCCCATCGTTGCTCTTGACGATGCGGTAGGACTTGTGGTTTTTGCCGTTTCCTTCGGAATTGCAAAGACAATGCTAAGCGGCGAAATGGATATCCTTTCCATTATCGTAAATCCTCTTATGGAGATCACCTGCTCCCTCATCCTCGGTGCAATTATGGGATGGGTGCTCACAATGCTAGAAAAGCTCTTCAATTCAAATACCAACCGTCTCAATCTCACGATTGCGGCAGTATTTCTTACAGCCTCAATTTCAATGATGAAATTTGATATAGGCCCCGTACATATCCACTTCTCGTCTCTTCTTACCTGCATGATGCTGGGAACAGTATTCTGCAATATCTGTCCTCTCTCCGAGGATCTTATGAAGGCTTCCGACAAGTGGACATCGCCCCTCTTCGCCCTTTTCTTCGTTATCAGCGGCGCAGAGCTTGAGCTGAAGGTATTCACCGAGGCAGCAATAGTCATAATCGGCGTTGTTTATATCATCTTCCGTTCTCTCGGAAAATATTTCGGCTCCTTCGGCAGTGCAAAGATGGCAAAATGCGATCCTAAGATATGCAAATATCTGGGAATCACACTCCTTCCTCAGGCAGGAGTTGCCCTTGGAATGTGCGCAACCGCGGCGGCACAGCTTGGCGCGGCAGAGGGAAATCTTATCAGAAATATCACCCTCTTTGCGGTGCTTATTTATGAGCTTGTAGGTCCGCTTCTCACAAGACAGGCACTTAAGGCTGCAGGCGAAATTGCTCCTATTTCCGACGAGGTCAAGAACCGTCGTCAGACAAAGCTGGATGCAGCAGGTCAGTCAGACAAAAAGTAAATCTTATATAAAAAAGGAAATCCGCCGAAATCGGCGGATTTCCTTTTTTGTTTACTCTATCATTTCGCCCTTAAGATTAAGGACATCCACAAGGTCATAATTATCGTCAAGGATGATAAACTGTGAATCGTAACCAACCTCGATCTTACCCTTTTTCAGGCCCATAAGCTTTGCGGGTGTTTCGGATGCCATTTTGAAAGCATCCTCTGCCGGAATACCGAATTCCATTGCCTTTTTAACACAACCGAACAGGGTTGTGGTACTTCC
The DNA here is from genome assembly GCA_045648605.1 of Eubacteriales bacterium. Lineage (GTDB taxonomy): Bacteria > Bacillota > Clostridia > Oscillospirales > CAG-272 > SIG710. The sequence continues at coordinate 20,929 of JAZROG010000043.1, read as the reverse complement.
TGCAAGTGCGCCGCTCTCGGTTCTTGCAACTCCGTCCTTTACTGTTATATCAAGACCGCCAAAGACATATTTTCCGTCTCCCAGACCCGTTGCGTGCATAGAATCGCTGATAAGCACCATTCTGTCTGCACCGAACATCTTGTAAAGCGCCATTATCGCCGCGCGGTGAATATGCTCACCGTCGCAGATCACCTGCGCATAGCCATCATTCACAAGAGCCGCGCCAATGGGACCGGGTGCTCTGTGAAGCATAGGAGGCATTGCGTTAAAGGTATGTGTAAGACATCTTGCACCTGCTTTAAATGCCGCCTCGGCACAGTCAAAATCACAGTCGGTATGTCCAAGTGACACAACGATGCCGTTTTCGGCGCAGTAGCGGATAAGCTCACAGCTACCCTCAAGCTCGGGAGCAACAGTGACCATCCTTATGCCCTCAAGAGCCTTAAACTCCTCAACGGAGGGATTTTTTATATGCGCCTCATTCTGTGCGCCCTTGTATTTTTTGTTTATGTAAGGTCCTTCCATATGGAAGCCCACAATGTCACAGCCGTCCTCACCGATATCGAGAAGTCCCTGTGAAGTAACCTCCTCAATATCGCTCATAGCAACCGTCATTGTTGTAGGAAGCCATGCGGTAACTCCGTTTTTCTTCATAAAGCGGCACATTTCCGCCATTTTAAGAGGATGCGCCTCCATTGTATCAACTCCGATGCAGCCATGGGAATGGATATCAATAAGGCCGGGCAAAAGTCGCTTGCCCCCGATATCGACAAACTCTCCTGTTGTGCTGGTTTTGCCGATGCTGACGATCTTACCTGCACGCACAACAATATCGGTAAGCTTTCCATCAACAAGAGCGTTTTTCAATATCTTATAATCATCCATAATATGCTTCCTCGTCACAAATCAAAATAACATTGGGGTGTGTTTTCAAAAGTGTTGCCGGAATGGCAGTTGTAATTTTATCATCAAGCAGAGCAGCGATTGCAGCATGCTTTGATTTTCCGTTTGCAAGAAGAAGTATCTTCTTTGCCTTGAGTATAGTTCCCATTCCCATTGTAAGAGCCTTCTTCGGAACATCATCCTCGCTGTCAAAGAAGCGAGCATTTGCAGAAATCGTGCTCTCTGTAAGGTCTGTTATATGGGTGGATGCATGGAGAAAATCTCCGGGCTCGTTAAATCCGATATGACCGTTCTGACCGATTCCGAGAACCTGCAGATCAACTGCTCCGTGCTTCTCAAGCTTCTTTTCGTAACGCTCGCATTCCGCCTCGGGGTCTGCCGCGCTGCCGTCGGGAATATTGATCCTCTCGGGAGAAATATTTACACTGTCGAAAAGGTTTTTATGCATAAAATAATCATAGCTCTGATCATTTTCCTTTGCAATGGGGTAATATTCGTCAAGATTAAAGGTCGTAACAGCGCTGAGATCAAGCTCTCCGCACTCATATTTCTTTATAAGCTCACAGTACATTCCAACGGGTGTTGAGCCTGTTGCAAGACCGAGAGTGCAGGTGGGAGCTTCCTTTACCAGAGACGCGATCTCCTCTGCAGCTGTCCTTGAAATTTCCTCGTATGTTTTACAAATTATTGTCTTCATTTTTACTCCTCAATATAGGATTTTAAGTTCTTAAGTCCCTTTGCAAGAGCCTCGATGCAGTCATCCGAGCCTTCGTATTCTATGGAAACGAATCCGTCATAGCCCGCCCTTTTCAGCACTGCAATGCACTGCTTTGTGGGAATATCTCCCTCGCCGATAACGCTTCCGTGGAGGATATTACAGCCTCTTGTAGCAATTCCGCCGCCGCGAGCATTCTCCTCACCGAATTTTGTTTTATAAAAATCCTTTGCGTGAACATGAATGGCGTATGGCGCGAGCCTCGAAACTGCACTTACCGAATCCTCATCGACGCAGGCAAAATTGCCAACATCAACGAGAATACCGTAATTATCATGTGCAACCGCATTATAAAGTCTTTCGACCCTGTCGCTGTCCTGTGCCACGAAGCCATGGTTTTCGGAGCAGGTACGGATGCCCTTTTTCATAGCATATTCGGTTATTTTTCTTGCGTTTTCGCAAATCACAGGAAGCTGACGGTCAAAGCTGACGGTTTTTTCACCGAATTTAACACTTCCCGTAACATCATGACGCATAATGGGTACGCCAAGCTCTGCGGCAATGTCTATTTCATCAAAAACCGCCTTCAGCTCAGCCTCGTTTTCCTCTTCTGTAAGGCTATAAAGCCTTGCACCGATGCAATATGCAACAATGTCAATGCCGTATTTCTCGGCTTCTGCCCTGATCCTTCTCGCATAGTCCAGCTTTTCCTCCTTTGTAGGAGAAGAATTTGGACTCATAGAGATGAATTCGATTCCCTCAAATCCAAGCTCTGCTGCTTTTTTTACGGTATCAAGCTGTGTCATCTTGCCATTGCGGATATAACTGCTGAATGAATATGAGCTTACAGATACTTTCATTATACACCTCTATTTTATCATTTTCCGGTGTAACCTTCAAGAGACTACACCGGAAAATTTTTTCGAATTTTTCTTCCTTTTTTTGTTCTTAGTCGATAACGACCTCGTGACCTGTCTCAGCAGACTTATAGATGGCAGTAAGGATCTTCATAATTTCAATTCCGTCCTCTGCGGGATTCTGACATTTTGTTCCGTTCATAACGCAGTCAACGAAGTGGTCGATCTCGTCCCCGAATATTTGGTCGAAATCCATTGCGGAGTTTGCAACCACCTCAACGTCTGCCATATAATCATTGACCTCAGTGGCAAATTTCAGAGTGTCACCGACCGTAACCCCTGCCTTTGAGCCGTAAAGCTGTATCTTCCCCTCGTTCTTTTCGATATTGAGGCTGAAGGAGGCTTCGATCTGAAGAACTGCTCCGTTATCAAAGCGGATCATAGCGGTTGCAAGATCCTCCACATCGCAGATATCATTATCGGTCGCACTTGCGCTGACGTATCCCTTGGGAGTTTTGATATTGGTTCTTGCGCCCAGCTTTTTGAAGGTAGCACCGTAAACCGATATGGGCTTGGGATTGCCGAGAGCATAGCGAACGAAGTCTATAACGTGAACTCCAAGGTCGATAAGAGGACCGCCTCCGCTTCTGCTCTTGTCACCAAACCAGCCCATAGGATTGCCGTTGCGGCGAAGGTAAGTAGCCTTTGTATAATAAATGTCGCCAAAGTAATCTGCATTTTTGAAATCCTGAATGAGCTTCATATCGTTGCCGAAGCGGCGAACGAAGCCGATCATAAGGAGCTTGCCGTTTCTGTCTGCTGCCTCCTTCATGGCAATGGCGTCCTCGACCGTGGTTGCCATAGGCTTTTCACAGAGAACGTGCTTGCCCGCGTTCAGTGCCTTGATTGCGCAGGTCGCGTGCTGGCTGTTCCAGGTGGTAACGCTTACAGCATCAAGCTCGGGAAGCGCAAGCATCTCGTCAAGGCTTGTGTAGAGCTTTTCAATTCCGTATTTTTTGCCTGCAGATGCAAGTCTGCCCTCGTGTATGTCGCAAAAGGCATAAAGCTCAACATTTGGATTCTTCAGATATGAAGCAATGTGGTTTTGGGAAATGTTTCCCGTTCCTATAATACCAATTTTGATCTTTTACATTTTATTTCTCCTTTTCAAACAGGAATTTATCGGTGCGTGAGAACGCTGTCGGTGTAAGTTTTGATCGACCTTTTTTAAAAGGTCGATCAAAACTTTCCACCTACAATGCTCGCGGCAACCGTTCGCTAAATTCCCATTTATTATTTTAAAATTATCTTATAATTCCCTTAAGAAAATTAACCGCAGTTGTTATATCCGCGATGGGGTTATCACCAACCTCACGCTCGATGGTGAGGAAGCCGCGGTAGCCGATTTCATGAAGCGCGGCGATATATTTAGGGAAATCCACAGAGCCTGTTCCGAGAGGCACCTCACGGTAGAAGCCGACACCGCGAAGCTCTTCGGGCATAGGTTCAACATGATAGATGTATTCGGGGTTTGTTGCCTTGAGCATCACGCCGTCCTTTGCATGAGTATGAACGATGTAATCCTTAAGGTTATGTACAGCCGCAACAGGGTCATCACCTGCAACCATAACGAGGTTTGCGGGGTCAAGGTTTACGGAAACGCCCTTTGAGCCGAGAGAATTAAGGAAATCACGGAGAACCTCGCTCTTTTCGGGGCCTGTTTCAACTGCAAATCTTGCACCAACGCTATCTGCATATTCTGCAAGGGTATGGCAAGCCTCCTGCATTATCTTATATCTCTCGTGATTGCTGTCTGAGGGAACAACTCCTATATGTGTTGTTACGATATTTGCGCCAAGCTCAAGAGCAAGGTCAACTATCTTCTTCGATTTTTCGATAAGCGCAGGATTCTTTTCAGGATTTCCAAAGCCATGGCCAAGGTCGCCGCAAATGGCAGAGAAAACAAGTCCGTTATCCTTTACCGTCTTAACAAGCTCTCTTTTTCTTTCGGGAGTGATGCTCTCGGGAGCGTTTGCGCCGTCTGTGCAGTACATCTGAAGTCCCTCGGCGCCGATCTCGGCAGCCTTTCTTATTGCATCGAATGTGTCAAGACGGAATGACTCGACTATCGCACCGATTTTGAAATCATACATAAAAAATTCTCCTTTTCTTTTAAAACAATATTGCAGAAAAGCGATTTTTGCTGTATAATGTTAAATACAGCATTTTATTATTATTTTAAACGAAAATGTCTGTTTTTTCAAGTAATGATATTGCTATATTTTCACACAATATTGCTATTTTGAGGTATGCTATGGCACAAAAGAAAAAAGACACTCCCGATCTTTACAAAAGCGACCTTTTTGAGATGCATCAGTGGAAGCACCCGCTTTTGCCCTTTATATTGCACCAAAGCTCCAAGGCGTCCAACTGTCCAAGCGGAAATTGGCATGACAGCCTTGAAATGATATTCGTTACACACGGCGAGGGTAATATTCTCTGCGACTGCAGAAAACACAAGCTTCTCTCGGGGGATATTGTAATCATTAATTCCGGCGAGGTTCACAGAATAACCACCGATAGCGAAATGATTTATAATTGCTTTATAATCGGTGAGGCTTTTTGTCTCGAAAACGGAGTTGATATTGAAAATTTAAGATTTATGACGAGAATTAGAGATGAAAAGCTATGGTCATTTCTTGATATGATAATTGAGGAATGGGAGAGTGATTCTCCATATTCAATAACGTCTATCCGCTCTGCCGCACTTTCTCTGCTTCTTCATCTTTGCAAAAATTTTGTTTTTGAGGAAAGCACGAAAAAGGACAGATATCAATCGGACAGCATTATAAGCTCGCTTGAATTTATAAATAACAATTTCAGATATAATCTTTATCTTGATGATGTGGCAAAGCGCGCGGGAATGAGCAAATATCATTTTGTACGCGAATTCAAGCGATATACAGGACACACGGTTGTAAGATACATAAATATTCTGCGCTGTGAATACGCCAAAAGATTGCTTTGCTCCTCCGATTTGTCGGTTGGAGACATAGCTATCAGCTGCGGATATGAAAATCAATCCTATTTTTCAAAGACCTTTAAGACATATACCGGAGTTTTACCGCGGGAATTCAGAGCAAACGAGATAAACAAAGGAGAAGCATCAAAATGAAAAACGAACAAAAAGGGGCGAGACTCGCTCTTATCTCGTCCATGACAATATTCAGCACTATCGGAATTTTCCGCAAGTTTATCCCCCTGCCCTCCGGCTTTCTTGCAATGTCGAGAGGCTTTATCGGCGCATTTTTTCTCATTTTGCTGATGCTTTTCGGCAAATTGGGCAAAAAAAGCATCGATCTTTCCGCCATCGGCAAGAAAATTTGGCTGCTGATCATATCGGGCGCACTTATAGGCTTTAACTGGATACTTCTTTTTGAGGCTTACAGCTATACCTCTGTGGCAACCGCAACTCTTTGTTATTATGCTGCGCCTATCTTTGTCATCATTGCCTCTCCCTTTCTTCTGGGCGAGCGGCTGACGGCAAAAAAGATCATCTGCGTGCTCATAGCCGCCATCGGAATGGTGATGGTATCGGGAATTTTCTCGGCGTCATTTGGCGGATTGCGCGACCTTATCGGAGTTTTTCTCGGACTCGGCGCGGCTCTTCTCTATGCAAGCGTCGTTATCATCAACAAAAGGATCGGGAAAATGCCCCCTTATGAAAAGACCGCGACCCAGCTCGCTTCTGCCGCGATCGTTATTCTGCCTTATGTATTTCTCGCCGAGGATATAAGCCCCGAAAGCTTCACATTAACCTCTGTTATAATGATAATAATAGTCGGAATACTTCATACGGGAATCTCATATGCTTTGTATTTTGACTCTATGTCATCCCTTGGAGCTCAGACAGTTGCCCTTTTCAGCTATATTGACCCCATCGTTGCTATTATTCTTTCCGCTGTGGTCTTGCGGGAAAATATCGGCATCGTTGGTTATATCGGCGCCGTTCTCGTCCTCGGCTCAACTCTTTACAGCGAGCTTCCGGATAAGAAAAAATCGGACCGTTAAATAGGGAGTTATCTGCCTTCCCTCGCAGGGAAGGGGGACAGTTCGATAAATCCCTGTTTGAAATATAAAAAAAGCTGAACCGAAATCAAAAATCGGTTCAGCCCTTATTTTTCAATTATTTTTTAAGCGCGATAGCCTTTTTAGCATTTTCGCAAAGCGCCTTCGGTGTAAGACCGTATTCCTCGAGAAGCGCGGGCACGGAGCCGCTCTTACCGAACTTATCCTTAACACCAACACGAAGGACGGGAACGGGACATTCCTCGCCAACAACCTCTGCAACTGCGCTTCCGAGACCGCCGATGATATTATGCTCCTCGGCTGTGACGATTGCACCTGTTTCCTTTGCAGCCTTTATGACAATGTCTCTATCAAGAGGCTTGATAGTATGAATATTGATAACTCTTGCCTTGATACCCTCAGCTTCAAGCATTTCTGCTGCTTCCATTGCCATAGCAACCATAAGTCCTGTGGCAACAAAGGTAACATCACTGCCGCCTACAACCTCTACACCCTTGCCGATCTCAAATTTATAGTCGTTACCGATATTGAAGATGGGAGTTGCAAATCTGCCAAAGCGCAGATACACGGGGCCGTCGAAATTGATAGCCGCCTCAACTGCCGCATATGTCTCAACCGCATCTGCGGGATTGATAATGGTCATTCCGGGGATAGTACGCATAAGAGCGATATCCTCAAGGCACTGATGTGTTGCGCCGTCCTCACCGACGGTAATTCCCGCATGAGTTGCGCCGATCTTAACTCCAAGATGAGGATAACCCACAGAGTTTCTAACCTGCTCAAATGCTCTTCCTGCCGCAAACATTGCAAAGGATGAAGCGAAAACACATTTACCGGTGGAAGCAATGCCTGCCGCAACGGAAATCATATTGCCCTCGGCAATTCCGCAGTCAAAAAATCTTTCAGGAAACTTTTTCTTAAAAACACCTGTCTTTGTTGCTGCCGCAAGGTCAGCATCAAGAACGAGAAAATCATATTTTTCGCCAAGGGAAGCAAGAGCCTCGCCATAAGCCTCTCTTGTGGCTTTCTTTTCATAATTCATCATAGCTCGTCTCCTCCTTTATGCCTTAAGCTCGCTCATTGCTATTTCATACTGCTCGGCATTGGGTGCCGCGCCATGCCAGTTTACATTGTTTTCCATAAAGGAAACGCCCTTGCCCTTTGTGGACTTTGCAATGATGGCGGTAGGTCTGCCCTTTGTTGCCTTTGCAGCGGCAAAGGCAGCCTCGATCTCATCGAAATTATGAGCGTCGATCATAATAACATTATATCCGAATGCCTCCAGCTTCTTATCGAAGGGAGTGGGATTCAAAACCTCTGTGATAGCACCGTCGATCTGAAGTCCGTTCCAGTCGATGATAACGCAAAGATTGTCCAGCTTATAGTGGTTTGCGAACATTGATGCTTCCCAAACCTGTCCTTCCTCGCTCTCACCGTCTCCGACTATGGTATAAACCCTGTAATCCTTGCCGGAAACCTTGCCGCTGAGCGCCATACCGCAAGCGGCGGAGATGCCGAGACCCAGCGATCCTGTTGTCATATCAACACCGGGAGTGTGCTTCATATCGGGGTGACCCTGAAGGAAGGAATCTGCCTTACGGAGAGTCTTAAGAAGCTCCTTATCAAAATATCCTTTTTCCGCAAGAACTGCATAGAGTGCGGGTGCGCAGTGTCCCTTTGAAAGCACGAAGCGATCACGATCCTCCCATTTGGGATTTTTAGGATCGATATTCATTTCCTCGAAATAAAGGTATGCAAGAATATCTGAAATCGAAAGCGATCCGCCGGGATGACCGGATTTTGCATTATAAACGCCTTCGATAGCGCCGATTCTTATATTACGGGCGATCTCGGAAAGCTCATTTTTTCTGATCTGTTCCATTTATCTTATCCTCCTGAAAGATTATTGTAATACGTAGATATTATATTACAAAACCGCCGTTTTGTCAAGAGCAAAAGAGACAAAAATCAAAGAAATCCGCCGAAGCCTCGGCGGATTCAGCGTGTCGAGACTTTCTCGACACGCTGGCAGACTTCGAAAAAGGTAGGAATATTTTTCGTTCTTACATTCGTCGGCGTACTCGGTACGACAGAGTGTAAGAACGGAAAAAGCAAGTAAGCACAAGGCTTTCCTCTGGATTGCCTTGTGCTTTTTTTGAATTTTATTTTTTCTCTTTTATTTGACTTTTTTATTTCTACTATTATCTACTTGCGGTATTACAGCTTTTTCGACATTCTGAGAGGGTAAGCCGATTTTGGCTTACCCTCGTTGTTTTGTGAATTATTTTTTATAAAGAGGACCGTATGTAGCGCAAGCACGGGAGTCCTGTCCTTCCTTATCCATGCCGAATGCAGTCCAAGCGGCGGGACGGAAGATCTTTTCCTCGGGTACATTATGCATACAAACGGGGATGCGGAGCATCGAGCACATTGTGATAAGGTCTGCGCCGATACCCATGCAGATAGAGCCTATCTGGAGATAGCTCTTTCCGCGCATGGTGGCAACAGCGATGGCGGTTTTGCCGAAGCGGAGAAGCTTTTCCTTAACATCCTCGGGGATGTCTGTAACCTGATCTCTGTCCTGAACCTCATGACCGTAGATGCCAAAAGCGGGAAGTCCCTTCTGTGCATGAGAAGCGAGAACAGCAGCAAGATATACAGCCCCCGGTCTTTCGGTGCCGTTGAATCCCCAAACACCCTTGATGGTATTGGGATCCATATCCATTGTCTCCGAGCCGTAGCACCAGCAGGGAGTTACGGAGAGAGTGATATCAACGCCCTCTTTTTTGAACTTGTCAGCACAAGCGGCAGCCTCGGGAACTCTTCCGATACTGCTGTCTGCAATAACGACCTTAACGGGGGCGCCGTTAGAATAGCAAAGATTTTCTTCAAAGAGCTTTTTAGCGGCATTTGCCATAGCCATGACCTGATCCTCAAGACTCTAGCGGAGCTTCATGGGGCCGCGTCTGCCGTCAACTATCGGACGAATACCGATAACTGGATAATCACCAATAATTCTTTTCTTCATATTTTCCTCCTTGTTTGTGGGCGATTTGCGCCAAATATTCAAATATATTATACAATATATAAAACAAAAGATGTTATTAAAATAGTGCGAACAAATTGTATTATATTCACTTTTTTGCCTTTGATATTGATTTTTTCGCTCTTACAATGTAAAATATTCTCAAAAGAACATTTTTGAGGGGGTGAAGACAATAAATCTCAGCGAGCTTGAAAAAATAAAACACGGTAGCGCAGATTTTCCCATTGCGCTCTATCGTGTTTCAAGTGATTTTCCAAGATACAGAATGATGTGCCATTGGCATGCTGAATACGAGCTGATAAGAGTTATTGAGGGCAGGATTGCATATATGAATGTCTTGTTTTCGGTATAAATCCTGTTACTTCACTTGCCGGATGCCGAGAGGAGCTTGCTCCGATACTTGCAAGTGATGCTTCTATCAGCCGTCCGTACCGATATGAGAGTGACGGTGAGATAAGAGATGCCATCGACAGCTTTTTTGATACGGTATCGAAGGAGGAAAAAGGATATAAGCTTGCGGCTATCTCTTGCCTTTATCAAATTTTTTCGCTTATTATTGGTGGACAGCTTTACGGAGAGAGAAGGACAAGCGAGGGAACACCCGAAAACAGATATATCGTCAGCTTTAAAAAGGTCATCACATGGCTTGAGGAGCATTATAGTGAGAATATTACCCTTGATGACCTTGCCCAGATCGCCGGCTTTTCCCCGAAATATTTTTGCCGTTTGTTTAACAGGATGACGGGGCGTTCCCCCATTGATTATCTCAACTGTTACCGTGTTGACAGGGCAAGCGAGATGCTGACGGAAACAGAAAAATCCATAATCGATATTGCCGCCGAATGCGGATTTTATGACCTGAGTTATTTTATAAAGGTCTTTAAAAAGTACAAGGGCCCCCCCGGGGCAGTACAGAAAACGTTCATGAATGTAAATTTTACAAAAAACGTCTGTTTTTTTCTTGAAAAAATTATTTTTTTTGAAAAATTCACTAAAATTTGATATATTTTTTAGAAAAAGTATGATATACTATTAGGCGAACGCAAAAAACAGGTGGTTGAAATGAACAATAATCATAATAACTATAATCGTGGACAGTATCCGCCAAACGGTACATATAACCGTTCGGGTATGAATGGCAGCAATATGCCGAGAGGAAATCAAAATCCGGGAAGACCTGTGCAGGGAGGCAGACCGAGCCCGATGCAAGGCAGAGGCGGTAATATGCAAAGACCTATGGGTCAAAATTACGGCGGAAGAAGACCCGCTCCGCAGCCGAGCTATCGGAAAGAGTCATTTAATTGGGTGCCTTTATTTGCTATTCTTCTTGTCATTATGATAGCGGTTGGAATAATCTGTACCGTTGTCAATAGCCGTCGCGGCTCTGTTGATGTGGGCGTTAATGCTCCCGAAACAAATTTCATAGAAGAAAATACGCCCGAGGGTAATGATGAGGGTAATGCCGCGGATACCGACAAAAAAATTGTGGTAACATATGCAAGCACAAGTCCGAAGGTTATTGAGCTTGATTCGAAGATTTCATCCGATTACGGTATTCTCATCGATCTTTCCACAAATACTGTTGTTGCACGAAAAAATCCCGATGCAACCATATATCCCGCTTCGATGACGAAGATCATGACTCTTATAGTTGCATATGAAAACTGCAAAAATCTTGACGAGACCTTTACTATGACCACGGATATCACCGATCCGCTCTTTATTGCGGGAGCTTCCACAGCAGGCTTTTCGGTTGGTGAGGAAGTGACGATAAGAGACCTGCTTTACGGTGCTATACTGCCATCGGGCGGAGATGCAACAGACGCGCTTGCGGTGCATATAGGCGGTTCCATTGAGGGATTTGTGGCGATGATGAATAAAAAGGTGCTTCAAATGGGACTTTCAAATACCCATTTCAAGAATCCGAGCGGACTTCATGATAATGATCATTACAGCACTCCGCATGAGATCGCGATGATATTGCAATATGCGCTTCAGATCGAGGAGTGTAAAGATATTCTTTGCACATATCAGTATACTACCGAATCAACTCCCTATCATCCGAATGGACTTCTCCTTACAAGTACTATGTTTTCGCGAATGGCGGGGGATGAATCGGGTAAAGCAACCGTGCTTGGCGGTAAAACAGGCTATACAAACGAAGGACTTCACTGTCTTGCAAGCTATGCAAGGGTCAATTCAACGGGAAAGGAGTATGTACTTGTCACAGCTCACGCTCCCGAAACCTATGACCCCATATTTGATTGTATAAACATATATAAGGAATTTTTTAACTGATGTTAAGAGGCTGATTTGTTTCAGCCTCTTTTGTTATTCAAAGTGAGTGAATTTAAATAGGAATTTGTCGGTGAGATGAAAAACGCAAATCTGTAGGGGACGTCGAGGTCGCCGTCCCCTACAAACAAATGTCTCCGCCTGTTCGACAAATTCCTGTTTATATAACATTAAGAAAAGAGAAAGAGGCTGAACCAATGGCACAGCCTCTCATTTTTATTCAATAACCTTATATCCCTCATTTTCGATGGTGCTTTTCAGCACCTCGTCGGAGACATCGCTTTTGAGTGTAAGAACAACCGTCTTTTTTTCATGGCTTGCCACCGCAGACTCAACGCCATCGAGTGATTCAAGTGCCTTTTTTACGTGTGCCTCGCAATGAGGGCACATCATTCCGTCAACCTTTATTATTTTTTCCATTTTCTTTTCCTCCGTAATTAAGATAGGTTTACTTTTACCGTGAATTTTTGTGAAATTAAGCCTCAGGGCATTGGTAACAACGCAAAAGCTGGAAAGGCTCATTGCTGCCGCTCCGAACATGGGATCAAGAGTCAGTCCAAAGGACACAAATAGACCTGCCGCAAGGGGTATCCCGATAGCATTATAGATAAATGCCCAGAATAGGTTTTCCTTAATATTCAGAAGAGCCGCACGGCTTAGTCTTATTGCCGCAGCAAGGTCTGAAAGACTGCTCTTCATAAGCACAACATCCGCAGAATCTATGGCAATATCGGTGCCGCCGCCAATAGCAACTCCAACACTTGCGCTTGTAAGGGCGGGGGCGTCATTTATTCCGTCTCCCACCATTATCACCTTGCCTTCTGCGAGAAGGGCTTTGATGGCATCTGCTTTTTCTGTTGGAAGCACCTCTGATATGACCTTATCAACTCCGGCAAGAGCGCCCATTGCAGAGGCGGTGCTCTTGTTGTCTCCCGTAAGCATGACCACCTGCATTTTCATGGCTTTAAGCGCTCTTATTGCCTCGGCGCTGTCCTCTCTTATGGTGTCTGCAACGGCAATTATGCCCAGAAGAGTGCCGTCAAGAGAGAAAAGCATAGGTGTTTTTCCATTTTCCGCAAGCTCATCATGCTTTTTTATCATTTCATCCGAAACAGTTACCCTTTCCGAGATGAATTTCAGATTTCCGCCGCATATCTCCATGCCTTCTGCCGTGGCGGAGAGTCCGCTTCCCGAATATGTGATAAAATCTGTTACGTCAAAAAGTGTAATCGAATCCTCTGCCGCCCTTTCGGTTATTGCCGCTCCCAGGGGATGCTCGCTTTTTGCTTCAAGCGATGCGGCATAGCGCAAAAGTTCAGCTTCGTCGAATTTGCCGAATGGAACTATATCGGTAAGTGACGGCTTGCCAACGGTAATTGTTCCTGTTTTGTCAAGAACTACCGTTTTCGCCCTTCCCATCTCCTCAAGAGCAGCCGCGTTTTTAAAGAGAATACCGTTCCTTGCACTAACTCCGTTTCCGACCATAATGGCAACGGGGGTAGCAAGTCCAAGAGCGCAGGGACAGCTGATAACGAGCACAGAAACAGCCCTTGCAAGAGAAAAGCCAATGTCTTTTCCCACAAAAAGCCAAGCACAAAGAGTGACAAGCGAAATAAGCATGACTGCGGGGACAAAAATTCCCGAAACCTTATCCGCAAGCCTTGCGATTGGTGCTTTGGTCGCCGCCGCATCGCTGACGGTGTTAATTATCTGCGAAAGGAGAGTGTCATCGCCAACCTTTACCGCGCGGCATTTAAGATGTCCTGTTGTATTGACGCTTCCTGCGGAAACATGGCTACCCTCGCTCTTATATGTGGGTATGCTTTCGCCCGTGAGTGCCGATTCGTTCACGGGACTTTCGCCCTCGATAACGACTCCGTCAAATGGAATGGCATCACCCGGATAAACAAGGAATATTTCGCCTGTCACGGCATCCTCTGCCATGATCTCGGTCTCTATTCCATCGCGAATGACCTTGGCTTTTTTTGGGGATAGCTCCATAAGTGAGCGAAGAGCCGCAGTGGTTTTTCCTTTCGCTCTCTCTTCAAGGTTTTTTCCAACTGTTATCAGAGTAAGTATCATAGCGGCAGATTCAAAATAAAGTGAATGCAGGATATGTCCTGCTTCCTCAGGCTCTCCGCTCATAATAAATACCATGCAAAGGCTATATATAAATGATGCGGATGCTCCAAGCGCAACAAGGCTGTCCATATTGGGAGCAAGACGTGCAAGCGCACCGAAGCCGCTTATGAAAAATCGTTGATTTATAACCATTATTACCGATGTCAGAACAAGCTGCACAAGAGCTACCGACATTGGATTTTCTGAAAAGAAACTCGGCAATGGGAAATCCCACATGGTATATCCCATGGAAAAATACATAAGCACCGTCAAAAAGACAAGCGAGCTTATGAGTCTCCCCAAAAGCGCTCTCGAGCTTCCTTTTTCAGACTCATTTTTTGTTTTTTGGGTTTCATTTGGGGCGGAAGCTCCGTACCCCGCCTTTTCAACCGCTTTTATTATATCCTCATCGGAGGCTGTGCCATCAACGCCCATTGATCCCGTCAAAAGGCTTACCGAGCAGCTCTTGACACCGTCAACTGCACTTACCGCCGCCTCAACTCTTGCACTGCACGCAGCACAGCTCATTCCCGAAACATTAAATTTTTTCATTTCTACCTCCGCTTATGCTATTATTATACTTTTTGGAAGAATGTTTGTCAAGTGATTTTTTTTGCTTGACAAATAAGAAAAACTATGCTAAAATAATCGGGTTATGTGTTAGAATAATTTGTAAATAAAGAAGGAATTTGAGTATGGGATTTGATTTAGCGTTTTTCATGGGGAGTATAGCCTTTGGAACAGGACTTGCAATGGATGCTTTTTCTGTATCTCTTGCAAACGGTCTCGGAGAGCCAAGGATGAAAATAGGCAAAATGTGCGGAATAGCGGGTCTGTTTGCATTTTTTCAGGCGCTGATGCCGATTATCGGTTGGATATGCGTCCATACTCTTGTTGAATATTTTCACTCGTTTGAAAAATTCATTCCGTGGATAGCGTTCGTTCTGCTTCTCTATATCGGCGGAAAAATGCTTATTGACGGTATAAAAAATAAAGATTGCGAATGTGATTGCGGCAAAAAGCTGACGATTTCCGCTTTGATAATTCAAGGGATCGCAACCTCGATCGACGCACTCTCTGTTGGCGTTACCCACGCTTCGTATAATATCAAAATGGAGCTTGTTTCCTCTCTTATAATTGCCGCAGTCACCTTTGTCATATGCATGGCGGGTATCTTTATCGGCAAGAAATTCGGAACAAAGCTCGCAGGTAAGGCGGCGATCCTTGGTGGATCTATTCTTATCCTTATAGGCATAAGCATCTTCCTTAAAGGAGTTTTCTGATAAAATACAATGGGGCTGAGTTCCTTTGGAACTCAGCCCCTCAGACTGTCGAAAAAGCTGTAATACCGCAAGTAGATAATAGTAAAAATAAAAAAGTGAAATAAAAGAGAAAAAATAAAATTCAAAAAGAAGCACAAGGCAATCCAGAGGAAAGCCTTGTGCTTACTTGCTTTTTCCGTTCTTACACTCTGTCGTACCTAGTACGCCGACGAATGTAAGAACGAAAAATATTCCTACCTTTTTCGAAGTCTGCCCTATAATTATATATCCTCAAGACAAGCACGAACGATGCAAGGCGCGGAAACTCCCGCAGCATCGAAAACGGTTTCGCCCTTATTGGGAATGACGAAGCTATCATGCGGAGCAAGAATTTTATGCTTATATGCGCCAAGTGCGTCTATCCTACAAAGCGCATCTGTGAGCATCATGCCGCAGCCTCCGTCTCTTATCTCCTCCTCAAGGAAGAGCAAAAGTCCTTCATCCTTTGGCATATAGGGAAGAAGCATTTGGGCGCTCTCCTCATAAGGCTTCAGCTTTTCAAGAAGCACAATACCGCATTTTTTGCCCGCTTTTTCCAGCTCATCCTTTGCTTTAAGAGCTTCAAGCACGATTCTTCCGTAGGTAACGATAAGAATATCCGGCTTTGCCCCCGCTTCTATATCAGAGCGAAAAGAAAGCACCTCATTTTCCCCATTCGAATAGAAGACCTCTATAATCCTTTCGTCCTCTCTGCCTGATGCATATCTGACAGAGGACGGCTTTCCGCTTTTTAAGGCTTCTTCAAGCGCAATTTCAAGCGTTTTTTCGGTTACAGGCGAATAAATTATCATTCCCGGCACATGTGAAAGGAACGCAACATCAAAAATTCCGTGGTGGGTGGCACCGTCGGAAGGATTAAGTCCCGCGCGGTCTATGCAAAGTGTTACGGGAAGCGATTGCAGAGCGATATCATGTATGATATTGTCATATCCTCTCTGCAAAAAGGTTGAATATATCGCAACCACGGGCTTCATTTTGTTCGCGGCAAGTCCTGCGGCAAAGGTCAGAGCATGAGGCTCGGCAATTCCAACGTCAAAAAATCTCTCGGGGTGCGCTTCCTTGAAGGAGCAAAGTCCCGTTCCGTCGCACATAGCGGCGGTAATGGCACAAATGCTTTTATCCCTTTCGGCAAGCTCTGTAATCTTTCTTCCGAAAACATCGGAAAATGTAGGCTTATCCGAAGTATTTTTTCCCTCCGGGGCCATTGAGTGATATTTGCCCGGATCATTTTCCGCAGGCTCGTATCCCTTGCCCTTTTTTGTTTTTATATGAATTACAACGTTTTCTCCCTGCTCCTTTGCATTGTAAAGAGCATTTTCCACCTGATAATAGTTGTTTCCGTCGATGGGGCCTATATAATAAAGCCCCAGATCCTCAAAATAGTTGCTTTTATATACCGCATTCTTTATCGACTTTTTCACAAGAGTAAAAAATCTCGAAAGAGGTATGCCGATAAGAGGTATTTTTGAAAGCGCACGTCTTGTGAGACGTTTGGTTTTTGCATAACCCCTTGAGGTTCTGATCTTTGAAAGATTCTCTGCAAAATGTCCGATGTTCTTTGAGATGGACATTTCGTTTTCGTTTATTATAATTATCAGCTTCAAATGGGGATCGCAGTTGTTCAGTGCCTCATGTATCATACCGCCTGTAAAGGCTCCGTCACCAACAACAGCAATTGTAAATCTGTCATGCTCTCCCCTTAAGCGATTTGCCTCGGCAATTCCTATGGCAGCAGAGATGGATGTGCTGCTGTGACCTGTTCCGAAGCAATCATGCTCGCTTTCACCTCTTTTTTCAAAGCCGCTGATACCGCCGCTTTGACGCAGAGTGTGAAATTCATCCCTTCTGCCGCTTATTATCTTATGTACATAGCTTTGGTGGCCCACATCAAAGATAATGCTGTCACGGGGGGTGCTGAAAACACGATGCAGCGCAAGCGAAAGCTCTACCACACCAAGGTTTGAAGCAAGATGACCGCCTGTTTTGCTGACATTTTCGATGAGAAAGGTTCTTATTTCACGAGCGAGGCTCTCAATATCATCATTATAATTTTTCAGATCCTTGGGAGAATTTATTGACATTAGTCTTCTGAATTTTTCCTTTGAAATTTCAGGCATATGCCGTTATCCCTTCGTTTTGCATTTTTTGCCGTATTCGGCTCTGTAGAGCTTCTGAAGCTCCTCTGTCATTACGTTCGCTGTGTATTTTTCATTGAATATGCGGAATGCGCTTTCGCTCATTCTGCTTCTGAGCTCACTGTTTTCATAAATGGTTATCATGGCTGTTGCAAGCATTTCTGCATTTTCTCTCTCAAATACGAGTCCGTTCACACCGTCCTCTATCATTGCGCGGTTTCCGTCGCAATCCGAAGCGATCGTTGGCAGTGCAAGGCTCATTCCCTCAGAAAGCGCAAGACATGAGGTCTCGGACATAGAGCAATTCACATTGACGTCCGTTATATTCATATAAGGTGAAACATCGCGGCAAAAGCCTGTGAAAATTATCTTGTCATCAACCGAGAGGTCCTTTGCGAGTGCCTTCAGGCTTTCCTCAAGACTGCCCTTGCCGACCACAAGAAAGCGCATCTCCGGATGTACTCTCGATGCCTCTGCCGCACCCTCGATAAAGGTTCTATGGTCCTTTACCTCCTCAAGCCTTGCGGCAATGGTGAAGATGAAATTATCCTCCGAAAGTCCAAGCCTTTCGCAAAGTGCGGTTTTTTCGGCATCCGAAATCCTTTGCATAGGCTCACTTCCGTTCAGAATGACCGAGATCTTTTCCTTTTTTGTCCCCTGCATTTGGAGTATCGAGGATGCAACCTCGGCTGTTGCTATGATGCGGTCGGAATAGTAGTTATTCAGAGCACCGAAAAGCTGCTTAAATGGGAAAAGCGTTTTATATTTAGGCGGCATCACAGCACAATGGTGTGTCTGGAAAATTAACGGTACCTTACATTTTCTTGCCGCTATCCTTGCCGAAAATGACGAATGAGTATGGACGATATCAGGCTTTTCTTCTCTGAAAATATCCACAAGCTCCCTTGTGGCTTCCTTTTGATATGAGGTATCCCTGCCGTATTTCATGCCTATGACATCATATCCGAGGGCCTCTACGCGTCGGCAAAGCTCGGCATCCCTTGGTAGTACCACCTTTATATCAAATTCGGTTCTGTCAAAATGGGCAAGGCAATTCAGAAGCAAAATCCCCGCGCCGCCGATATTTGAATCGCTCAAAACATGAAGAATCTTCATTTCTTACTCCTTCCGAATTTGAAAATACCTGACACAACAGCTCGTGTCATGCCCTCTCCTGAAATCAGGCAAAGTGCAAAATAGATAATAGCGCCTATAAGCACGCATACTGCAGTTCCGATAATGCCCGAAAAATAAGGCGAGAGGAAATATACTGCTGCTCCCATTGCTATGGCAGAGAAGAGCATTACAAGAATTTGCAGAGCATCGTCAAAGCCGAGGACCTTATCTCCGCCAATATATCTGATAACGATATTCAGCGCAGAATTAACAAGGACAGCGAGAGCGGAGGAAAGTGCGATTCCGCCGATGCCCATTTTCTCGGAAAGCAAAATGACGAAAACAAAATTGAAGGCTATAGAGATAAGTGCCGTTATCATTGGGGGGAGTGTTTTCTGCTCTGCGAAAAATTTTTTTGTGCAGACCTCATTCAGCGCATAAAATGGCATTCCCAAGGCGAAGAAACGAAGTGCCTCGGCGGTCATTTTTGCGTCGTAAGCATTAAACTCGCCTCGCTGATATATTATCGAAACTATCGGCTCCGAAAGCACCCAGATTCCGACTGTTATCGGCAAGATTATAAGCAAAAGAGCTCTTACGGACGTCCTTGTGAGCCTTGATTCCTCCGCGCTGTCTCCCTTTGCCTTTGCCTTTGAAAAATAGGGGAAGAGCAGATTGGTCGCAACAAAGGTGAAAACACCGACAATTATGAGATAGAGCCTGTTTGCATATCCCATTGCGGAGATTCCGCCAACGATTGAGGAAGCGAATCGGGTATTTATCAAATTGCAAAATGGCTGTACCCAGGAGCTTATGAGAATAGGCAGCGCCATAGCAAACGATCTTTTTATATAAGGCGAACGAAAATCTGTCCTGAAAGTAAATCTGAAACCGTTTTTTATCACTGCGGGAAGCTGTATGACCGCCTGCGCTCCCCAGCCGATAAGCATGGCAAATGCAAGTCCCCATATTCCGAAGCTTTTGTTAAAGACAAGGAAATAAAGCACCATCACAAGATTCGAAATAAGACTTATGAGGGCGGGAAGCAGAAAATTTCCAAAGGACTGCAAAAATCCAACAAAGGAAAATGCAAGCCCCGTAAATATTATCATGGGGAACATTATTCTCGAAAGGGAGACCGCAAGAGAGGCTGTGGAATCGGGGATATCGGGAGCGAGAAGGCTCACGAGCACGCCCGAAAAGGCAACTCCGATAACGGTCAAGGCGGAGGTTATAAGCAAAATTATATTTACATATCCCGATGCAAAATCAAGAGCTTCTTTTTTGCTTTTTTTTACGAGAATTTCATTGAAAACGGGAATAAACGATGCACTTATCACGCCGCCGATAACGAAATCAAATATGATGAGGGGAAGTCTTGAGGCTGTATCGTAAGCCACTGCCGCCGAGGTCGTTCCGTAGGATGCGGCAAGCAGTATATCTCTCACCATGCCGAGAGCCTTTGCCGAGAGGGTTATAATTACCATAAGGAGCGCGGTCTTCATCATTCCGCCTCCCTTTTTTTCATTGAAATCCATTTTATCCCCCCTCAAAAAAATATACACAGTAATTATACCACAAAAAAAGCATAAAGTAAAGCAATTTGTGAAAAAACAGTGGATTTGCCTGTTGAATTGTCAATGATAGGTGACACTTTTTTCAGAAATACTTGTCAAGGTGGAGATTGAAAAGTTTTCGAGAAGCGAAAAGTTTACAATACAACCTTGACAACGCACCAAAAGATATAATGGGATTTAGGCGAAAGCAAAGCTATGCTTTTGCCCTAATTGCCTTACATAATATTTAAAAAGTCTGCCAAGACTTCATTTGGAGAACGATATTTAAGGCAAGATTTAGGGATATCGTTAGAACGAACATTGTATTTAGCAAGTTGCTTTTTGCCGTCCTCAAGGCAATACATACGCATTTTCTTGTAAAACCTTGCTTCATCAATACGGTGCTGGCGTTCAACCTTGCCGTTATGTCTTGGGGTAGCAACACGGATCCTGTGATAAATAATACCATATTTATCAATCATATTTTCAAATAAACTTTTATGATCACAGCTTTTTGAAAGTAAAGCATTTGTGAACTCTGTACCATTATCCGTTTGTATTTCTCTTATTGGAAAAGGACAGCTTTTTATTAAATTCACAAGAAAACGTACCGAACTGTCTGTGCTGTGTTCCTCATACATTTCTCTGTATGTCCAGCGGGTACATTCATCAACTGCGGTGTACTGATAGAATTTTTGCCCGTGTGTAACACAATAAGAGGGTACAAACTTTACGTCCACCTGTACCTTTTGACCGGGATATTCTGCTCTTGTA
>JAZROG010000042.1:0-10624 GCA_045648605.1 Eubacteriales bacterium | reverse complement strand
GACCCCGGAAATATTGTTTTCAGTGAAGAAAATGCCGCTATTATGACAAAAATGCTTTCCAATGTTGTAAACAACGGTACAGCAAAAGCATTAACACTTCGTAAAACTGTCGATTGCGCAGGAAAAACAGGTACAACCAGTGATGACTATGACAGATGGTTCATTGGATATACACCTTATTATATTGGCGGTGTTTGGTATGGCTACGAATATCCCAAGTCTCTTTCAAGCCTTAAGAGCAACCCTTGCGTTTCTCTTTGGGATACCGTTATGACCAAGCTTCATCAGGGATTTATTGATGATGCCGCAAACGGCGGCGAGGCACTGAAAAAATTCGAGATGCCGGGAACTGTTATAAAATCGACCTACTGCAAGGATTCAGGACTTCTTATGACCGACGCTTGCCGAGCAGACCCAAGAGGGAACAGAGCAGAAACGGGTTACTTTGCAGTGGGAACACAGCCAAATTCGTATTGCACAACGCATGTTATGGTAGATTACTGTAAAGACTCGGGCGCTGTTGCAAGTGCTTGCTGTCCTGTTGGTAGCGTTGTCAGAGTCGGTCTTATCGAGGTCAATGACAGAAGCTTCCCAAGACAGATAACCGTTACGGATGCGCAGTATGTTTACAGAAATCTTCCCGAAACTACAGAGCCGGGCGGATGGTGGGGCGATCCGTTCTTTATAAATACGATCCCGTCCGGAACCTATGTAGGCTCATCCGATGTTGAAACTCAGTATAATCAGTTCTGCTGGAAGCATTTTGATTTCGATGCCTTCAAGCGCGGAGAGATCACAGCATCCGGAAGAAGAAATTAAAATCGGTATTAAAATACAAATCACCTCATAGAATTTTATGAGGTGATTTTGTTATGAAAAGGTTAAAAAAGCGAATTGTGTCACAATGCCGGAGAACGAGAAGTGACGGAAGGGTCATACTCGCCTCCATTGTCATAATTCTTTTTTTTGGAATACTTTCAAGAGCTCTTTCCGGAAGTCCGCTTTATATGCTGAGGCTCGCAGGATTAAAGGATCATATCCCGAAGACTTGGGTTTTTACTTGCATATGGATACTTTGGTATATTCTTCTTGGCTTTTCCTTCGGATTTATATTAGGAAGCAAAAGACCGGGAAAGGATATAAACAAATTCAAGGGCTCTCTTTGGTTTGTTTGTATGATGATATTCAATGTTGTATGGTATCCGCTTTTCTTTCGGGCTCACGCAGTTTTTATTGCTCTTGCAGACATAGCTGTAATTATTTTGTTCTGCTTTTTAACCGCTATTGAATATTATAAGGTCAATAGAGTCATAGGATTTGTGCTTTTTGGTCATTTGATCTGGCTTGTGAGATGTTTTATGATAAATTTCAGAGTTTTTTTAAGTATTTAGCTATTAAATACATAAAAAATTAAAAAATCTCTTGACAAATGCATAAATATGCGGTATAATCTTACAGGCATTTAAAATACCACAATTTATTTTTATGGAGGATCTAAAAATGAAATTCACAAAAATTCTTTCAATCGTTCTTGCATTCATGATGCTCTTTGCTTTCGTTTCTTGCGGAAGCGGCTCTGAAAACGCAAATGACACATCTGCTGACACAGAAAACAAGGCTGCTGTTGATACTTCAGCAGAAACTGTTGCTGACACCGAAAACAGCGGCGAAGCTACAGACACTATCGTTATGGCTACAAATGCTGCATTCCCTCCTTATGAGTACTACGAGGGCGAGACTATCGTTGGTATCGACGCTGAGATCGCTGCTGCTATTGCTGCAAAGCTCGGTAAGACTCTCGTTATCGAGGATATGGAATTCAGCTCCATCATCACAGCTGTTCAGTCCGGCTCCGTTGATTTCGGTATGGCAGGTATGACAATCACAGAGGACAGACTCCTTGAGGTTGACTTCTCCAGCAGCTATGCAAACGGTGTTCAGGTTATCATCGTTAAGGAAGGCTCTCCCATCACAACTGTTGATGATCTTTATGCAGAGGGCGCAGCTTACAAGGTAGGCGTTCAGCTCGGTACAACAGGTGATACATATTCTTCCGATGATTTCGGCGCAGACAGAGTAACTCAGTATGCAACAGGTAATGAGGCTGTTCTTGCACTTGCGGGCGGCGACGTTGACTGCGTTATTATCGACAATGAGCCCGCTAAGGCTTATGTCGCTGCAAATGAGGGTCTTGTAATTCTCGAAACAGCTTATGCTGATGAGGACTATGCTATCTGTGTTCAGAAGGGCAATTCCGAGCTTCTTGCTCAGATCGATGCTGCTATTCTTGAGCTTACAGCTGACGGTACTATCGACGGTATAATTGCAAAGTACATCAAATAATTATTTGCCAATAAACAATTGTGGGGCAAAAAGGAATGAGAAATCATTCCTTTTTGCTCTGTAACGGAGAATTTTAATGAGTGTAAAAAATAAAAAAAGGCCTCTTTCGGGATGGCTTAAGGCTATTATAGCTGTTTTTGTGATAGCTGTTATCTCAGCGACTGTTCTTTTGATTGACAGCGCGGGAATCAAGCCTGCGCGTGAGCTTTCGCCAGATGAAGCACAGGAGATAGTCGATGCCAATATTTCTTCCTTGCCAAAGGTCGCAACTGTCATTGTTGAAGGCTCAAGGGTAAAAGTTAATTCAGTGAAAAAAGACGGAGACAGAAGATTTTCTCTCGATTGCACCTATGAAACAAAAAATATCGGTGAGATAATCGAGACAAAGAAAAACGAACTGTTTTCTGAGGTTTATGCTTACTATATCGAAAGGGAAGCAAGCGGGACAAAAACAAGCGGTACCAATATCCGCATGAAGGTTGCAACTCCCATAATCAAAGAGGCATATGATGCTGCTGAAGCCTTGACGGGCAATACCGAAATTATCATTTATCAAATGAATGACGGCAGCATGAAGATGTATCTTTCGTACGAAACGGTCAACACCTGCTATGGCGGTGTTCTTGATGCGCTGAAAATGATAAACGATACCAAAGAAATCGTTTACGGTGACGAGATAATCGACATTACCAATCTTAATACGCTGCGCACGGGTATTTCGGACTGCTTTGCTCTTACAAATTATGACGGAACCGAGCCTAATGTTGGTACATTCCTTTCGAATTGGTGGTCCGATATGAAGGATGAATTCCATCGTAATTTTATAAAGAATGACAACTGGAAGCATCTCAGTGGCGGTCTTTGGACAACCCTCAGAATAACCTTTTTTGCGCTTATAATCGGTATTGTTATCGGTTTTCTCGTGGCGATCGTAAGAGTAACACACAGCAAAACGGGAAAGGTAAAATTCCTTGATTCTGTTTGCCGTATTTATGTTTCCATAATACGCGGAACGCCTGTAATGGTACAGCTTCTTATCATTTATTTCGTAATGCTTCTGCCACTGCGTCAGATTATGCTGAATTATTCTGCATCGCTTACCGAAAGTGGAAGCATAATAATGTCAAAGATAGTTGCGTTTTTTGCCATTGATAAGTTTGGCTCCGCGGTGCTTTGCTTCGGTCTTAATTCCGGTGCATATGTTGCCGAAATCGTAAGAGGCGGTATCATGTCTGTGGATAACGGTCAGACAGAGGCAGGCAGAAGCCTTGGCTTTACATATTGGCAAACCATGTATCATATTGTTATTCCGCAAGCCTTCAAGGCGGTTCTTCCGGCTCTTGCAAATGAGTTCATCACTCTACTTAAGGAGTCATCGGTTGCCTTCTATATCGGTGTCGGAGATCTTACCAAGGGTGGCATAACCATTCGTTCTATAACATACAGTAATTTTATGCCCCTTATCGCGGTGGCTCTTATATATCTTGTAGTAGTCCTTGGACTTACATATCTTGTTAGTTTACTTGAAAAGAGGTTGCAAAAAGGTGATAGATAAAAGCAAAACTATAATTGAAGTTAAAAATCTTACAAAAGCCTTTGGCAGCCTTACTGTTCTTCAGAATGTTGATCTTACAATTTATAAGGGTGAGGTCGTTTGCATAATCGGTCCTTCGGGAGGCGGTAAATCAACCCTTCTTCGCTGTCTCAATCTTCTGGAAGAGCCGACAGACGGCGAGATTTTCTTCAACGGAACAGATATCACAGATAAAAAATGTGATATAAACAAGCTTCGTCAGAGGATCGGAATGGTATTCCAGCAGTTTAATCTGTTTCCCCATATGACGGTAATGAAAAATATTACTATCGCACCTATGAAGCTTCTTAAAATGTCAAAGGCGGAAGCTGAGGAGGAAGGTCACAGACTGCTAAAGAGAGTTGGGCTTGAAGAAAAAGCGAATGCTTATCCAAATCAGCTTTCGGGCGGTCAAAAGCAGCGAATTGCCATCGTGAGAGCACTTATGATGAAGCCTGAATTCATGCTCTTCGATGAGCCTACCTCTGCCCTTGACCCCGAGATGGTCGGAGAGGTTCTTGATGTTATGAAGAATCTTGCCGCAGAGGGCATGACAATGGCAGTTGTTACTCACGAAATGGGCTTTGCACGCGAGGTTGCAGACAGAATACTTTTTGTTTGCGATAAAGGAATAGCAGAGCAGGGCGAACCGAATGAAATATTCGCTAATCCCCAAAATCCCAGAACAAAGCAGTTTTTGAAGAGCGTTCTATAATGAGGAATGAGAAATATGAATAATAATGTAATTATAATCGGAGCTGGCCCTGCAGGCATTTTTACTGCGCTTGAAATGCTCAAAAAGGGAAGCAAAAAGAAGATAACTATTATCGAAAAGGGCGTTGCTATCGAAAAACGCAGATGCCCGAAGCACAAAACAAAGCAGTGTGTTAATTGTAAGCCTCATTGCCATATTACAACAGGCTTTTCGGGCGCGGGTGCTTTTTCCGATGGCAAGCTGTCTCTTAGTTATGAGGTAGGCGGTGATCTTCCAAATCTTATAGGTGAGGATCTTGCGCAAGAAACCATCGATTATACAGATGGAATCTATCTTGAATTTGGCGCTGATACCCATGTTGAGGGTCTCGAAAACACAGACGAGGTCAAGGAGATAAGAAAGAATGCCATTAAGGCAGGTCTTAAGCTTGTTGACTGTCCCATCAGACACCTCGGCACTGAAAAAGCGCAGGACATCTATTATTCCATTGAAAAATATCTTATCGAAAACGGTGTTGAGATTCTTTTTGACTGTGAATGTGTTGATATTATTCTTGAAGATAATATTTGCCGCGGCGTGATCCTCTCACAAAAGGGTGAGACCTTTGAGATGATGGCAGAGCATGTTGTTGTTGCAACAGGACGACGTGGAGCAGATTGGCTCGAAAAACTTTGTGCCGAGCATAATATTGCCCATGCACCCGGAACAGTTGATATCGGTGTCCGTGTTGAGGTCAGAAATGAGATCATGGAAAAGGTAAATAAGGTTCTTTATGAGGCAAAGCTTGTTGGTTATCCTCACCCCTTTAAGAATAAGGTCAGAACCTTCTGCCAAAATCCCGGTGGCTTTGTAAGTCAGGAAAATTATGACAATGATCTTGCAGTTGTAAACGGCCACTCATATAAAGAACTGAAATCCAATAATACCAACTTTGCAATTCTTTGCTCCCACAATTTCAGCACCCCCTTTAATCAGCCTATAGAATATGCGCAAAAGGTTGGAGAGCTTACCAATATGCTTGGCGCAGGCCACATTCTCGTTCAGCGCTTTGGTGATATCCTTGATGGCAAGAGAACTTGGCCAAAGGAGCTTTCCCAGTCTAATCTCCGTCCCTCTCTGCCCGATGCTGTTGCGGGTGATATCACAGCCGCAATGCCCTACAGAGCAATGACAAATATCATAAATTTCATTCAGGCAATGGATACTGTTGTTCCGGGTGTTGCATCAACCGAAACTCTTCTTTATTCTCCCGAGCTTAAATTTTACAGCAACAGAGTAAAGATGGATGAGGATTTCAATACCAATATTAAGGGACTTCACTGTCTCGGTGACTCCAGCGGATGGACAAGAGGTCTTATGATGGCTTCTGTAATGGGAGTTCTTATGGGAAGAAAGCTTATCTGAAATGACAGATGTAAATAAAAAAATCATAGACGCAATAGTAGCCAAAGCGGAAAAAGAATGCCCGAATTCGCTTGAGCTTATAGGAATTTACGGCTCAGTGGCTACGGGGGATCTGCACGAAAGATCCGACCTTGATCTTCTTATCCTTATAAAGGATGAAAAGGGCAGAGCTCTTTCGGATGGATTCATCTTGAATGATACTATGATTGGATATGATATCTACACAACAACTTGGAAAATGCTTTTGGAGGATGCGCAGTGCAATTCTGCGCATCTCTCAAAGCTTCTCGATTCCGAAATAGTTTATGTAAGAGAAAAAGAAATCCTTGACAGGCTTGAAGATATCAGAAGCAAGACAAAGAAAATTCTTTCATCTGACGAGAGAAAATATAAAGCATTTACCTGTATGCAAAAAGCGAAGATTGCCCTTGCAGATTGCTATCTTTGCGATGAAATTGATAAATTACGCTTGAATTTCGGTATCGCGCTTGAATATACCTTTGATGCTTTAATGCTTTTTCACGGTAAATATTTTAAATTTGGAACAAAAAGAAAATTTGATGAGCTTTCCTTATTGAATTTGCCTTTTGACGTCAAGAGCCAAGCATTATCGGTAATAGAAGCTGCTAACGCAAACGATATTCAAAATAACCTTTCTTCGCTTGTAAAAAAGGTTGATGATATTATCGAAAACGGCTTTTGTAAAAGCAAAAGTGAGCCTTGCAAAGATAACATCGGCGGCACTTATGAGGAGATGTTTTCAAATTGGAGAGGCAAAATGCATGAAGCGGAAGAAAATGATGATTTGCTTTCTTCATTTATGAATATGCTTTCTTTTCAATTTATGATCGATGACATAGCAGAGGATGTAGATATCCATCATATAAATGTGATGGAGCATTTTGATTCCTGTGATCTTCATAAAAATACTGTTGCTTTTGAAAATGCTTTAGAAGCATATCTTGGCGAATATAAAAGAGTGGAAATTTCGCCGAAAACATTTAAGAATGTTGACGAATTTATTGATAAATACATAAAAGGTCGGTAAATACCGACCTTTTATAATCTAATTTTAAGATTTTTATCTTTTATTCTTGACTTATAGATATATTAGTAGTATAATGTATTATCATACTAAAGTAAAGGATCATAACAATGAGAATCGTAGTAAAGGTTGGAACATCGACCCTCGCCCATCATACTGGGCATTTAAATATACGTCGCGTTGAAGGACTCTGCAGAGTTTTAAGCGATCTTAAAAACAGCGGACACGAAATTATACTTGTTTCATCGGGTGCTATCGGAATGGGTGTCGGAAAGCTATCGCTAAAGGAACGTCCGCAGGATATACCCACAAAGCAGGCAGCAGCGGCAGTCGGTCAGTGCGAGCTTATGTATACATATGATAAGCTGTTCCAGGAATATAATCACACCGTTGCGCAGATTCTGCTCACAGGCTCTGATTTTCGTCATGACGACAGATTTGAAAATTTCAGAAATACCATGACAAGACTTTTGGAGCTTAATGTTCTGCCCATTATCAATGAAAATGATACCATTGCAACCGAGGAGATCAAGGTTGGAGATAATGACACGCTTTCAGCAATCGTCGCTACCAGCATCGGTGCTGAAATGCTTATTCTTCTCTCGGATATCGACGGATTATATACAGCCGATCCTCACAAAAATCCTGATGCAAAGCTGATTGAGGTAGTTGACAAGCTGACTCCCGAAATCATGGCACTTGCAGGCGGTGTTGGTTCATCCCTTGGTACAGGCGGAATGAAAACAAAGCTTCATGCGGCTGAGCTTTGCGAGAAGGCGGGATGTGAGATGGTAATTCTCAATGGTGAAAACCCGAATCTTCTTTATGATCTTTTTGACGGCAAAAAAATTGGTACAAGATTCTTTCCGAAAGGCTGAAATATGACAACACAAGAAATTTTAAAGGCAGCAAAGGCATCTGCGCCCGAGCTTGCAATACTCGATACACAAACAAAAAATAAGGCTCTCATGGCAATGGCGGATGCACTTGAAAAGGATGAAGCTTTGATCCTCGATGCCAATGCGTCCGATATCGAAAATGCCAAGGGTTCAATCAGCGATGTGATGATAGACAGACTTCGTTTGACCCATGACAGAATACGAGGCATGGCTGACGGAATACGTCAGGTTTGTGCGCTTACAGATCCTGTTGGTGAGATTATCGAAAAAATTGAAAGGCCAAACGGTCTTATTATAAACAAAGTCAGAGTTCCCATGGGTGTTGTGGCTATCATTTACGAAAGCCGCCCAAATGTAACCTCCGATGCGGCAGCATTGGCGCTGAAAAGCGGTAATGTTTGCGTTCTTCGCGGTGGAAAAGAAGCTTATAAAAGCTCGCTTGCAATAGTCAATGCAATGCGCAAAGGGCTTACAAGCATTGGACTTCCCGAAACATTTGTAAATATGCTTCATGATACCACAAGAGCCGGTGCAAACGAACTGATGACAGCAACAGAATATGTTGATCTGCTGATCCCAAGAGGCGGTGCGGGTCTTATAAAGGCTTGCGTTGAAAATGCAAAAGTTCCTTGTATTCAAACAGGAACAGGCATATGTCATATTTATGTTGATGATGAAGCTGATATCGACATGGCACTTAATATTATCGAAAACGCTAAAACAAGCCGTCCCTCCGTTTGCAATGCCGAGGAGGTTTGCCTTGTAAATCGCAAAATATCAAAGGATTTCTTGCCCCGACTGAAGGAAAGACTCGTTGACAACAGAGAAGAAAATCCTGTTGAGCTGAGGCTTGATAAGGAGGCTGCCGAGATCATAGACGGAACTCCCGCAAACGAAAATGACTTTGATACAGAATTTCTTGATTATATTCTTGCGGTTGCTGTTGTTTCGGATGTTAAGGAAGCGGTAGCGCATATTTCCAAGCATTCAACCCACCATAGCGAGGCTATTATTACTAAAAATGAGAAAAATGCCGCATATTTCTCAGCTGCGGTTGACAGCTCGTCAGTTTATGTTAATGCTTCCACAAGATTTACAGACGGTGGCGAATTCGGTCTTGGGTGCGAGATAGGGATCTCGACTCAAAAGCTCCACGCAAGAGGTCCTATGGGACTCTCGGAGCTTACCGCTTATAAATACGTTATCAAAGGAAACGGACAGATAAGATAAGGAGTTTTTATGAAAAAAATTGGATTTATCGGTTGCGGAAATATGGGCGGTGCTCTTGTAAGCGCTGCCGCAAGGGTTATTCCCGGAAAAAATATATATCTTTGCGACGCTTTTAAAGAGAAAGCAGAGGCGCTTGCTGATAAATACGGAGCAAACGTATCAGAGGTTAATTCTGTTGCCTTAGAATGTGATTATATTTTTCTCGGTGTTAAGCCTCAGATGTTTTCGGAGCTTTTTGGGGTAATTTCTCCCATTTTAAAGGCGAGAAAAGATAAATTCGTTCTGATTTCTATGGCGGCGGGAATCTCAATATCAGCGGTTGAAGGAATGGCGGATTGTGATTGCGCAGTAATACGCATAATGCCTAACACGCCTGTTTCCGTTGGTGAGGGAATGATTCTTTATTGCGCAAATAAAAATGTATGCGCCGAGCAGCTTGATGCTTTTATTGATATTCTTTCTATGGCTGGCAAGCTTGATTCTATTCCCGAGGATAAGATAGATGCCGCAAGTGCACTTTCGGGATGCGGTCCGGCTTTTGTATATATGTTTGCCGAGGCACTTGCAGACGGAGCGGTTGAATGTGGTCTTCCGAGAGATAAAGCTATGCTTTATGCCACACAAACACTCATAGGTGCTGCAAAATTGCTTGAAGAATCGGGCAGACACCCCGGTGCGCTTAAGGATGCAGTTTGCAGTCCCGGCGGAACCACCATTGCCGGAGTTCATGCACTTGAGGACGGCGCTTTCCGTGCATCTGCAATGAATGCTGTTA
Organism: Eubacteriales bacterium; assembly: GCA_045648605.1. Classification (GTDB taxonomy): domain Bacteria; phylum Bacillota; class Clostridia; order Oscillospirales; family CAG-272; genus SIG710. Next base: position 640 of record JAZROG010000042.1, on the reverse strand, counting down.
AAAAGGCATACGAGAGAACTCTCGAGCTTAAAAAATAAGAAAAATAACTGCAAGGGCGAAAGCGAATAAACGATTATTTTTGATAAACAGCGCACTTGCCGATGGTGCAGTCAAGGAGAAGGCAGCACAGTTATTCCCGGATGATATAGATAAATACATTGAATACAAATCGCTCTGTATCGAGAAGCTGTATAAGATGTGCGGTTTGAAATGAGGTCATAAAATTCCGGTTTGTCGAATAGTATGGGGCGAATCTTGGTGTGGTTTGGTACTGATTTGGTGCTGATTTGGTGCAATACTTTATAGGACGGTTCAACTTGTAAAGATTAGAGCCGTCCTATTTACATTTCGGGCATTTTGTGGTATAATACAATTGATAGATAAAATTGAATTTGTCTGTGAGAATATAATGTAATATGCATAGGATTTGATATGGAATTTAATGAAAAAATTCAAGAATTAAGAAAACAAAAGGGGCTTACGCAAGAGGAGCTTGCCGAGAAGCTTTACGTGTCCCGAACTGCTATCTCAAAATGGGAGTCAGGCAGAGGATATCCGAATATAGAGTCACTAAAAGCGATCGCGAAATTCTTTTCGGTGACGGTTGACGAGCTACTCTCTACCGACGAGGTGTTGACGA
>JAZROG010000041.1:0-15659 GCA_045648605.1 Eubacteriales bacterium | reverse complement strand
TCCTCGGGGATCTCGTCCTTTGAAAGGTCAAGAGGAACGATATCGTATCCCGCATCGCTTATAAGGCTGATAAGCTCCTGATCCTGATAAGCCTCACCGTGGTTTGAGAGCAGGGCGCAAACGGGAGAAACCGCACGTGTCACCGCAATTATGGTTGCGGCAAAGCGGGATTCGGCATTATAAGCCCAAGGCTCTGTTGCGTTCTGATTTGCAAAGGTATAGAATGCGGTAAGAGAAAGCTTTCTGAATTCCGAGCCGCTTTCAACGATAACATCGGTGGTCTTTATCTCGGTGGTTGCTGTTGTGAGATATTTATTCACTGCCGATCGGTTTTCAATGACGTTTACCGTCTCAACCGTGATATTGTCAAGTGCCTCCTCAAGCTGGAGAGCGGTGTTATAAACGAGACGTGTTGTATCCGACTTTTCAAGGGTGTCGGGGTCATCGCAGAAAAGGATCTTAACGGGGTCCTCGATATCCTTTAAAAGCTCAACACACTCGTCCGAGAGTGTGTAAAGTGTTTCCGCGGTCATGTCGATATACCAGAGGTATTTTGAGGCAAGAGCGGAGAATACAACATTAAGCGCGATAACGGCGGCGATAAATGCGGCGGTAAAAGCCACTGAAATGCTTCCGTAGCGAAGCTTTTTATTTGAATAGTAAGCCATTTTCTTCCTCCTCCTTATCAGCCCCAGCGGCGTTTTTCATAAACGCGCACCGTCAGGAATATAAATACGGAGGTCAGCGACAGATAATAGAGCAGAGCCGCGAAATCGAATCTTCCGTAGCCGAAGGGCGCGAAACGGCTCAGCACGCTTACCCAGTCGATAACAAAACGCACCGCATAATTGGGAATAAAGTTATTTACATAACCGAGAATTATCATAACAAGCAGCACCGCAACCGAAATAACTGCGGATGCAAGCTGGTTTTCTGTAAGAGTTGAGATGAACATACCAACAGCTATAAATGCCGCGCCCACAAGTATCACTCCCACAAGAGAGCCGATGATCTGCGCTCCCGAGGGGCCTATGTGGATGGCTTTTGAAGCCGCCTCCGCTCTTTCCTGATTTGCAATGGCATAGAGGGGAATGAAATTTATGCAGGAGCAGAGGATCGAGCCCACAAACATGGTAAGGGCGGCAAGATATTTGCCGAAAACCATTCCCGTTATGGTAACGGGAGCTGTAAGGAGCATCTGCTCTGTGCGAAGCTTCTTTTCCTCGGCAAAGAGCTTCATTGTAAGAAGGGGGATCAGCACAACGAATGCGAATATCATCATTGAAAAATAGCTTGTGATATCATATGACGAGCGCATAAAGGTGGTATAGCTGAAAAGAAGTGCGGAAAGTGCAAGGAAAATTCCGATATAGATATAACCCATGGGAGTTATGAAATATGATTTTAATTCTTTACGGTAAATTGCAAGCATTTTATCCTTTTATCCTCCCTCAGTTCGTTTCTTTATCTTGACTATTTTGATTTTCGGCGGTATTCTTCATAATACCCGCAGCTATCTGCTTCTCAATACCGCTTCTTCCGGGTCTGTATCCCTTTTCCTTTTCGCCTCTGAGGCTCTTTCTCTCGTTGCTCTTATCAACGATGGTGATAAAGATATCCTCAAGGCTCATTCCAAGAGCCTCCATTCCGATAAGGGGCCAGTTTTTCTCCGCAAGGGTATAGAAAAGGCTCTTACGGATATCAACGCCAACCGCGCTTTCGATCATATATGTATAAGCATCGCCGTCACGCTCTGCAAGTGCCTCGGCATAAACGATGCCGCTCTTCTCCTTAAGCATTGCAAGAACCTCGCGCTGAGGACCGCAGATCTTAACATTGAAGCGACGGCTCTGCTCGATGGCGCGGCTGATATTCTCGGTCCTCTCGTCTGCAACGATCTTACCCTTGTTGATAATGATAATTCTGTCGCAAACAGCCTGCACCTCCTGAAGAATGTGGGTGCTGAGGATGACAGTATGGTCTCTTCCGAGATTTCTTATGAGGTTTCTTATCTCGATTATCTGCTTCGGGTCAAGACCGATGGTAGGCTCGTCGAAGATGATAACGGGCGGATTGTTCACAAGCGCCTGCGCAATGCCCACTCTCTGCTTATATCCCTTTGAAAGATTCTTTATCAATCTCTTTCTTACATCGGTTATTCTTGTTACCTCGCAGATCTCCGCAAGATGCTTCTTGCGGTCATATTTGCAGTCCTTAAGGTCGTAAGCAAAATTAAGATATTCCTCAACCGTCATGTCCATATAAAGGGGCGGCTGCTCGGGGAGATATCCTATCTTTTTCTTTGCTTCAAGGGGATTTTCGAGAATGTCGATGCCCGCGATGCTGATGCTTCCGGCGCTTGATGAGAGATAACCGGTAAGCATATTCATGGTTGTACTCTTTCCTGCTCCGTTGGGGCCGAGAAAGCCGACGATCTCCCCTGCCTCAACAGAGAAGCTTACGTCGTCAACGGCACAGAAATTGCCGTAGTTCTTGACTAAATGCTCAATTTTTATCATAGCCTTATCCTTTCAGATTTTTAAGGGTTATATTCACCGGCTGTCAGCTTTATCAGCTTTTTAAGGTCATCGGGCTGCACCTTTGCCTCGTGCGCCGCGCGGTTTCGCCTTATCTCGCCGCATTTTTCGCATCTGTGAATGATGATGTATCCCTTTCTTGGGTCTGTTTCCGCCTTTATGGGAACAAGAAGTCCTCCACATTCGTTCGCTCTGTCTCCCGGATTTATGTCAACATGAATCGAGCAGAGACAAAACGGGCAATGATTGCGGGAGCTATATCCCAGCGGCTCAACTGTTTTTCCGCAATTTGCACAAACGAAGGAATCATCATTTTTTCTGAACCTTTTTTCTTCCATATTGCTACCTCGCACAGAAATACATCATATATCATACCATATCTTCGGGATTTTTTCAAGAGAATACAATATTTTTTTACATTTTCGCCCCACTGCGGTCAATATTTTTACTCAAATCCTTAATGTATTTTCTTTTTTAGGGGATTTCGCCACTGCGGTGGCGACCGGCGCCGCCGCCGGCTCGCGCGACCTTTTATAAAAGGTCTATCAAAACTTAAAAAAGGGGAGAATTATTGTTGTTTAACTGTGGTTCTACATAAATAAACGAGAATTTTATGTGGAAAGGCAAAGCCACCCCACAGGTCATCCTGAGCGAGACAAATCGCCTTTGGAGTATTGTGCGAAGGATCTATGAGGGCTAAAGGACTATAACCCCACAGAATGAAGTCATCCGTTAATGCTAATAGATTCTTTACTGCGTTCAGAATGACGAGTTGGGTAGGAACAAAAACCTCTATTCGTCATCCTGAGCGAAGCCGAGGGATCTATGAAGGCTTTTCACAGACAAACAGGAATTTATAAGTGCGAATGGTGAAGCCTCATCCGACTCGTCGGTATCCCCTTATTAGTTATAAATTATTAACAATGTTATACAGATTTTGCATACCACCGTCAAGTGCGGCATCGAATTTTCATCAGTTTTTACAATCGGGTGCATATTTTTTTATGTAAACTGCCTTTTTTTGTACTAAAAATTTTACTAATTATATAAAATCTCTTGACTTATTGTGAAAATCGGTGTAAAATATAATAAGGTGTAGTGTTTTTTGACCCTGTACCTTTAATTCGGATTGAAAAAATAAAATTAAGGAGGTGCATTATGGAAAAAATTTTGATCCCGATAATCTGCGCAGTCGCGTTTCTCCTTATCGGTCTCCTTCTCGGTTCTCTTCTTCGCAAAAAGATTGCCGAGGGTAAGATAGGCTCTGCTGAAAATGAAGCAAAGCGTATCATCGAAGGCAGCAAAAAAGAAGCCGAAGAGATAAAAAAGGAAGCCGAATCGAGAAAAAAGGAAGCTCTCATTGAGGCAAAGGAAGAAATTCTTCAAAGCCGCAACGAGGCTGAGCGCGAAATTAAGGAAAGACGCAAGGAAGTTTCAAACACCGAGCGCCGTCTCTCCCAAAAAGAGGATAACCTTGATAAGAAAACCGAGGCTCTCGAGCGTAAGAACGAGCTTCTCGATAAGAAAATCAAGGAAAATGAGGCAGAGAAGGAAAAGATAAGCGAGCTTTTCAGTATTCAGCTTAAGAGACTTGAAGAGGTCTCGGGCTATACTGCAGAGCAGGCTAAGGCAGAGCTTATCGAGCGTGTTGAAGCGGAGATAAAGGACGAGCTTGCAAAGAAGATGCTCGAGCTTGAAGAGCAATTCAAGGAAGAATCTGATGCAAAGGCAAGAAACATCCTTTCGCTTGCTATCCAGAGATATGCGGCAGATCATGTTGCCGAGGCTACCATTTCCGTTGTGGCATTGCCCAATGAGGAAATGAAGGGTAGGATCATCGGTAGAGAGGGTAGAAATATCCAGAAGCTTGAAACGCTTACGGGAGTTGAGCTCATCATTGACGATACCCCCGAAGCTATCACACTTTCGGGATTTGACCCCGTCAGACGAGAGATTGCAAGGATTGCCCTTGAAAAGCTTATCTCGGACGGAAGAATCCATCCCGCAAGAATCGAAGAAACTGTTGAAAAGGCAAGAAAAGAAGTTGAAGCATCTGTCAAGCAGGCAGGTGAAAGAGCGGTATTTGATGTTGGAGTTCACGGCATAAATCCCGAGCTTATCAGACTTCTCGGAAGACTTCGTTACAGAACCAGCTACGGACAGAACGTGCTTCAGCATTCAATTGAGGTTGCGTTTATTTCCGGAATTATCGCCGACGAGCTTGGAGTTGACAGCACTCTTGCAAGACGTGCCGGACTTCTTCACGATATCGGTAAGGCATTCCCCCATGATGTTGAGGGCTCTCACGTTCAGATAGGCGTTGAGACAGCTCGCAAGCACAAGGAAAGCAAGGACGTTATTCATGCAATCGAAGCTCACCACAATGATGTTGAGCCTCAGACCATCGTGGCAATTATCGTTCAGGCTGCAGACGCAATCAGCGCCGCAAGACCCGGAGCACGCCGCGAGGATCTCGAAAACTATATCAAGCGTCTCCAGAAGCTTGAGGAGATCGCCACAAGCTTTGACGGAATCGACAAGGCATTTGCGATCCAGGCAGGCAGAGAGATCCGCGTAATGGTCAAGCCCGAGGAGGTAAACGACGAGGGTATGAAGGTTATTGCGCATGATATCGCAGTTAAGATCAAGAACGAGGTCAAGTACCCCGGTCAAATCAAGATCAATCTTATAAGGGAAAGCAGAGCTGTTGATTACGCAAAGTAATTGCGCCGCTTTACCGCTCATAAACACTTAAAGTGTTATATACATATATTTACATAAAACCACAGGGTAAATAAATTAAGCGCACGGTCGCTGTGTATTATAAATATGAGTAAATACGGGGCAGGGTCTATATCCTTGCCCCGTTGTTTTTTGTGTATAGGAAGTTTCGCCAAATTCCAACTCGTCATTATACCGCAAAAAATGGACTGCGAAACGCAGTCCATTTTAAATATTCTCATTTTTAATTTTCGGGTGTGGAAACCTCGTCTTCGCTCTCTGCGGCAACCATCTTTCCGTTCTCGAAAAGTCCCGTATAGGTTCTTCCCGATGCCCAGGTGTATGTTCCCTCGCCATTCAGCGTGTTGTCCTTAAAATGACCCGTATAGCTTTCACCGTTCGCCCAGCTGTATGTTCCCTCGCCGCTTCGCTGATCATTTTCATATTCGCCTGTATAAATATCGCCATTGGCAAATGTAAATGTGCCGCTGCCGTTCTTCATACCGCCAAGATATGTTCCGTCATAGCTTGAGCCATCCGACCAATAGGAAAATCCCGCGCCATTTCGCTGATCATCCTTGAAAAGTCCTGTATAATATGAGCCATCTGCCCATTTATATGTTCCATAGCCGTTTTTCAGACCCGAAACAAGCTCACCCTCATAGCTGTCACCATTGGAGAAGACAAATTTTCCGCTTCCCGTAATGAGATCGCCATCAAAATCGCCCGTATATGTGTCGCCGCCGGCATAAGTCATCTCACCCTGTCCGTCTCGCAGAAGATTTGCTATATCTCCCTTATAAACCGAGCCATCGGAATAGGTAAGAGTGTTATTCTTTTTATCAAGCCTTGCGGTAAGTCCGCTGGGGTAATATACCGTGCCGCTGTAAGGCTCGCCATTTGCCGTCATACCGAAAAATTTGATCTCGCCGCCATCTGCCGCCTCTTCTCTTATGAGCTTTATTCCGCTGACAAAGAGTGCTCCGATTATCACCGCCGCAGCTACGAGGGCGATCACAAATATTATAAGTAATCTCTTCCCCGCTCTCATGCGTTTTTTCGGTATGCGCCTTGATGCGCTTACGGTTTGTTCTCCTCTGTTCATTTTTTTACTCCATTTTTCCAAAATTTTACAGTGCGCCGTCTATTATGTTAAGAATCCACGGCACAAGGGCAAAGAGCATTGCCGCCATTACGATGCAAAGCAGAATTGTCAGAATATAGCTGAAAACTCCGCTTCCCTTCTCGGAAAAGAGCTTTACCATCTCCTTTTCCCTATCGGCGGGGATATAATATCTGTCCGCTTGCGGCTTTGGCTGATAGGTAACTATTTTTACCTTTTTTCCACTCTCAAGCTCTGCCTTCATTCTCTCATTATATGCATCCTTCTCCACAGAATAGAGCATTCTGCCAAGTGTTCCGCGCCTGAGAGAATAAATTATGCCTTTTTTGTCCGAAAGACCAAGCTCACTTAGTGTCTTTGCCTTCTCGGGGCTGTTTGCACCCGCCTCGGAGAGAAAAATCACCAGCTTTCCCGGCACCTTTCTCTTATAAAAGGCAACCGTTGCGGCGATGATGATACCCAGCATTATGGCGAGTATCATCATGCGGTAGGTTACGATGCTGCTTCCAAAGGAGAAATTCTCATATTGCATATCCGAGCCGCCATATAGAAGCTCGATGAAAAATTCCTTTATTTTTGACATAAAATATTACTTGATAACGTCAACACCCATGTACTTGCGCAGTGCCTCGGGTACTGTTACAGAGCCATCGGCATTCTGATAGTTCTCAAGAATAGCCGCAACTGTTCTTCCGACAGCAACGCCCGAGCCGTTAAGTGTATGAACGAGTCTCGGCTTTTCGCCTGCGGCGGGTCTGTACTTGATATTGGCTCTTCTTGCCTGGTAGTCCTCAAAGTCGGAGCAAGAGCTTATCTCAACGTATCTGTCATAGGAGGGCATATAGACCTCGATATCGTATGTCTTTGCGCTGGAGAAGCCAAGGTCGCCTGTGGAGAGGCAAACTACTCTGTACGCAAGTCCAAGACCCTTCAGAACTCTCTCTGCGTCATTTGTGAGCTTTTCAAGCTCCTCATAGGAGGTTTCGGGGGTTGTGAACTTAACAAGCTCCACCTTATTGAACTGATGCTGGCGGATAAGACCTCTTGTGTCTCTGCCTGCGCTTCCTGCCTCTGCTCTGAAGCAAGCGGAATATGCGCAATAGGAAATAGGAAGGTCTGCGCCATCGAGAATTTCATCTCTGTGCATATTGGTTACGGGAACCTCCGCTGTGGGGATAAGGAAGCAATCGTTATTTGCAACTCTGAATGCGTCCTCCTCAAACTTGGGAAGCTGTCCTGTTCCGCGCATTGAATCGCGGTTTACCATGAAGGGGGGGAAGATCTCTGTATATCCATTTTCTGTATGTGTATCCAGATAATAGGAGATTACCGCTCTTTCGAGTCTTGCGCCAAGTCCACGGTAGAAGTGGAAACGGGGTCCTGAAACCTTTGCAGCGGTTTCGGGATCGAGAATTCCCAGCTCCTTGCCGAGATCCCAATGGGGCTTAGGCTCAAAATCGAATTTTCTCGGCTCACCAACGCGGCGAAGCTCGATATTGTCGCTATCGTCTGCGCCTGTCTGAACGCTAGCACTCGGAACATTGGGGATAGAGAGAAGGATATCACGGATGCGTGCGTCGATTGCATCTATTCTGTCGGTATCCTCCTTTACCTTATCGGAAAGTGCCTTCATTTCAGCAAAAATGGGAGCAACATCCTTGCCCTCCTTCTTCATCATGGGCACCTGCTTTGAAATCTTGTTCTGCTCTGCCTTCTTTGCCTCTGTGTCGGCAATGAGAGCTCTTCTTTCGCCATCGAGAACGATCAGCTCGTCGATCTCCGCGCTGTAATCCTTCTGCCTTGTCTTAAGTCTTTCCTTAACGTATTCTGTGTTTTCCTTAATAAATCTGATGTCAAGCATTTTTAAACCTCTCGTTTATTTTTTAATGTTAATGTGTTTGAATTTTTAAAATCAATTATCGTCAAAGAGATCCGAGCCGCAAAGCTTGCGGAGAATCTCCTCAAGGTCACCGTTGTCTATATATGAAAGCTCAACTGTCTTTTTCTTCTCGTCATTATGGATCTTTATCCTTCTTCCGAGTAGAGACATACTTTTTCTTTCAAGATCGCGGAAATAGATCTCGGTCTGCTCGCTTTCCTTTGTCTGCTTTTCGGGCTTCGCCTTGCTCTCCGAATTAAGTCTTTTGACCGCTGCCTCGGTCTCTCTTACCGAAAGACCCCGCAGATAGACCTTATTTGCAAGAGAAATCACGTCCTCGCGGCTTTTCAGCGCCAAAAGCGCTCTTGCATGACCTGTGCTGAGCTTTCCGTCACGAAGCATTTCGAGAGCTTCATCGGGAAGCTCAAGAAGACGCATCATGTTGGTAACTGTGGGTCTGCTCTTGCCAACCTCACTTGCCACCTGCTCCTGGGTAAGTCCGAATCTATCGATAAGATCACGGTATCCGAGAGCTTCCTCAAGAGGATTGAGATCCTGTCTCTGAACATTTTCTATTATTGCCACCTGTGCGGCCTTCAGATCGTCGCCATTAAAAATTACCACGGGAATTTCGCTGAGACCCGCCATTTTTGAGGCTCTCCAGCGTCGCTCGCCCGCAATTATTTCATAATAGCCCTCAAGGGAGCTTTCCTTTACTATTATCGGCTGCAGAACTCCGTGCTTTCCTATGGATTCCGCGAGCTGACTGAGGCTTTCCTCCTCAAAGGTCTTTCGGGGCTGATTTTTTCTCGGCTCGATTGACGAAATACGAAGGGTGGTTACGCTTTCCTTTTTCGCACCCGAAGCATTATCGTCAAGAATATCGAACATATCCCTGCCGAGTCCCCCTGCTCTTCTTGCCATATTATTATATCCTTTCCATTAGTTCTTTTGCCACCTCAAGATATTCGCCCGTACCCTTTGACAGCTTATCATGGTAATATACCGGCATTCCAAAGCCGGGTGCCTCGGAAAGACGGACATTTCTTGAAACTGCGGTTTTAAACAACTTGTCCGAATAGTGCTTTTTAAGCTCGGAAATGACCTGCATCGAAAGAACAAGTCTTCCGTTATACATTGTCACGAGTATTCCGCAGACGAAAAGCGACGGATTGAATTTCTGTTTTATCTTTCCGATGGAGATCATAAGCTGCGAAAGTCCCTCAAGAGCATAAAATTCGCACTGCATGGGAACTATCACGCTGTCTGCCGCAACAAGTGCGTTGATGGTGAGCATTCCAAGAGACGGAGGACAGTCGATGATGATATAATCATAATTATCCTTTATCTCGTCAAGAGCTTTTTTCATGCATTTTTCGCCCTCTTCAACCTGGAAAAGGTCAAATTCGCTTCCTGCGAGGCTTATATTGGTCGGAATAACGCTGAGATTTTGAAATTTTGTTTCAATTATCGCATCTGCGGCAGAAACACCGTCCAGCATTATTTCGGATGTGGTATATTTGAGGTTTTTCTTCGGTATGCCGACTCCGCTCGTGGTATTTCCCTGGGGGTCAAGGTCAACAAGAAGTACCTTTTTTCCGAGGATACCGAGTGAGGCGGCAACGTTTACGGCAGATGTGGTTTTTCCTACTCCGCCCTTTTGATTTGCAAATGTTATTATCTTTCCCATTTTTTCCTCACGGTATTATTTTTATCTCCTATATATTATAACACTCATCAGTTCTTTTTTCAAGAGCATTTTAAATTATTTTTGCCTTTTTAAAAATTTCATCCATATTTTTTCACAAGTTGCGCCCCAAAGAGACAAAAGCAGGTCATATTTTCATTCAATTTCATATCTTAAAGACTATTACCCGCCAAAGCCAAACATTTTCGGGCAGAAAAATTCTTAATTTAATGAAAAACTACCCTCAAAATATGAGTCATTCGGCGGGAAAGCTATGGTAAAATTTTAGCAACGAAAAAAACGAAAGGAAGTTTATAAAAATGACGGATAATTTTAGTTTTTGCGATGAGGGCGCTATCGTTAATATCGATACAGGAGCAATCAGACCCAACCGTTCGCAGCCGCGTGCGAGCTTTGAGAGCAATGCCACCATCAGACTTGCAGATTCTATAAGGAGATATGGGATTTTGCAGCCGATAACGGTGAGGATCGCATCGGGAGGTGATGAAAACCGAATTTTTGAAATAATCGCAGGTGAAAGGAGATTTCGTGCCGCAAAGCTTCTCGGAATGAGGAGTGTTCCCTGCATCATCATGACTGCAGACGATAAAAAATCCGCAGAGCTTGCTCTAATCGAAAATCTTCTGCGGGAGGATCTGAATATTTTTGAGATGGCGCGGGCTATGAAAAAGCTTATTGAGGAATTTAAGCTGACACAGGATGAGGTGGCTAAAAAGCTTTCCATGAGTCAATCGGCGGTGGCAAATAAGCTGCGCCTGCTGCGATACAGCGCCGAGGAGGAGGCTTTGATTCTTGAAAACAGGCTTACCGAACGTCACGCGAGGGCAATTTTAAAGCTGGACGATACGGAGGAGAGAAAAAAGACTATTTTTGTGGTGATAAAATCCCGTCTTAATGTCAGCGCAACAGAGGCATATGTTGATAAGCTTATTGAAGAAAAGGATTGTATAATCGAAAAATCGGGTAAGAGGATTCCGATTATCAAGGATATCAGACTTTTTTATAATACACTTGATAGAGCTATTGATGTGGTAAAAAATGCGGGCGTGGATATTTCGTCAAAGAAAAAGGAGGATGAAAACGGAATTTTAATTGAAATCTCCATACTGAATCCAAGAAAAATCGGGTGATGTTTCACGTGAAACAGTTCTAATTCGCGTTTTTCTATGTTTCACGTGAAACATTAGTGAGTATTAAATTAAAAGCCGGAGATGCTATTCCCATCTCCGGTTAAATTATAAGTGCTTTTTCTTTATCTGTGCATAAGGTCTTGGGTATTTTGGCGGTGTTTTTGACACCTTGCGGACGGTTATGAGGGTTCTTTCAGCCTCAGAGCCTTCCTCAAGAGTATGGTCGATAAGGGATAATCTTTCAATTTTCTCTATCTTACCGCCAAGGGTCACTATTCCCTTTTTGGAGTCATCAAGCTCTTCATCGGCGGTTTTGGATTTCAAGGCTACAAATCTTCCCCCGACCTTTACAAAAGGCAAACAAAGCTCACACAGTATGGGCAATGATGCAACTGCTCTTGCACACACGATATCAAATTTTTCTCTGTATTCGCCGTCAACACCCGAAATATCCTCGGCTCTTGCGCTGATGGCGGTGAGATTATCAAGACCTAATTTTTTGGCGGTATCATTTACATATGCGATCTTCTTTGAGGTGCTGTCCACTCCCATAACGGTGATATCAGGTCTTGCAATGGCGATGGGAAATGAGGGGAAGCCACCGCCGCAGCCGATATCGCAAGCCTTTGATCCGCTTTCGATGCCGACGCGAAGAAGAAGAAGCGAGTCGGCAAAATGACGGGCAATTACTGCTTTCTCCTCGGTGATGGCTGTAATATTCATTTTTTCGTTAGTATCGAGCATAATTTCCTTCAGCTCGTAAAATTTATCCAAAATATCGTCATTCAAATATTCTGAAAGGGAGTTTTCGGTAAAAATCTCCCGAGCTTTGGCAAAAAATTCTTCTTTTTTCTTCATATTATTATATACCCTACATTTTTATCAATTTTACATTCAAATAAAAATATCAAAACCCAATAATTGCTTGAATTTTAAATTTTTATTTGACTGCAGAAAGAGGTTATTTTATACCCAAATAAATGAGCAGAACAGAAATATCCGCCGGACTCACTCCGCTGATTCTTGATGCCTGTCCAACTGTCATGGGTCTCTGCGCTGTGAGCTTCTGCATAGCTTCGATTCGCAGACCCTTAACAAGAGAATAGTCAATGTCACTCGGAATGACCTTTTCCTCAAGTGCCTCGTGGCGTCTGATCTCCGCCAGCTGCTTTTTGATATATCCCTCATATTTTACCGAGACCTCGACGGTTGTTTTTACAGCTCTCGGCAGTGACGGACGGTTTTTGTCAATCTCCTTCATTGCCTCGTATGTAACAGCGGGGCGGCGGAGAAGATCTGCAAGGGAAACACCGCTTGAGACGGGAGTTTCTCCTATTTTATAGAGAAAATCGCTTGCAAATTTAGGTGAAAGATTTGTTTTTTCAAGTCTTTCGATTTCCTTTTCGATAATTGACCTTTTCTCCACGAATTTTTCATATCTTTCATCGGAAAGAAGTCCCGAATCGTGACCTATTTCACTCAGACGTATATCCGCGTTATCCTGACGGAGAAGAAGGCGGTATTCGGAGCGGGAGGTCATCATTCTGTAAGGCTCATTTGTGCCCTTTGTAACAAGATCATCGATGAGAGTTCCGATATATGAGCCACTTCGTTTGAGGATAAGCTGTTCCCTGCCGCGCACAGCAAGAGAAGCGTTGAGACCCGCGATAAGTCCCTGGGCTGCCGCCTCCTCATAGCCGCTTGTTCCGTTAAACTGACCTGCTCCGTAAAGTCCCTCGATGCCTTTAAATTCAAGGGTCGGATGGAGTTCGAGGGGGTCACAGCAATCGTATTCTATGGCGTACGCATAGCGCATTACCTGTGCATTTTCAAAGCCGCGGAGAGAGTGAAGCATCTTCATCTGAACGTCGGTCGGCATCGAGGTTGAAAAGCCTTGAAGGTATATTTCCTCGGTGTTCTCGCCCATAGGCTCAACAAAAAGCTGATGTCTTTCCTTGTCTGCAAAGCGGACGATTTTATCCTCGATAGAGGGGCAATAGCGAGGGCCTGTTCCGTGGATCTGACCCGAATACATTGCGCTTCTGCCGATATTTTCTTTAATAATATTATGTGTATTTTGGTTGGTATAAACGATGTGGCAAGGCAGCTGCTCGATACCGTCAAGCTCTGTTTCACCCGTAAGGGAGGAATAAGGAATTATCGGCTCCTCACCGTTCTGAATTTCAAGAACCGAGAGGTCGATGGTATCCCTTTTAATTCTTGCGGGAGTGCCTGTTTTAAAGCGCATAAGCCTTATTCCATGCTCCTCAAGAGAGCTTGAAAGACCCTTTGCGGGGAGAAGCCCGTCGGGTCCCGCCTCATAATTTGTATGACCCACAAAAATTCTGCTTTCAAGAAATGTTCCGCTGCAGATTATGACCTTTTCGGCTCTCCAGACCTCACCGAGACGTGTTTTTATACCTGAAATTTTTTGTTTATCCGAATTGACATTTTCTGTTATGATTTCTGTTATCTCCGCTTGAATCAGACGGAGATTTTTTTCTTTTTCAAGGGTGTGCTTCATTATCGCCTGATATTTTTTTCTATCGGCTTGAATACGCTTCGAATGAACAGCCGCGCCCTTGCCGAGATTGAGGGTTCTACTCTGGAGCGTTACAAGGTCAGCCGCCCTTCCCATCTCGCCTCCGAGGGCGTCGATCTCATAAACAAGGTGACCCTTACCCGTTCCGCCGATGGAGGGGTTACAGGGCATATTTGCAACAGCGTCAAGGCTCATGGTGAAAAGAACGGTATCTATACCCGTTCTCGCAGAGGCGAGAGCCGCCTCTATTCCCGCATGACCCGCGCCGATCACAGCGACAGAGGTAAAATTTTCAGAGCCTTCAATTTCAGCAGAATAGTTTTCTTTTTCTAAATTTATCATTTACGATCTCTTTTCTTTGGTGAGACAAATATTGTCATTTCTTATCCTTATATTTAATGCTTCCGATAGACTCGGCATATGCTTTTGCAGCCTGCTCGGTCTTATTTTCGCCAAAGCGATAATAGATATTATTCTTTATATCATTTGGCAGATATTGTTGGTCAACATATGCGTTTTTATAGTCGTGAGGATACTTATAGCCCTTGAAAAGCGGGCTTTGAAGATGCCTCGGACATTCAACTCCGAGACCTGCGCGCACATCCTCATCAGCAGCGGCAAGAGCCATATATGCGGAGTTGGATTTTGGGGAGGTTGCAAGCATGAGAGCGGCGTTTATAAGAGGTATCCTTGCCTCGGGAAAACCAAGCTCCTTGGCGCTTTCACAGCATGAACGGACAATAACTGCCGCCATGGGATAAGCAAGTCCGATATCCTCGCTTGCGATGACCTGAAGCCTTCTGCAAAGTGCGTCAAGCTCACCAAAATTCACCAGTTTTGCAACATAAAATGCGGTGGCGTCGGGGTCGGATCCTCTTATTGACTTTTGCAGGCACGAAAGGAGATCAAAGTGGTCGTCATCATTCATTCCGCCACAGGACGGATTGAAGGAATCAACGTCATCCTGTGTCAATTTTTTATCTGCCGCATAGTATGCGTTTTCAAGGACAACTATTGCGTGTCTTACATCTCCCTTGGTTGCCTTTGCAATATATGTAAGAAGCTCATCCTCGACAGTTTTGTTATCATTTTCGTTTTTATTAAGATAGTCAAAGGCTCGGCGGAGAGCAGGAACACAATCGCTTGGCTCAACAGGCTTAAACTCAAAAAGAGAGGAGCGGGAAATTATTGCATTATAGACATAAAAATGCGGATTTTCGGTTGTGGAAGCGATGAGGGTGATTCTTCCGTCCTCTATATATTCAAGAAGCGACTGCTGCTGCTTGCGGTTAAAATACTGTATCTCATCAAGGTACAGTAGTATTCCGCCGCTTCCGAAAACGTTATTTGTCTGGTTTGCGATGTCCTTAACGTCCTGAAGCGAGGCCGTTGTTGCATTAAGTCTATGAAAGACCATGCCGCTATTCTCCGCAATTATCGAAGCCGCCGTTGTTTTACCTGTTCCGGGAGGGCCATAAAATATCATATTATTTATTCTGCCGGCTGAGACCATTTTTCTCACCACTCCTCGCTCTCCGAAGAGGTGCTTTTGACCGACTATCTCGTCAAAAGATTTTGGCCGCATAAGATCGGCAAGCTGTGTATTCCTCATTCTTTCCTTTCCGTTTTTTCCCGCTTTTTAAAAAAAGCTTGGCCAGCTTTTTGAAAAAAGCTTGGCAAAAACTTTTACTACCGTGTTTATGCACTTTTGCTGTTCACCCTACCTCGCGAATTCAGTCGGAGGGAATGGTTAATAGATAGTTTAATAAATAGGAATTTGTCGAACAGGCGGAGACATTTGTTTGTAGGGACGGCGACCACGACGTCTCTAAAAAACGTGAAATTACCTATGATTTTAAATGACATGTGGGACGTCGAGGTCGCCGTCCCCTACAGAGTTGCGTTTTTAATCGCACCGATAAATTCCTATTTATAAAACAATGTGTCATTTTATATTATACCAAAAATGAGAACGGTTGTAAAGGTATTATTTATAATAAAGGAAGAAAATGTAATTTA
>JAZROG010000040.1:0-28655 GCA_045648605.1 Eubacteriales bacterium | reverse complement strand
ATTCTTCCCGACATGGGGAATGCGGAAATACCCGCAGCACCGATCATGGGGTTGATCTTCTCCTTGAGGAAAAGATTGAGGAACTTTGCAAAAAGAACGCCGCCTGCGGTATCAAAGATAAATGCAAAGAGACCGAGACCGAGAATAAGCAAGGTTGCGGGAGAGAGGAAGGAATCTGCCTGCATCTTGAATGCAATGGTGATACCAAGGAAGATGGTAACGAGATTTGCAAGAACCTTCTGCGCAGTCTCGGAAAGAGAATCGAGAACTCCGCACTCACGGATAAGGTTACCGAACATAAGGAAGCCGATAAGAGCCGCCGCCTCGGGAACTATTGCACTTGCAACGATGGTGATTATAATGGGGAAAAGTATCTTCGTAGTCTTTGAAACAGATTTCTGTGTATAAGGCATACGGATAAGTCTTTCCTTCTTTGTTGTGCAGAGTTTGATTATAGGAGGCTGAATGATTGGAACAAGCGCCATATAGGAATAAGCTGCAACAACGATAGCTGCTGTATAATTCGAATCACTGCCAAGAAGTGCATTTGCAACCGCAATGGCTGTAGGTCCGTCTGCCGCACCGATAACACCGATAGAAGCCGCCGCCAGAGTGGGGAAGAAAATAGAAGCAAGACAGAAGGTAAAGAATATACCAAACTGTGCCGCCGCACCGAAAAGCATAAGCTTCGGATTTGTAAGAAGTGGTCCGAAATCGATCATAGCACCGATACCGATGAAGAGCAGAAGCGGGAAAAGCTCATTTGCAATACCTGCATTAAAGAGCGTTTCGAGAGGCTCGATAGCACCGGAAAAGGGTACGTTTACAATGATCGCGCCAAAGCCCATTGGCAGAAGAAGAGTAGGCTCCATCTCCTTTTTGATGGCAAGATAGATAAGAATGCCGCCGATAAGCCACATTACCACCATCTTCCAGTTGCCATCCTGACCAAAGGCAAGAAGGTTTTCATAGAGGATTTCTAATTTTTCCATTTTAATCTCCTTAAAATTTTTTCGACAGTATTATAACATATGAGGTAAAAAAATGCAAGAGCTTTGACGATTTTTCTTCGATAAACAATACTTTTTATAGAAAGATATTGACAAAAAAGAATAAATGTGTTATCATATGAATACACTTTCATATGAATGGAGGTTCATTTGATGCAAAACCAAAAAAAGCACGACCATTCCGCACTGCTTGACAGACTCCACAAGGAGCTTCCGAAGGATGAAAAGCTCTGCGACCTTGCGGATCTTTTCAAAATTTTCGGTGATACGACCAGAATACGAATACTTTTCTCGCTTTTTGAAAGTGAGCTGTGTGTTTGCGCCATTGCGGAGCTTTTGGGCATGACTCAATCTGCCATTTCTCATCAGCTAAAGGTGCTGAAGGAAAACCACCTTGTGGCAAACAGACGAGAGGGAAAAACTATTTTTTATTTCCTTGCCGATGAACACGTCAGAAGCATCATCGAGCAGGGCTATGAGCATTTAACGGAGGAAAAATAAAATGAAAAAATCATTTAAGATCGAGGATCTTTGCTGTGCAAACTGCGCCGCAAAGCTTGAGAGAGCCATCGAAAAGATCGACGGAGTTGAGAAGGTCTCTCTCAATTTCATAGCGGAAAAGCTCACAATTGAAGCCGACGAGGACAAATTCGATGGAATTATAAAGGAATGTATAAAGCTGGCAAAGCGCATCGAGCCGGACTGCAGAATAATTGTTTAATATGATAAAAAGGCAAAAAAGACAGCTTTTTCGAATAATAATTGCCTCTGCTTTTCTTTTAACAGCATTTTTGGTGCCATCGGAAGGCTTTGTAAGGCTGATATTCTTTCTCCTACCTTATATTATTGTCGGTTATGATGTTCTTATAAGTGCTGTTCGAAATATTTTTTGCGGTCAGATGATGGATGAGAAATTCCTCATGACTATTGCCACAGTCGGCGCGCTTATTCTCGGAGAATACGGCGAGGCAGCATCTGTTATGCTCTTTTATCAGATAGGAGAATTTTTCCAAAGCATTGCTGTTGGTAAAAGCAGACGAAGCATTGCCGCTCTCATGGATATCCGCCCCGACATGGCGAGAGTTTTCCGCGCAGGAGAAGAGATCGAGCTTTCCCCCGAAGAGATTGAGGTGGGTGAAGCTATCATAATCCGCCCCGGTGAAAGGATACCTCTTGACGGTATTATTATCGAAGGCTCGACCACACTCTCGGTGGCGGCTCTTACAGGCGAGAGCATGCCAAAGGACGTCACCTGTGGCGAAAGAGCAATCAGCGGCGCAGTGAATCTTACCGGACTTATAAAGGTAAAGGTTGAAAGTAAATTCGAAAACAGCACGGTTTCGAGAATTCTGGAGCTTGTTGAAAATGCTTCCGAGAAAAAAGCAAGGCTTGAGAGCTTTATAACCCGATTTGCAAGATACTATACTCCAATCGTGGTCTGCTCTGCCCTGCTGCTTGCGGTGTTTCCTCCAATATTCATCGGCGGCTGGGCAAAATGGATAGAAAGAGCGCTTGTTTTTCTTGTTGTTTCCTGTCCTTGCGCCCTTGTTATCTCGGTTCCCCTCTCATTTTTCGGCGGAATCGGCGGTGCTTCGCGCCACGGAATCCTCATAAAGGGTGCAACGCATCTTGAAATGCTCGGGAATGTCAAGACAGTAGTTTTTGACAAGACGGGAACACTCACAAAGGGAAGCTTCAGCATTTCCGAAACATTTGCCGCAGACGGAGATGCGGAATCGCTTCTTGCACTTGCCGCAAGAGCGGAATCCTGCTCAAATCATCCCATTGCGGAGTCAATAATCAAAGGTTACAGCAAGGAAATTCTGCCGCCCGAGAGCGCAAATGAGCTTCCGGGTCTTGGAATCGAAGCCGTAATTGACGGAAGAAAAATTTCCGTCGGAAATGAGCGGCTTATGGAAAAATGCGGTATAAAAGCATATGAAGTGCCAAAAAACGGAACCGTTCTTCACATTTCCGAGGGAAATAAATATCTCGGATATATTTTGCTTTGTGACGAGATAAAGGAAGACGGTGCGAGCGCAATTGAAATGCTGAAAAAATGCGGCATCAGAAAAACAGTTATGCTGACGGGGGACAAAAAAGAAGTTGGCGAGGCTGTTTCCTCCCGGCTTGGGATAAGCAATGTTTTCAGCGAGCTTTTACCCTCCGATAAGGTCGAAAAGGTCGAGGAGCTGCTGATTCAAGGCGACACCCTTGCATTCGTTGGAGACGGAATTAACGATGCACCTGTTCTTTCAAGAGCAGACATCGGTATTGCAATGGGCGCACTTGGAAGCGACGCAGCAATAGAGGCGGCTGATATCGTTCTCATGGACGATAATCCAACAAAAATCGCATTGTCAATAAAAATAGCAAGAAAGACTATGGCGATAGTGAAGCAAAATATCATTTTTGCCATCGGAGTCAAAGCACTTGTGCTGATTCTCGGTGCAATGGGCTACGCGGGAATGTGGCTTGCCATCTTTGCCGATGTTGGTGTTATGGTCCTCGCAATACTTAACGCAATGCGTGCTATGAAATAAAAAACAGACTGCATCAAAATGGTGCAGTCCGCTTTCTTCAAACAGGAATTTAGCGAACAGTTAATCAGTGGAAATTGTTCGTAGATCCCTCGACTGCGCTCGGGATGACTCGTAGGGATTATTTACTTGTTTACCGACGTAAAATCATCCGTTATTTCACGTATAAAAAGAGACTAACAGCCCCCTATAGCAGCTATGCTGCGTCGTCATCCCGAGCGCAGTCGAGGGATCTACAAACAATTATCACAGATTTTGCCACAACCGGCAAAAATTCAATTTATAACTCACCGCTAAATTCCTATTTATGTTTTTCTATAAAAGATTTTGTTAAATATACCTTTCAAATGACAGATACCTTGTCCCTTGAAAGCTCAGCCTACCTCTATCGCCCTCTGCAAGCATTCCGTATTCTGTGCCGTCCACCCGAAGCTCCATTCTGTCACCGCTCTCAACCTCAAAGGTCACATAATAAGTCGATGAAGTATGTGAATGACCGTTTCCATGATGGTGGCGTGTTCTGTGGTCACGCTTGGTGACGATCGTCGCATCCACTATAAGCCGTGGCGACGCATTGTTTTTGCCCCATTCGGTAATTCCTCTTATAATATTGAATAAGAACACCCCAAAAACGAGGAAAAACATAAGAAAGAATATTATTTCAAATCCAAACATAATCTTAGCCTCTTAAAATAATTGTCTTTTCTGAAAATGTGCCTATCAAGAAAGATAGGCACATTTTTTATGATTTTTTAGTCTTCCGATTCGATCGCGTCATTATTGCTCTCGGGAAGAGCTACGGGACACTGACAATCGTTACCTGCGCTTGCAACCTTACCTGCAACTATTCCTGTAAGAAGAGCCTGAAGGTCAATACCCGTGGACTCCTTCATACCCTCGATAATCTGGCTTGCGCTGTTCATAACGTCCTTTACGACCTTTGTGGAGTTGCCATCGCCGTACATAACGATCTTGTCGGTCTGTGCAAGAGGTGCTGCGGCATTCTTAACAACCTCGGGAAGTGCTTCAAGGTACATTTCGATGATGGAAGCCTCTCCCATCTTCTTCTGCGCCTCTGCCTTCTTTTCGATTGCCTCTGCCTCTGCAAGTCCCTTGGCTCTGATACCCTCTGCCTCCTGCTCCATAGCGAAGCGGATAGCTTCTGCCTCTGCCTTTTTAGCCTCGGCCTCCTTGATTGCCTCGTATGCCTTTGCATCTGCATCTCTCTGGCGGCGGATAAGGTCCGCTTCCGCTTCCTTCTCTGCCTGATACTTCATAGCATCTGCCGCCTTGCGAACCTCTGCATCCAGCTTGCGCTCCTTGATGGCGATCTCTCGCTCTGCGATCTCGGTTTCCTTTTCACGGCGTGCAATATCGGCATTCGCCTTGGTAATTTCGATGGTCTTTCTCTGGTTTTCCTGCTGAATAGAATAAGCCGCGTCTGCCTCCGCCTTCTTTGTGTCGGCTCTTACCTGCATTTCCGCCTGCTGAACTGCAAGCTCCGCATTCTGCTCTGCTATCTTCTTATCAGCCTGAACCTTAATCGCGTTTGCTTCTTCTTGTGCGTTGGCAGTTGCAATGGCGATATCACGCTGTGCATTTGCCTTTGCGATCTGTGCGTTCTTTCTGATCTGCTCAACATTGTCGATACCCATATTTTCAATGGTTCCCGCATTGTCCTTAAAATTCTGAATATTGAAGTTGACAACCTCGATACCCAGCTTTTCCATATCGGGAACGACATTTTCGGTGATCTTCTTTGCAACGCCCTGTCTGTCCTGTACCATCTCTTTAAGACCGACAGAACCGACGATCTCACGCATATTACCCTCAAGCACCTGTGTCACAAGGCTAACAAGCTCGCCCTTGCTCATGCCGAGAAGTGTTTCTGCGGCGCGCTTGAGAAGCTCGGGATCGGATGAAACCTTGATGTTTGCAACACCGTCAACCGAAACGTTGATAAATTCATTTGTAGGAACAGCCTCGCTGGTCTTAACATCAACCTGCATAACCTTAAGAGAAAGCTTATCAACTCTCTCAAAGAAGGGCACGCGCCAGCCGGCTTTACCGATGAGGATCCTCTTTTTGCCAAGACCGGAAATAATATAAGCAGTATCCGGAGGAGCTTTGAGATAACCGATGACGAAAATAAGCAGTGCGGCAGCGCCGATGATAACGGCAATAGCTACGGGGGTGGGTAATCCAAACATAGTAAATACCTCCAAAATAAATTTTTTTGTTTTTCTGCTTTCTTTAGTAAAAGGTTGTCTTTTTAGCTAAAAAAAGACTTCTACGGCCTTCGCCGTAAAAGTCTTGAAAATCATGATTTATGACATCCGATTCCGGGCGAAAGCCGACCTGACGGAATTCGGAACACACCTTGCGGTATGCTTCTACTCTCTTTTACTGAGGATATTATACCACGAAAAAATACGCTTGTCAATAAGTCGCAGTGCGATTTTACATAAACTTTATAATCTTTACATAGATTTTGCAATTATATACATTCAAGGCATTTTTTCGATAGCTTCATCAAGAGTCTCATAAACAGGGCATCCCGTCTCTTCAAGCGTTTTCCTTGATTGATGTCCTCTTGCGATGAGGATGCAATCAGCGCCGATGGCTTTTGCAACCTCCGCATCGTGTATGGTATCTCCAATCATAAGAGGCACAGAATTCGGGTTTTCCGACTTCCATTTTTCCGCAAGGCTCACCTTGCTTGCGGCATGGATATTGTCAAGACCGAGAATATTGTCGAAAAGGTCAAGGCAGCAAAGAAAAGAAAGCTGTTTTTTTAGCATTTCAAGCTCTGTTGCCGAAAGCACTATCTGCGTGAGTCCCATTTTTGCAAAATGCTCTGCAGTTTTTCTTACATCATCAAAAATCGGTGCTTCCTTAACATTTTTCAGATATTGCTCCACCCATATAGGGGCTATCACCTCATACGGCTCTTTATCAAAATCAAACCCGAGACGGCGATAATAATCAACAATAGGAAATCCAAAGACCTCATGATATCTTTCCTTGCTCTCTATAGGTGCAAGTCCCCTGTCGGAAAGAAGCTTATTGACGCTCTTTATCCCCGCATCGACATCATCTAAAATCGTGCCGTTAAAATCCCATAAAATATGCGTATATTTCATAATTCTCCTATTATATAAACAGGAATTTGTCGAACAGTTAATCAGCGAAAATCGTTCGTAGATCCCTCGGCTTCGCTCGGGATCTACAAATAATTATCACAGTTTTTGCCACAACTGGCAAAAATTCAATTTATAACTCACCGATAAATCCCTGTTTTTTGATTTTAGAAATTTAAAGGAGCTGAGCCAAAATGATTGACTCAGCTCCTTGGTTTTTAATTATTCTGCTTTATAAAGTGCGTAAGGTGTGTTTACCGCCTCGGTATTAAGGAAAGCAGCAACAACATCAGCATATTTTTCAGCCGCGCCGTTTACGAGAGCCGCATATTCTTCATATGTAGCCGCGCCGTCGAGAGCAGCCTTAAGCTCCGCGGAAGCCTGTGCAAGTGCTTCAGCCGCTGTCATATCAACTGTGAATGCTTCCTTTGTAACCTCGCCTGCCTCATTCTTCTCCTCGGGGGTATCCTCGGGAAGTGTGAAGCCGCCGAATGCATCCTCATAATATGTTCCGCTTACAAGATTCTGCTTCTTTGCCATCTCCCAGATGTTAAGAGGCATTCCCTCCTCGGGGTAAGCCATATAAACATTACCTGTCTTATAAAGATCCATCATGTACTCGTTATTCATTCTGCGAAGTGCACCGGTATCCTCATCAAGCTCGTAGTTTACATTTTCAATACCGTACTGGAGAAGGTTACGAAGCTCATTGCTTGTATTGAGAAGAGTGATGACCTCCATTACGCGGTCAAAGTCTTTTGTAAATGCGGAAACTGCAAACATACTTGATGCAAGCTCGTTTACAGGCTTTGAAGCACCGTCAAGAGCTACAATCTCATAATTTTCCGCATCTGCTGCCATTGCATTTATGTCACCTGTTCTGAGAGATACTGCAAAATCATCGATGTCAGCCTCACTGAAATAACCCGCGTACTTCATTTCCGCAAGAGCTAAAAGCTCCCTCTTGTAATTTGCGTTTGCAAAGAGGTTCTCGGCATCGGTAACTATCTTTGAACCGTATGTACCAACGAGGGAGAATTCTGTTGTAAATTCTCTGCCATCCATATTCATGTATGTTGCGTTTACCTTATCATATTCGCCCACAAAAGGAACAACACCCTCTTTATTTTCGGCAACCCATGCAAGGAAGAACTTAAGATCGTCAACAGAATCAACTCTTGCGCAGTCAAGACCAAACTCTGCCGCAAGCTCACGGTTTATAATCATATATGTGCAGTCGCCGCCGATAGGCATATTGTTTGCAATTCCGTAGTAAGAGCCGCCAACCTTTGCACTATCAAGAATTGTGGGATAGATATAGTCATTCAGCTTCTTTGAAGCGTTCTTGAGAGTATCGTCAAGGTTGTAGAGCCAACCGTTGTTTACATATTCAAGGTACTTATCATAGTCAGCAACCATGAAAAGGTCTATTTGATTATCTCTGAGCTCGGGATATCTCAGCTCTGTTACGCCGTATTCATTTACGATGGTAGCAGCAGTTGTTTCTGCATCTGTTTCCTCTTCTGCTTCTGCAGTAATAACCTCACCCGCATCGTTTGTTTCGGGAGCAGCTGTTTCCTCTTCTACAGGCTCTGTTTCAACACCGCTGAGAGCCATTTTTGCAAGACGAGCCTCGATGATGCTGTAATATTCAGCCTCTGTGATAAACTCTATCTCAAGATTTGTAGTATATTTTGATCTGACAAGCGATATGATGGATGCCTCAACAGCATCTGCCGCCGCCTCTGTTGTCTCATCGCCTGTTATTACATACATTCCAAGGGTAACAGCACTTCTTGTTGCTGTTTCGATTGTCTGAAGCTCCTCATCCTTTGAGCAGGAGGCCAACATAGGCACGAGCATAAGCAGGCAAAGCATTAAGCTAATAAATTTCTTCATGAGTGATTCTCCTTTGTGAAAATAGAAATTATATCCTTATTATTTTACAACATTTCCCCCCATATGTCAAGGGATTTTTTCATTTATACGATATTTTTTATTTTTTAATCAAGGAATCCCTTGAGATGTCTTGCTCTGCTGGGATGACGCAGCTTACGGAGTGCCTTTGCCTCGATCTGACGGATACGCTCACGGGTAATATCGAACTCCTTACCCACCTCTTCAAGGGTACGGCATCTTCCGTCATAGAGACCAAAACGAAGTCTTATTACATGCGCTTCTCTCGGTGTAAGTGTGTTAAGCTCCTTTTCAATGACCTCGCGTAGAATGGTTGCCGATGCAGCATCTGCGGGTGCGGGGGTATCTTCATCGGGAATGAAGTCACCAAGGTGGCTGTCCTCCTCCTCGCCTATGGGAGTTTCAAGCGAGACGGGGTCTTGCGAGAATTTCATTATTTCTCTGACCTTTTCCGCGCTCATTCCCATCTTTTCACCGATCTCATCCGCAGTTGCCTCTCTTCCAAGCTCCTGCATCATCTGTCTCGAATATCTTGAGACCTTATGAATCGTCTCAACCATATGCACGGGAATTCTGATTGTCCTTGCCTGATCCGCGATAGATCTTGTTATGGCCTGTCTTATCCACCATGTTGCATATGTGGAGAATTTATATCCCTTGCGGAAGTCAAATTTATCCACAGCCTTCATCAGACCAAGATTTCCCTCCTGGATAAGGTCGAGGAAGAACATTCCCTTTCCCACATATCTCTTCGCAATGCTTACAACAAGACGGAGATTGGCTTCAACCAGCTTTGCCTTTGCCTCCTCATCGCCCTCAGCCATTTTTTCTGCCAAAACCTGCTCGTCGTCAAGGCTGAGAAGCGGAACCTTTCCTATTTCCTTAAGGTACATACGAACGGGATCGTCGATTGCGAGTCCTTCACTTTCAAGAAGCTTTTCCATCTTATCAGGATGGTCAAATTGCTCCATCTCGCTCTCGATCTCACTCATATCCTCCGCAAAAAGGTGGTCGGTGGAAACATCGATACCGTTTTCTTCAAGCTCTGCATAAAGTCTGTCAAGCTTGTCCATATCAAAGTCCATAGCCTCAATTGCTTCTTCGATATCGCTTGTGGAAAGCTTGCCCTTCTTACCCTTTTCAATAAGGTGTCCTATGTCGTTCTTTTTTATATCAAGTTCTTCTTTCATGATCTCTCCTGCCAAAAGTTATCAGTCGATAAATGCTCTCAAATTCTTTGCATGATTGTGATTTCTCAGCTTACGAAGCGCCTTTGCCTCGATCTGTCTTATTCTCTCTCTCGTTATGTCGAATTCCTGTCCGACCTCCTCGAGAGTTCTGGATCTTCCGTCGATAAGACCGTATCTGAGCTTAATTACCTGCTCCTCACGGGGTGTGAGAGTATGAAGCTCCTTTTCGATGGCCTCACGCATAAGGGAAGCAGATGTTGCCTCTGCCGGAGACGGGGTATCGTCATCGGGAATGAAGTCTCCGAGACGGCTGTCCTCCTCCTCGCCTATCGGGGTATCGAGAGATACCGGCTCCTGGGAATAACGGCGGATATCTCTTATCTTCTCCACACTCATCCCAAGCTTCTCCGAAAGCTCCTCAACACTCGGCTCTCTGCCAAGCTCCTGCTGCATCTGTCTTGAGCATTTTGCTATCTTATGTACAGTTTCGACCATATGTACGGGAATTATCTCCTGCTCTGCAAGAGCACGGGATATTGCCTGACGTATCCACCATGTTGCATAGGTGGAGAATTTATATCCCTTTGTGTGGTCATATTTGTCAACAGCCTTCATAAGTCCGAATGTACCCTCCTGAATAAGGTCAAGGAAGGGCATTCCTCTGCCCACATATTTTTTTGCAATGCTGACTACAAGGCGCAGATTTGCCTTGATAAATTCTTCCTTTGCGTCCTCGTCCCCCGCCTCGATCTTCTCGGCAAGCACTCTTTCCTCCTCGCCGCGGAGAAGCGGTACTCTTCCGATCTCGCGAAGGTACATACGCACGGGGTCATCGATGGTAAGACCGTCCTGCTCCAGAATACTTTCCATACTCTCGGAGTTGTCAAATCTTTCCATTTCACTTTCGATATCGTCGGCATCCTCGCTTATAAAGCTTCCGTCCGGAACATTGAGTCCTTCGTTTCTCAGGTCCTCAAAGAGACGGTCATATGATTCTCCGCTTCCGCCGGTCTTATTCTCGGCGGCAAGTATCATATTGATTTCCAATTCCTGCGATCTTTTCAAAACACACCTCTAAATTTTATATTTTTTATTTTTAACCCTTTAAACCTTGTTTTTTCTGTCCTTTGCCATCTGCTGCTTGCGGCGAAGAGACGCAAATGGGTCTTCTCCGCTCTTTTCCGCTTCCTTCAGCTTTTCAGCCTTCAGCTTTTCCACCGAAACTCGCAAAATATCGCTTCCGTTTTCCGAAAGCTGACCTCTATCGACTCGGTATTTTGTGATCCTGCCCATCTCGTCGTCGGTAAAGAACTGTCCGAGAAGCGCACTTTCATAGCCATCCTCGCTTGTATGAAGCTCCATAACCGCATCAAAGACCTTCTTTCCGAAAGCGGTAAAGAAGTCCTCCGAGCAAAGGCTTATCTTTCCCTTTACAACGGCCTCTCTATGCTCGGGATAGGTCAGAAGAAGTCCGAGAATAGTTTCCTCGGCGGCGTTTGCCGCAACATTTCGGGCGGCATCAAGATTTATTCTGTCGCCATAATTTTTTGCGGTATTCACAGCCTCTCGGCTCTCATTCTTCCGTTGCTCGCGGTATAGCTTTTTGCGCTGTCTTTCAACATCGCTTTTAAGAGAATCGGCTGTAAGCGACAGTGCCGCCGCAACCTTTCCCACATATACCTCTCTCTCGGCGGCTGAAGCAATCCCTGCGATAAGAAGGCAAAGCTCGCCCGATGCTTTGATTCTATCCTCCGCATTCTCTAAAATGTATTTTGACAGAATTGCATCCATCTTATACTCAAATCCTGTTTTACTTTGACCTATAACGTGTCTGAACTTGTCAGCACCGAATTTTTTGATAAATTCATCAGGGTCCTTTGCGCCATTCAGCTTCAAAACCCTTATCTCAAGTCCAACCTCACCAAGAAGCTGTATCGCTCGATTCGCTGCTCTTTGACCAGCCTCGTCGCTGTCATAGGAAATAATGACCTTTTTTGTATATTTCGACATTATCCGAGCCTGCTCGCCCGTGAGTGCCGTGCCAAGAGTTGCAACAGCATTCTGGAAGCCCGCCGCATGGAGGGCGATAACGTCCATATATCCCTCACAAAGTATAATCTGCTCCGAGCAATGATCCTTTGCATAGTTCAGTGCAAAAAGATTTCTGCTTTTTTTAAATCCGGGTGTATCGGAGGAGTTCAGATATTTTGGCTTTGAATCGTCAAGAACTCTTCCGCCGAAGGCAATTATATTTCCCGCCGTATCAATAATGGGAAAAATAACTCTTCCTCTGAAATAGTCATAAGGCTTGCCTGTTTTCTGGCTCTTTCCGCAAAGGAAGCCGCTTATAAGCTCCTCCTCGCTAAAGCCCTTTGATCTCATATGTCTTGTGAGCATTCCGAAGTCCTGCGGGGCATAACCGAGACCAAATCTCTTTATCACAGCACTGCTAAGCCCTCTCGCGCTGAAATATTCCCTTCCCGGCTGTCCGAGAGTCTTATCAAAAAGACATTCTCTGAAAAATTTTGCCGCTTCAAGGTTCATTTCATAAACTCTCTTGCGCTTCATAAGCGCGCCGTCTTCCTTTTCATCCCGAACGATGTCTATACCCACTCTTTTACCGAGAAGCTCGATGGCAGACGGGTAATCGAGATTTTCCGCCTTCATTATAAAGGTTATAACGTCGCCTCCCGCTCCGCATCCGAAGCAATAAAAGCTTCTCGTGGCGGGAAAAACGGTAAATGAAGGAGTTTTTTCACTGTGAAAGGGACAAAGACCGCCGAAATTTGAGCCTGCGCGCTTAAGAGTTACATAAGTGCTTATCGTTTCAACGATATCGGCTCTGTGATGTATCTCATCAATGACGGCTCTTGATATCATGTCTTCCCTCCCCAGACTCTCGGAACGAAGAGAGCATTGTATGTATCAATGGCAAAGCGGTCAGTCATACTCGATATGTAATCGCAAACACATCTTCCGACCCCCTCACTCTCCACATTATTAAAATAGATCCTTGGCATAAGCTCGGGACGCTCGCTATAATAATCAAAAAGCTGCACAAGAAGCGCCTTTGCCTTTTCATCCTCACTTTTTGCCACAGAATTTTCATAAACATTGGCAAAAAGGAAGGAACGAAGCTCATCTGTCGCGCCCTGTACCTCATCGGTCATTTTTATATGGGGCTTGCCCTCGCTGCCCTGAATGACCGAAAGAACCATGCGGTTTATTCTCTCGCTATGCCCATTTCCAAGCACATCTCTTATATCCCTTGGAATGTCCTCAAGATCAAGTATTCCCGCTCTTCTCGCATCATCTATATCGTGGTTTATATATGCAATTCTGTCGGCAAATTTAACGATAACTCCCTCAAGAGTTGAGGCCATATGCTTTCCGGTATGATTAAGGATCCCGTCCTTGACCTCCCATGTAAGATTAAGTCCCTGACCTTCGTTTTCAAGCTTCTCAACAACGCGCAGGCTCTGCTTATAGTGGGCAAATTCGGGGTCGAAGCAGATGCGCATTGCATCCTCACCCGCATGACCGAATGGCGTATGTCCAAGGTCGTGTCCAAGAGCCGCGGCTTCGGTAAGATCCTCATTCAGCCTCAGGGCTCTTGCAATGATCCTCGCTATTTGAGTAACCTCAAGGGTATGGGTAAGTCTCGTTCTGTAATGGTCATCCACAGGAGCAAGAAAGACCTGTGTTTTGTGCATGAGTCTCCTGAACGAGTTTGAATGAATTATTTTATCTCTGTCTCGCTGAAATTCGGTACGAACCGAGCATGGGGTATAGGGATGCGCCCTTCCCTTGGTTTCGGATGTAAGAAAAGCAAACTCCGAGAGCGTAGTTTTCTCTCTTTCAAGGAATAGATCTCTGATAGTTGTATCTGACATTATTTTCCCCTCCCCTTCAGCTCAAAAATCAAATTTTTTCGAGATATAAATAATATACGCAGAAAAACTTGTTTTTACTTTTTATTTCAGCAATTTTATTTATTTTTTATTATTGACAATTTTTTGCCGAGATGCTATAATGTAACTTAACAAAAAACAAGTGAGGAAAAACGATGAATATAGAACAATATATCAAAAATCTTTCCTTTCCAAATAGCAAAATAGATGTTATCCTCGATACCGATGCATATAATGAGGTTGACGATCAATTTGCAATTGCTTATATGCTGGCAAATCCCGAGAAATTAAATGTAAGAGGCATCTGCGCCGCCCCATTTTTCAATTCCCTTTCCGCCTCCGCCGCCGACGGAATGGAAAAGAGCTATAATGAGATATTGAAGCTTTTATCTCTTATGAAGCTTGATTCCATGAAGGAAAAGGTTTTCAGAGGCTCTGAAAAATATCTTGAAAATGAGGCTACTCCCACAGAATCGGATGCTTCAAGCTTTATGGCTTCCCTTGCCAATGAATATTCCCCCGAAAATCCGCTTTATATCGTTGCCATCGGAGCTATAACAAACGTTGCATCGGCAATTCTGATGAATCACAATATGAAAGAAAACTGTGTTATCGTTTGGCTCGGAGGTCATGCAACTCATATGCCGAGAGCCGCTTGTGAATTCAATATGAGGCAGGATATAGCGGCGGCAAGAATCGTATTCGGCTGCGGTGTGCCCCTTGTACAGCTTCCCTGCGGCGGTGTTGTTGATATTTTCGCAGTCGGGAAATACGAGCTTGAGCATTTTTTGAGAGGCAAAAATGAGCTTTGCGACTACCTATGCGACCACGTGATCGAGGTGGCGGAAAGCTACGCCAAGGGAAAGCCATGGTCGAGAGTTATCTGGGATGTTACCGCCGTCGCTTGGCTGCTGAATAAGGATTCCGGATTTATAAATGATATGCTCATCCCCGCCCCCATTCCCGAATACGATCAGCAATATGGCGAGGACAAAACAAGACATCTTATCAAATATGTTTATAAAATATGGAGAGACAATCTCTTTGACGATCTTTATAAAAAGCTCGCAAATTTCGGAAAATAATTGCATCAAAAAAGGACTTCACAGAAGTCCCTTTTTTGCGCCGATTTTATATTTCAGACAGGGATTTGTCGAACTGTCGGAGACGTTTGTTTGTAGGGGACGGCGACCTCGACGTCCCGTTTGTCATTTGAAATCAAAGGAAATTCCACGTCTTTTGCGGGACGTCGAGGGCGCCGTCCCCTACAAAAATACACCTTCGTTTGTTCGATAAATTCCTATTTACCTCTCACCTATAATCGAATCTTTCGCCGACCTTTTCGGGTGCAAGCTTTCCGTTGCTTGCATCGCTTATCAGCTTCTCGAAATCGGAAAGTCGCGTGCTTTTTACAGCAAGATTCATTGTGACATTCTCAGCGAAGTCAACTCCATCGTTTATAAGACCGAATTTTTCTGTTTCGGCAAGATATTTCCCATAATCGGAATAGGAGCAGGTAAGCTTCAGCACCGCATATTTTTCATATGTGATAACATTCGCCGCATCAAGTGCCAGCTTTGCCGAATGGGAATAGGCTCTCACAAGTCCGCCCGCCCCGAGAAGTGTTCCGCCGAAATATCTTGTCACAACGATTGCAGTATCGGTGCATCCCGACTTGCGTATAACATCAAGAACAGGCATTCCCGCAGTTCCCTGCGGCTCACCGTCGTCCGAATATCTCTGAATCGTTCCGTCGCCTAAAACATAAGCAAAAACATTGTGAGTTGCATCTCGGTATTTGTTTTTAAGCTCTTTAACAAAAGCCGCCGCTTCCTCCTCTGTTTTAACAGGCATTGCGTGACCTATAAATATCGACTTTTTTTCTTCAAATTCCGCGACAGCTTCCTTTTCAATGGTAGTATAAAGCTCTGCCATCACCAGTCAGCCTCGCTCTCTTTTTTTATCCTGTCATCCTCGGAGAGATATTTTCCAAGCTGTCCTCTTATTTTTGCATCAACAACAGCAGTTACCTTTACATTCTCCGCACCGTATTCAACATCCTCAACAGACGCACTTTTATAAAGGATATTAAGCGCGCCCTGCTCGGAATTGGGAATTGTGAAAACAAGTCTCTTTTTCCCTGACTGAACAATCTCCTCAAGACGGCTTATCATAGCGGCAACGC
The DNA here is from genome assembly GCA_045648605.1 of Eubacteriales bacterium. Lineage (GTDB taxonomy): Bacteria > Bacillota > Clostridia > Oscillospirales > CAG-272 > SIG710. The sequence goes on along the minus strand of JAZROG010000040.1, from coordinate 12,762 downwards.
CCTCGCCCGTCTTTGCGGAAATATAGAAAATATTTTCTCTGTCACCGCCCGACAGAGTGGGAAGCTCATCTGCCATGTCGCACTTATTGAAAACATAAAGAGTAGGCTTGCCGACCGCACCAAGCTCGGTAAGCAGCTTATCCGTAACCGCAAGCTCCTCCTCACATTCATCGTCCGAAGCATCAATGAGAATAAGAAGAATATCCGCATAAACAGCCTCGTCAAGAGTGGATTTAAAAGCCTTCACAAGATGATGCGGAAGCTTTCTGATAAATCCAACAGTGTCGGTAAGAAGCACGCTCTCACCGCAAGGAAGCTCAAATTTTCTCGTTGTTGGGTCAAGTGTTGCAAAAAGCTTGTCCTCCGCAAGTATTCCCGCATCGGTAAGTCTATTGAGCAGCGTGGATTTGCCCGCATTGGTATAGCCAACGATGGCAACCTTTGAAATGCCGCTCCTGTCTCTTGCCGCGCGCATTGTACTGCGGTTCTTATCAAGCTCGTCAAGCTCCGCTTCAAGGGCAACTATTCGGCGCTTCATATGTCTTCTGTCGCTCTCAAGCTTGCTCTCACCGGGACCTCTCGTACCTATTCCGCCTCCAAGACGGGAAAGCTCAAGACCTTTACCGATAAGTCTCGGCGCAGTATATTTGAGCTGTGCAAGCTCAACCTGAAGCTTACCCTCACCCGTAAGTGCATGGAGGGCAAAAATATCGAGAATGAGCATACTGCGGTCGATAACATGAGCACCTGTTCCGTCCTCAAGATTTCTTATCTGAGAGGGAGACAGCTCGCAATCGAAAATAACAAGCTCAATATCGTTATTTTTGCAAAGCTCGCCTATCTCCTGAACCTTTCCGCTTCCAACGACCGTTCTTATATCGGGAGTATCCTTTGCCTGGGTGACTCTTGCAAAAACCTCACCGCCTGCAGTTTCAAGAAGCCTTTCAAGCTCGTCAAGGCTCTTTTCCACGTCCTCTGCATCAAGTCCTCGGCTTTGGAGCGCAACGAGTATAGCGCGCTCATCGAGTTTTTTATCATTATAATTCTGTGGCATAAATTCACATCCTTTCGGAAAAAACAATAAGGGCAGGATGTGCAAACGCACTCCTGCCCGCTACTGCGAAGTTTTGCTTATTTTGCGCTGGCCTGAAGTCTCTTCTTGAACTTATCAACTCTACCGCCCGCATCAACGAATTTCTGCTTACCGGTAAAGAAGGGATGGCACTTGGAGCAAACTTCAACCTTGATATCTTCGCCCTTAGTGGACTTGGTGACAACGGTTTCACCGCATGCACACTTGATCACAACTTCTTTGTATTCAGGATGAATTCCTTCCTTCATTTTTTACACCTCACTTTACTGATATTCACACAATACGCCATATTATAGCACACTTTTTTCTAAAATGCAATAGGTTTTTGAAAAAAAATTTGAAATATCCAAATTTTTTCTTTTTTGACGACTTTTTTCGCTTGACAGATGCATCTTTATGTGATAAAATAACAACAATAGAAAAAAGGAGGTTATTTTTGTGTTAAAAACTATATGCGGTAAGGTTTACGATACCGACAATGCAACTCTTATAAAGAGAAAGTCGGTTGGTGTTTTCGGTGATCCCGCGGGATATGAGGAAACACTCTATCAAACAGAGAGCGGAAGCTATTTCCTTTATCTCAACGGCGGAGAGGAATCCCCTTATAAAAAGGAAGACATCAAGAGAATGTCAAAGGCAAATGCCGAAAAATGGCTTGCGGAATAAACCAACAAAGGGGTTGAAACATTCAACCCCTTTGTTATTTTTATTAAAGAATAATGCAGATAAGCCCGCCGCTGCCCTCGTTGATGATGCGTTCAAGAGTTCCCGAAAGCTTCATTCTCGCGTCCTCGGGCATATGCTCAAGCTTTGTATGCAGTCCCTCGTTCATCAGCTCATAAAGGCTTTTGCCGAACATATTCGATTGCCATATGGATTTGGGGTCCTCCTCAAATTCATGAAGCATATATTTTATAAGCTCCTCGGATTGCGCCTCTGTGCCGACGATGGGGCTTATTTCTGTTTCGATATTTGCCCTTATCATGTGGATGGACTGCGCCGCCGCGCGAAGTCTTACACCGTATGAGCCTGCCTGCTTGACTATCTCAGGCTCTTCAAGCTTCATTTCGTCAACGCTCGGCATAACGATTCCGTATCCCTTTGTCTGCACCATTTGGAGCGCCTCGGATATCTTATCGTATTTTGTTTTTACCTCGGAAAGCTCGCGCATAAGAGAGATAAGCGAATTTTCGTCCTCGATCTCAAATCCCGTGAGTGTTCCAAGCACCGAATAATAAAGGCTTTCGGGGAGCTTTACGGAAATTTCAGCGCTTCCGCTGCCGTAATCAAGAGTACAATCCGTCACTCTCTCCACATATTCACATTCCTCAAGCTCGGAAAACGCTTCCGCTGTGTCGCCTATTTTGTGAACCCTTGCTGCGGCACATGAAACAGCCTCGCAGATGGAGGCTCTTACCTTATCATCCGCAGGAAGCGCAAAAAGCCATCCGGGAAGTGAAACATGTATCTCGGAAATCGGGAATTCATGCAGTACAAGCTCAAGAATGTGCTTTATATCGTTATCATCAAGGTCAAGACAGCTTACAAGCGCAACGGGTACCTTATATTTTTCCTCAAGCTCCATTGCAAGCTCCACTGCCCTTTGCGTTTCCGGCTCTGCTGAATTCAGTATGACCGCAAAGGGCTTGCCAAGCTCACGAAGCTCCTTTATTACTCTTTCCTCTGCCTCAACATAGCTCTCTCTCGGTATCTCTCCAATGGTGCCGTCGGTGGTGACGACCATTCCGATGGTTGAATGCTCCTTTATAACCTTTTCGGTGCCGATCTCGGCGGCTCTCGTAAATGGGATAGGCTCATCCGACCAAGGTGTGCTGACCATTCTGGGCTTGCCCTCCTCGATATGACCTATCGCGTCGGGAACGATATAACCGACACAGTCGATCATCTTCACCTTTAAATGTGCGCCGTCCTCAAATTTTATGGAGACCGCCTCGTCGGGAACGAATTTCGGCTCGGTGGTCATAACCGTTTTTCCGCTTGCGCTTTGCGGCATTTCATCTCTGGCACGGCTTCTGTCAAATTCGTTTTCGATATTCGGAAGCACCGCCGAATCCATAAAACGCTTGATAAATGTAGATTTTCCTGTTCTTACAGGCCCAACGACACCAATATAAATATCGCCGCCCGTTCTTATGGCAATATCCTTATAAATTGAATGCTCTGACATACTTTTCCTCCCTTTTTTCTGTAGTCTTTCGCTTCAGTATATGAGGAGAAAAAGTATTTTAGAACAGATCATTTTTCGCAAATATTAAGAACGATAGCTCCGAATATCAGTAGCAGAAGCGAGCCGAGGGCAACAGAAAAGATATCGGGATATGTAATGAGTGCCTTTGCGGGATCGATTGCAGCATCCTCACAAAACCTTGCGGAGGTTATCAGTAAGAAAAGTGAAATCGGGGCAAGTCCCGCTTTGAAAAGAAAAAGCGAATATTTGCCAAATGAAAGCTTTAGCCTTGTTTTTTTCTTCATGTATATTCTCCTTTCGAATTTTGTATAAAATGGCTTTAATTTCTAAAAAAACGAAAAAAGAATTTAGAAATCAATTAAATTATAGCATTGCGGCACTGCCTTGTCAAACCACAATATAAGGAATAAAATGAGTGATCTGCATAAAAAGAAGGAATGTGGTAAAAAACGAAATTTTTGTTTTCTTTTTGTGGAAGCATTCGACATAATAAGCGCAAAAAAGCAAAGAGAAATGTAATATATTGTAAATATAAACATAATTTTACATTTATCATTGATTTTATGTCGAAAATTCTAACAAATGTTTTCAAATAGTATGGTATAATGTTATGTAGCTATCAAAATTTAAGGAGGTAGAATATGAGAAATGAAAGGAGAGTTTTGCTTGCCCATGACAGAGCCACTATTTGCGGCAAAGAAGCAGAATACAAGCTTATAAAGCTTCCCCAAAGGAAGGAAGAATATATCATTTGTATATTTTACGGCAAGGAAAGGGCTATGCGCAGAATATTCGGAAAAATTTCGGATGTTGCTATGATTTATGATCTCATTGTCCGAAATACAGTGACCCCTTGTACTCTTTGTGATGTGATCGAGGATATTACATATCAAAAAGGATAAAAAACAAAGAAAAAGCTCTTTACTTTTCAGAGCTTTTGGTGTATAATATTGCTATAAAATCCCAAGAAATCGGAGAAAACAAAAATGAAATGTCCATATTGCGCGTTTGCTGATAGTAAGGTAATAGATTCAAGACCTATAAATGAGGGGACAAGTATTCGCCGCCGCCGCGAATGTCCCGAGTGTCAGAAACGATTTACAACCTTTGAGGTTATCGAATCTGTGCAGATAATAGTAATCAAGAAGGATGGCTCAAAGGAGCTTTTTGATAAGAACAAGCTGCTGACAGGTCTTCTTAAGGCTTGCCAGAAGCGTTCTGTAAACGCAGGCGACATTGCCGACGAGATCGAGAGTGAGCTTCAGAATTCTCTTTGTCAGGAGATATCCTCCATCGAGCTTGGTGAAATGGCGATGCGAAAGCTTAAGACGCGCGATCATGTTGCATATGTTCGCTTTGCATCGGTATATAGGGAATTCAAGGATCTTGATACATTCCTTAACGAGCTGAAGGAGCTGAAAAATTCGGAGGACTGATTTGCCCTCGGTATGCTGTAAAAATTATAAAGCACCCGTCATCAGACGGGTGCTTTTTGTCAAAATATTTTTTATATTCCGAGCATCAATTTTGCAAAGGCAAAATAGATCATAAGTGAAAGAGCATCAACGATCGTTGTGATAAGAGGACTTGCCATAACTGCCGGATCAAATCCAATTCGCTTTGCGAGTATCGGAAGCGAAGCACCAATGATCTTTGCCAGCACTACAGTTACAAGCAGAGCAAGAGAAACCACAAGCGCGGAAATAAGATCAACTTCATTTCCAAAAATGAGATTGTCCACAAGAAGTATTTTAATATAATTGCAGGCAGCAAGAATGACACCGCAGAGCAAGGAAATGCGAAGCTCCTTCCAGATCACCTTCAAGATATCACCCATTCTGATCTCGTCAAGCGCAAGACCGCGGATAACGGTGACTGAGGACTGACCGCCGGAATTTCCTCCCGTGCCCATCAGCATTGGAATGAATGCTATAAGAATAGGAAAGGCAGAAAGCGCCCCCTCAAAGCTCGCGATGATCTGCCCTGTAAAGGTTGCGGATATCATGAGCAAAAGAAGCCAAGGGAATCTGGTCTTAAAGGTCTCAAAAACTCCTGTTTTAAGATACGGCTTGTCGGTAGGGGTAATAGCACCCATCATTTCGATGTCCTCTGTTGCCGCATCCTCGATAACGTCGATAGCGTCATCGACCGTAACGATTCCCACAAGTCTTTGCTCACGGTCAACAACGGGAAGGGCAAAAAGGTCATATTTTGAAATGAGTATTGCAACGGTCTCTTTTTCATCGTGAGTGCCTGCAAAGACAAAATCTGTGTTCATAACGTCGCCGATAAGAGTTGAGTCGGAGGCAAAAAGCAGCTCCTCCAGCTTTATCGTGCCTTCAAGTATCCTAGCACTGTCGGTAACGTAGGCGGCATAGACCGTTTCCTTGTCGATACCTGTTTTTCTAATATTGGCAATAGCCTCGCCGACCGTCATGTTCTTTTTCAGATCAATAAATTCCGCTGTCATAACGCTTCCCGCACTGTCCTCCGGATAGCTTAAAAATTTATTGATAAGGGCGCGGGTCTCGGGCTTTGCCACCTGAAGAATACGCTTTACCATGTTTGCGGGAAGCTCCTCCAGCATATCAACAGCATCGTCCACATAAAGCTCCTCAAGCATAATGGAGATTTCAGCGTCTCCTGCCTTTGAGATAATATGCTCCTGCACATCGCTGTCAAGCTCTGCAAAAATATCAGCAGAAATATTCTTTTTGAACATACGGAAGACCGAAAGCCGCTTTTCCTCGGGAAGAGATTCAATGAATTCGGCAATATCAATAGGCTCGGTCTCGTCTATGGCTCGCATAAATTCGGTATAATTTTTGTTTTCCAGAAGGGTATATAGTGTATCAAGCTTTGCCATTGGGCGAAACCTCCTTTTCAATATCTAAATACATAGTATATTATACCACTAAGTTTAAATTTTTACAAGTGTTTTTTGTTTAGAAAGAAATTTGTCATTGGCTCAACAAATTTCTTTTTATCCAAACACCTCTGCGGACGATATAATCTTAAGGATATCCTTCTCCACCTTATCACTGCCGTAGGCATCAAAAAATCTTTCGGTATATTTATCGGTTTTCAGATTGTAAAAAAGAGTCCACGCGCCCCAGAAAAGGTCAATATGCCTATCTCCCATACCGCCGTTTCCAAGATCTATAAATCCGCTGAAGCGCCAATTATCAAAAATAATATTCGGTAGGCAGTAATCGCCGTGGATGAGTGTGTCATTCTTTAAGTATTTTGCGTTTTTGCTGAAAAACTCCCATGCGGTATCGGCTGTTTTGAATTCTATACAGGGGAAAATGCCCGTGTCAAAAAGGCCTTTTTGGTATCCGCGCTCGGCAGAAGCAATGTAATCCGCAGTTCTGTTTTGAATTGGGCAAGTGGCACCATCCGTCTCATGAAGAGTGCGAAGCGCAAGAGCAAAGGTGTCGCAAAGCCTTTCGGGCTCATCAAGATACATTCTTGACGTTCCGTCCTCACCCTTTACCCTTTCGGTTAAAAGCCAATCCTTTTCAAGAGAAATATACCTCACAACTTTTGCTGTAAGCCCCTTCGAATGAAAAAACTGCCCCATCGCCGATTCAAGCTCCATTGACCATTTGGGCGCGGATTTGAGAAAATATCCGTTGTCCTTGTCAATATAATATACCCTTGCCTCGCGTGAACAGCTGCTGTCATAAATATCCGCCCCCGAGAGATACGGATGAAAAATTTCGGGGATATCATCAAAATTTATTGAAATCTGTTTTCTTTCCATATGAACCTCGCCTTCTTTTCACAAAAGCACCTTCTTTATTTATAATTGTATCATATTTTTCAATGATGCATCGCCTTGCGGCAATATGATATACGGCATAAGCCGCATAATATATTTGCTGCGCAAATATGATATAATATCCGTTCCCATCATACGCGAAGCGTACATCATCTGCGAAGCAGATATCATACCCGCAGGGTATATCATCCGTGACAAAAGGGAACGGATATCATTGAAAAAAGCACTTGCAATGCAAGTGCTTTTTTCTGGTGCCGGTGGCGGGGGTCGAACCCGCACCCTGTCGCCAGGACCGGATTTTGAGTCCGGCACGTCTGCCAATTCCATCACACCGGCGCACGTAAGATTATAACACTTTTTCTCCCTAAAGTCAATAGGTAAGCACAAAATATCTTGAAAACTCATATTAATATATACAGATAACCTTATAAATCGGGAGGAAAAGCACGTGAAAGAGCACTTTTCGGGAAAGCTTACCGTCAGAGTCACATTAAACGGATGCGGACTGCCGCTTGACGATGCGCGAATATACATAAATGATAAAGCAACACCCATCTCACCTAAAAAAGACGGATTTACAGATGTAATAACGGTCTTTATATCCTCAAAAAAGGGAGCTCGGCATAATGTTGACATCCGTGCGGAATGCGAAGGTTTTATTTCTCTCCTTTGCAAGAATGTCCCGATAAGAAGCGGTTATCTTACTGTTTGGAACATGCCGCTGACAAAAGTCAAAAATAATGAAAAAACGAGAAAACAGCAGGATAAATCAAAATAAATGCCCGAAATCGCCGCCAAGCATCTCTCTTTGTCTTTTTTTGACTTTGACTTTCTTTGACTTTCGAGTTATACTATAATCACAAAAGTCAAAGAAGGTCAAAAAAAGGATGGTGCTTACAAATGTTGGCAGATAGTATTGCAAAGCTTATAGAGGAAATGCTTGACGAGGGCGGCGGCTCTCTTGAGCTTAAAAGAAACGAAATGGCAACAAGACTCGGATGCGTCCCAAGCCAGATAAGCTATGTAATAACCTCACGCTTCACCCCGGAGCGAGGATATATAATCGAAAGCCGCAGAGGCGGCGGCGGTTGCATCAGGATAGTACGCAAGCAGATGCACGGAAGCGAATATCTTATGCATTTTTTCTATGCGATAGGTGACGATATCGACGAAAAAGAAGCTGTTGCATATCTTCAGAATCTTCTGGGCAATTCACTTATAACCGAGCGCGAATATTCCATGATATGCGCTTCCCTCTCAAATGCGGCACTCTCGGAAATACCGATTCAGGTGAGAGGAAGAATAAGAGCCGATATATTCAGGCATATAATCTTATCAATAATGGGCTAAAATAAACATAAGGTTAGGATGGTATAAAAATGTTGTGTGAAAAATGCAAAAAAAATAATGCTTCCTTCTTTTTTGAGGAAAACATCAACGGAAAAAAGCGCAGCTTGGCTCTCTGCAGTGATTGCGCCGAGGAAATGAAAAAGAGCGGCGAGCTTCAAATGGGTAATTCACTTTTTGATTCTGCATTTATCCCCTCCTCTTTCCATAATGACATCTTTGGAGGTTTATTCTCAGGGGCAGAAATGCTCCCAAAGAGCGCAGGGGCAAAAAGCTGTCCCGGATGCGGATATACCTTTGCGGAATTTCGCAGAGTTGGCAAGGCGGGATGCAGTCAGTGCTACAGCACCTTTGCAGCCGAGCTTGCTCCAAGCATAAGAAGCATACACGGCAATGCAAAGCATATGGGCAGAGCACCCGCTAGGGCAAAGGCTAAAAACAAGAAGGAAAATGAACTGAAGGCTCTCAAAAAAGAGCTTAAAGCCGCAATCTCGGATGAAAATTTTGAAGAAGCGGCAATTCTGCGCGACAAGATAAAAGACATTGAAGCAAATATGTGAGAGGAGTGACAAAATGGCTTGGTACAACGAAATAGGAAACGAATTTGATACGGTTTTAAGCTCCCGCATACGCTTTGCAAGAAACCTTTGCGGCTATCCCTTTGAGGGAAAGCTTTCACAGGACGCAGCAAAGGAAATTATCCAAAAGGTAGATTCCTCGCTCTGCGGACAGGGCTTTACAAGACACGATTTTCTTGAAGGTACAAATACCGAGGCGGCATCGCTTGTTGAAAAGCATTACATCAGCCGCGAATTTGCCTTAAAGAAATCCCCCCATGCACTTCTCATAAACGAAAGCACAAGCGCTTCGGTGATGATCTGCGAGGAGGATCACATAAGACTCCAGACGATCCTTCCCGGTCTTGCTCTTACAGAAGCATATGATATAGCCACAAAATATGACGACATACTCGATGCAACCCTTGATATCGCTTATGACGAAGAGCTCGGTTATCTTACCCATTGCCCCACAAATCTTGGTACGGGAATGCGCGCATCCGTGATGATGTTTCTCCCTGCTCTTACAATGGCAAGCAGGATCTCCACGATCGCTTCACAGTTATCAAAGATCGGTCTTACAATGCGCGGTCTTTTCGGTGAAGGCTCCTCGGGCAAGGGCGGGATCTATCAGATATCAAATCAGATAACTCTCGGCATAACAGAGGAGGACACTCTGAGAAAGCTGGGAGATGTGATCGCACAGATAAACGAGCAGGAAAGAAATCTCCGTTCGTCAATAAGAGGCGAAAATCTTGAAAGACTGCGCGACACTGCACTTCGCAGCGAGGGTATTCTGAAATACGCTCATATGCTCTCCTCGGCAGAATTTATCGAGCATTTTTCAAATATCCGTCTCGGCATCGCCCTCGGAATCATTACAGATATCAGTTATATAACTCTCGGCAAGCTCTTTATCGAAGCAATGCCCGCAACTCTTACTCTCTCGGAAAAGGAAGCGCCAAAAACAAATTCCGAAAGAGACAGAGCAAGAGCAAGGCTTTGCCGCGAAGCACTCGGAAAATAAATCGGAAGGAAGGTAATTTATTTGAACCGTTTTACACAAAAAGCACAAAATTCACTTAATCGCTCTCTTTCTCTTGCAAGAGAGCTTGGACACACATATATAGGCTCGGAGCATCTTCTTTTTGCCCTTAGCGAAGAAAAGGACAGCGCGTCCTCAAATCTGCTGGCAAAATTCGGTGTTACAAGTGATGATATTAAAAAAGCCATAATCGAGATGACGGGCACGGGAAGCGGCCCTGTCGGCTCTGTTGACATGACCCCAAGAACAAAGAGAATCATCGAGGCATCGGCTTACGAATCCATGCGCCGCGGTCAGGGCTATATCGGCACGGAGCATCTGCTTCTTGGTGTTCTCGGCGAGCGTGACTGCGTTGCCGTGAAGATCCTTATAGGTCTTGGGGCAGGTATAGAGGAGCTGAAAAACAGTATAATCGATTTTCTCGGAGAAATGAATCCCCATGCTGCCTATGGCGAATCCGATTCTGCCCAGAGAGACAGAAAAAATCCCAAGGATCCTCAAAAATCACAGATTAGCGGCGCTCCAACTCTTTCAAGCTATGGCAGAGATCTTACCGCATTTGCAAAGGAAGGCAAGATCGACCCCATCATCGGAAGAGACAAGGAAACAGAGCGAGTGATACAGATACTCTCGAGAAGAACAAAGAATAACCCATGCCTTATCGGTGAGCCGGGCGTTGGAAAGACCGCAGTTGTTGAGGGGCTTGCCCAAAGGATAGTTGAAGGAAACGTCCCCGAAACGCTAAAGGGCAAGACCATCGTTTCTCTTGATATCCCTTCTATGATAGCGGGGGCAAAATACCGCGGAGAATTTGAGGAAAGACTCAAGGGAGTTATGGGCGAGGTCTCGAAAAATCCTTCGATCATACTCTTTATCGACGAGATACACACCATAATCGGCGCAGGTGCGGCAGAGGGTGCGGTGGACGCCGCAAACATCATCAAGCCTGCCCTTGCAAGAGGTGAGATGCAGGTGGTCGGTGCAACCACGATCTCGGAATACAGAGCACACATCGAAAAGGATGCTGCACTTGAGAGAAGATTTCAGTCGGTTATGGTAAATGAGCCAACTCCCGAAGAATCTGTGCTGATCTTAAAGGGTCTGCGCGACAAATACGAGGCTCACCACAAGCTTAAGATAACAGATGAAGCAATCGAGGCGGCTGTCTCCCTTTCAAAGCGATATATCCCCGACCGTTTTCTTCCCGACAAAGCGATAGACCTTATTGACGAGGCGGCATCGAGGATAAGAATAAGCACCTTCACCTCGCCTCCCGATCTTAAAGACCTTGAGGAAAAGCTGAAATCCTTGACAAAAGAAAAGGAGGAGGCGATCAGCGCACAGGATTTTGAAAGAGCGGCAAGGCTTCGCGATGAAGAAAAAAATCTCCGCGAGGAATATGAAAAAATGCGTGACCATTGGCAAAAGAGCAATGATACAAGCGGTCATGCGGTGCGCGAGAGCGATATTGCCGACATCGTTACCCAGTGGACGGGTATTCCCGTCAGCCGACTGATGGAGGAGGAAAGCGATAAGCTCATAAGGCTTGAAGAAATTCTTAAAAGCAGGGTCATAGGTCAGGACAGAGCTATCGAGGCTATTTCAAAAGCAATAAGACGAGGCAGAATAGGTCTGAAAAATCCCAACCGCCCCATTGGCTCATTTATCTTCATCGGTCCTACAGGTGTGGGTAAAACAGAGCTTACAAAGGCGCTTGCGGATGTTATGTTCGGTGATCCCGGTGCAATGGTGCGCCTTGATATGTCGGAATATATGGAAAAGCACAGCGTTTCAAAGCTTATCGGCTCACCTCCGGGTTATGTTGGATTTGAGGAGGGCGGACAGCTCACCGAAAAGATTCGCCGCAAGCCATATTCGGTGGTTCTTTTTGACGAGATCGAAAAGGCTCATCCCGATGTTTTCAATATTATGCTTCAGGTGCTTGAGGACGGAATTTTGACCGACTCACAGGGAAGAAGAGTTGATTTTAAGAACACCATTATCATCATGACATCAAATGCGGGTGCTTCGGGTGAAGAAAAAGCCAGAGCACAGCTTGGTTTTGTGACAAGTGACGCAGGTGAGCACGAGAAAAATCAGCAGGATGAGCGAATAATGAATGCACTCAAAGCCACATTCCGCCCCGAATTTCTTAACCGAGTTGACGATATCATTATTTTCAGCAAGCTTTCTCACGCAAATATCTGCTCCATCGCCGCGCTTATGCTAGATGAGGTCGCGCTTCGCATAAAGAATATGGGAATCGAGATCGAATTTGATGATAGCATAGGAGAGCTTGTTGCAAAGGAGGGATTCGATCCCGTTTACGGAGCAAGACCCTTGCGCCGCGCTATCGTTCGTATGATCGAGGACACCTTCTCCACCGAGATGCTGGAGGGCAGAATAAAGGTAGGAGACAAAATCACCGCAACTGCGAACGACGGCAAAGTAGAATTTAAAAAGAACTGACATTTTTCAAACAGGGATTTATCGGTGCGTTTAAAAAAGGAATGCTGTGGTAAAATCATCCTTTATCGCTCATAGATCCTTCGACTCCGCGCCATGCGCTCAGGATGACCCGTAGGAGCGTTTCTCCACTTTTTTACGTGTAATTTGTACTTACTTCCCGTAGAAAGAGAAACAAACAACTACCAATAGTCATCCCGAGCTTGTCGAGGGATCTACAAACGATTTTTACGGACAAACTGTTCGCTAAATTTCTATTTC
>JAZROG010000039.1:0-13498 GCA_045648605.1 Eubacteriales bacterium | reverse complement strand
GATAAACAGGAATTTCTCGAACAGGCCGAGACATTTGTTTGTAGGGGACGTCGAGGTCGCCGTCCCCTACAGATTTGCGTTTTTCATCTCACCGATAAATTCCTATTTAAACGCAATAGCCGAGCTGCGATGCAGCCCGGCTCAATTTTATTTAAAGATCAGAAAAATGTAAGCTGTGCGGTCTCGGCAACGCCGTCAAAGGCGTTATTCTTTCGGAGAAGCTCAATAATGGAATTTGACACCTTTGCCCTTATCTGCATATCCTCAACCGAGAAGAACGGCTCCTTTTCGCGTTCATTTACAATGGCTTCCGCAACGCTTTCGCCAAGTCCGGGAAGTGAAATGAACGGAAGTCTTATGGCATCACCCTCAGGCTTGAATTTTTTAGCCTCGGATTTATTGATATTAACTCCAAGTATTTTTACTCCTCTTGAAAGGCACTCGTTTACAAGCATAAGGGTACTTACCTGTCCCTTTTCCTTTGCTGTCGCTTCTCTTCCCTTGCGTTCGATCTCGTCTATGACCATTCTTACCTTGCGCTTTCCGCCCATAACGATCTCGGAATCAACTTCACCGCCTGCCGCCGTGAACATTGCGCAGTAGAACATAATAGGCATATGCACCTTATACCAGGCAAGGCGTATCGCTGACATAACGTATGCCGCCGCATGAGCCTTCGGGAACATATATTTGATCTTTTTGCAGGATTCGATATACCAATCGGGAACTCCGTGCTCGGTCATATTCTGCTCCCATTCGGGGGTAAGTCCCTTACCCTTTCTTACGCTCTCCATTATCTTAAAAGCATCAGAATTGTTAAGACCGTATCTGATAAGAGCATTCATAATATCGTCTCGGCACCCGATAACGTTGGAAATATTACATATTCCCTTTTTGATCAGCTCGTCCGCGTTACCAAGCCAACAGCCTGTTCCGTGGGTAAGTCCCGATATCTGAAGAAGGTCCGCAAAATTCTTGGGCTTTGCGGTTTGAAGCACTCCGATGATGAATTTTGTTCCAAACTCGGGAAGTCCGAGAGTTCCGAGTGGAACTCCGATCTCCTCGGGCGAAACACCGAGAGGCTCTGTTGATTCGAAAAGCTTATATACCTCTTCATCATTCATTTTTATCTTCATAACGTCCGTTCCGCTGTAGGTTTCAATCATCTTATACTTGGTAGGCACATCGTGTCCAAGCTCGTCGAGCTTAAGGATGGTGTCATGGAGATATGAAAAAGCATAATGAGTTGTCAAAATATCCGATTTCGGGTCATCAGCGGGATGCTGAATAGGCGTGAAGTCATAAATTGAATATTCCCTCGGGACAACTATGATTCCGCCCGGGTGCTGACCCGTTGTCCTCTTAACACCGACAATGGTGCTGATCATATGGTTGACCTCGGAAATGCCCAGCTTCAGCTTGCGCTCCTCAAGGTATTTTGCAATATAACCAAAGGCGGTCTTATCCGCAAGAGTACCGAGAGTTCCCGCACGGAACACGTTTTCCTTTCCGAAAAGCTCCTCGGTATATTTATGTACCTTTCCCTGCACCTCGCCCGAGAAATTAAGGTCGATATCGGGGGATTTATCTCCATAGAAGCCAAGGAAGGTCTCAAAGGGGATATCGTGACCGTCACCGATAAGCTTTTCGCCGCATTTTGGACAAACAGCATCGGGAAGGTCAAAGCCCGAGCCAACGCTACCGTCTGTAAAAAACTGCGAATACTGACATTTGGGACAATAATAGTGTGGCGGCAAGGAATTAACCTCGGAAATACCCGCCATATTTGCAACAAAGGATGAGCCAACAGAGCCTCGCGAGCCAACAAGATATCCTTGGCTTTCGCTATACCAAACAAGCTTCTGGGCAATCATATAAAGCACCGCAAAGCCGTTTTTGATGATAGAGGTAAGCTCCTTATCAAGTCTTTCTCTTACAATATCGGGAAGAGGATCGCCATATATCTTCTTTGCCCTCTCCCAGCACATATTCTGTAGATCTTCCTCTGCACCCTCCATATTAGGAGTGTAAGTTCCCTCCGGAATAGGCCTGACTTTCTCGATCATATCGGCTATGAGATTGGTATTTGTAACTACTACCTCATATGCCTTTTCCTCGCCAAGATACGCAAATTCTTCAAGCATTTCCTCTGTTGTACGGAGGTAAAGTCCGATATCCTTATCCGCATCCTTGAATTTCATAGATGCAAGAAGTATCTTTCGGCTTATCTCATCTTCTTTATTAAGAAAATGAGCATCGCAAGTAGCACAAACGGGCTTATTATATTTTTCTCCGAGAGCGACAACCTTGCGATTAAGCTCACGAAGGTCCTCATCGCTGCCAGCCTTGCCCTCTGCAATGAGGAATCGATTGTTGCATATAGGCTGAATTTCAAGATAATCGTAAAATTCAACTATCTTTTCGATATCATCCTCGGAAGCTCCCTCAAGAATAGCCCTGAAAAGCTCTCCCGCCTCACAGGCAGATCCAATGATAAGTCCCTCTCTGTGTTTCATCAGTTCACTTTTTGGGATTCTAGGATTTCTCTTATAATATTTAATATAGCTGTTGCTTATAAGCTCATAAAGATTGCGCAGACCGACTTTATTCTTCACAAGAATTATCTGGTGATAGGAAGGAAGCTGAAGCGGGTCTGTATTTCCCTTCATTTCTCTATCAAGATCGCCAAATCTTTCCCAATCGAATTTCTCCATCTTCTGACACATTGCAAAGAAGATATTCGCAAGCATTTCCGCATCATCGCTTGCCCTATGGTGGTTGAAATCACCCAGACGAAAATATTCCGCAAGGGTATTGAGCTTATGATTCTTTATATCCTCATTTATAAATCTTGAAATTGCAACGGTATCCACATAAGGGTTATTAAATTCAATACCGTTTGCGATAGCATAATGACGGATAAAGCCAATATCAAAATTGGCATTATGCGCAAGAAGAAGATCTCCGCCGCAAAAATCAAGAAAGCTTCGTATCGCCTCTCCCGATTTCGGTGCGCCCTTTACCATCTCGTCGGTAATTCCCGTAAGCTTTGATACATCCTCGGGAATCGGTCTTTCGGGGTCAACAAAGGTATTGAAAACATCAATAACCTGTCCGTCCTTTATCTTCACCGCACCTATTTCGGTAATACCGCAATTAAGCACCGAAAGTCCCGTTGTCTCGATATCGAAAACAACAAGCTCGTCGGTAAATTTTCCATTATAGTCCGTACCGAGACCGCCCTTTGCATCGTTTACAAAGTATGCTTCCATGCCGTAGATAACCTTTTGTCCTGTTTTCTCCGAGCAAAGCATGGCATCGGGGAATGCCTGTACATTTCCGTGGTCTGTTATGGCAATGGCACTGTGTCCCCAGCTATTGGCAAGCTTAACAACATCCTTTGGAGATGCTATTGCGTCCATCTGCGACATATTTGTGTGCATATGAAGCTCAATGCGCTTCACGGGTGCATTGTCCTTGCGCTTCAGCTTCTTTATGGCAGCCGCGCCCTCAAGCTCGATGACCATATCAGAGACGGGATTTTCCTTTGACTTATATCCCATAAAAGGAAGACCCTGACCTGCAACGACTCTACCCTTTATGGCAACCGTTGTCCCAATTCCAAAGGTCTTTCCAAGCTTTTTATTTGTGTCCTCATCAACATTACATCTGAAAACATCGATGGAAGTATATCCGTCAAAAACACCAAAGATAACATCATAGTGATCCTGGCTGTTTCTTGTGGTCTCGCTGCTGTATGAGAATACCTCACCAACGATAACAGTGCTTCCCGACGGTCTTTTAAGGAATGAAATACCCACAGGGTTTATCTCAAATGGCTCACCCCAGATAAATTCAGGCTCGGAAATATTAAAGCTGTTATTTCCTATTTTTACCGTTCCGTCCTCTGTCCTCGGAGTTCCGTTTATACCCGCATACAGTGTATCAACGCTTGAAAGAGAGACAAAGCCCTCATCATCACCCGTATCACCCGCGGATTCGCTTTCTCTGAAGGCACCTCCGACTCCCCTATTATATCTTTCCTCATATTCACGGAGTCGGGTGACGGCGGGATTCACATAATCCATGTAATTTGCCGAATTATCAAGGGTAACATGATATGTAAGACCAAATTCGCTCTTTATTATGTTCTCTATTATCCTTGGAGTCTTTGCATCGCAGACAAAAGCAACTCCGTCGGGAGAAAAAGGTATCTTTATGAGGATCTCCGTTCCCTCCATGGTGCATTCATAGTGATTAAAAAATCCTCTTGCAACGCTTCCGACTCTCTCTGTTTCAAGAAGCACCTGTGGAAGATAATCATAGCTGAAAAAAGAAGGATCATATACAGGCAAAATGCGCACGGAAGCAAGAGCATAGCTAACTCTTATGCCCTCCTCTATTCTATATATCACCTTTTTATCAATAATACGGGGAAAATGAGCCTTTATTTCCAGCATTTTCGCATCCTTATCCGCTCTTATGCTGAAATCATATGCCTCGTCAAGAAGATTTCTGCTTCTCTCATCCGGCTCGTATTTTTTCAGTATCTCCGTAAGTTTTTTCTCAGCCATGTTTTTCCTCTTAAATTACTTTTTATACTTTTTTATTTCCTCTATGAGTGTTTCTATTATATTCTCTTCGGGAATTTTTCTGATAATCTCTCCCTTTGATATAAGGACAGCCTCTCCTTGCCCTCCGGCAATTCCGATGTCTGCCTCTCTCGCTTCGCCCGGTCCGTTTACGACGCATCCCATAAGCGCTACCTTTATGGGCATATCCATAAGTCCCTCTCGCCTTGCAGCATCCTCAAAGCGGGAGGAAAGAGCGATAAGGTCTATCTTTGTTCTTCCGCAGGTGGGACAGCTGACGATATTCATTCCGCTCTGCCCCTCGATACCAACTGCATTAAGTATCTTTTTTGCCGCAGCTATCTCCTCGGTGGGGTCTGCTGTAAGCGAAACACGCAAGGTGTCGCCTATTCCGTCGCAAAGAAGCGAGCCAACTCCAACAGAGCTTTTTACAAGCCCCATTTCAGCGCCCCCTGCCTCGGTTACACCAATATGCAGAGGATAATCGCACATCTCGGAAACCAGCCTGTTTGCCCTTATCATATCGGGCACATTTGATGCCTTAATTGAAATTACGGTATTGTAAAAATCAAATTTTTCGAGAAGCGAGGCATGATACATTGCACTCTCGGCAAGTGCCATAGGAGTCGGTCCTCCATGCTTTTGGAGAAGATGCTTTTCAAGTGAGCCGCCGTTGACACCTATTCTTATGGGAATATTACCGCGACGGCAAGCATCGGCAACAGCCTTAACATTTTCGTCGCCGCCGATATTTCCGGGGTTTATTCTTATCTTATCTATGCCGTATTCGGCGCATTTCAGTGCAATTCTGTGATCAAAATGAATATCCGCAACGATGGGGATATTTATATCTGTTCCCTTGAGCTTTTTTACTGTCTCTGCGGCTTCAAGATCGGGAACTGTAATTCTTACGATATCACATCCCGCGCCCTCAAGAGCCAAAATTTGCGCCTTTGTGGCTTCAAAATCTCTTGTGTCGGTATTGGTCATAGATTGAATGGCAATTTTATTATTACCACCAATAGCAATACCGCCGATTTTGACCTCATTTGTCTTTTTTCTTATCTCGTTATATTTCATATCAGTCCTATAATATCCTTAAAGGTTATAAATATCATAAATCCAAAAAGAATCACAAGTCCCGCAAAATTTATATATCCCTCAACCTCTGCCTTCAGCGGTTTTCTGCGTACAAGCTCGATGAGAAGGAACAGAATTCTTCCTCCGTCAAGAGCGGGAAAAGGAAGAAGATTCATAACTCCCAGATTCATCGTTATAATAACAACAATGAAAAGCAGATTTGTCCCACCTGCGCTTGCCGCCTCACCTATGGCAGTGGTGGTTCCAACAGGACCTGAAATCGCATCAACCCCGTATTTTCCGGTAAAAAGATCAATAACGGAATCCCATATCATCTTAACTGTGGAAATCGAGCGGAAGAATGCGTGCTTCAGCAGATTGGGAAAAGTGGGTGCTTCGGAATAAACATAAAAATCCACCTCTCCGAAGGTGTAGCCCGCCTCTGTCATGCTTCCAAAGGATACATCATGCAAAATTATCTTCTCTCCGTTTCTGATAACGGTAAGAGTAAGTGGCTTTGCGCCCTTATGCATTATCTCATATACAAGCTCATTTCCGGTATTTACCGCTACATTCTCAACCGCGAGAACTGTATCATTCACCATAAGAGAAGAGCTGCTGACCGAATTTTCTCTGAATTCGGCAATAGTATTTGAAGCAAGCGACTTTGTTATAAAAACAAGAATGAACATCAGCACTATGCCAAGTACAACATTCATAAAAGCGCCTGCAACTGTAATTATCAAACGCTTCCAAACAGCCTTATTTCCAAAAGCGTTGGCATCCTCTGAGGCTTCATTCTCCCCCTCCATGCTCACATATCCGCCAATGGGAAAAAGGCGCCATGAATATGCTGTGCCGCTCTTTTTTGATGTTTTTGAAATGAGCTTCGGGCCCATTCCGATGGCAAATTCCTTTATGGTAACTCCAAAAATTCGGGCGGTTATAAAATGACCGAATTCGTGGATAAAGATAAGGCATCCGAAGATCAAAAGAGCTATGGGAATTGACCAGAATCCTATGGAAATCACTTCCTTTTTATCGTATTAACCAAGGAAGACGCAAGGGCGCGCGCTTCCTTATCGGCATTTAAAATGCCTTCAAGATCGTGAACATTTTTCATCTCCGAAAGGGATGAAACAGTGCTTGTAACACAATCGAAAATATCGGTAAATCCAATTTTTTCGGAAAGAAAAGCAGAAACTGCAATTTCATTTGCGGCATTGAGCACCGCCCCCATCGCACCGCCCATTGAAAGACATTCAAGGGCGGATTTAAGGAGGACAAAGGTCTCCATATCGGGCTTACCGAAGCTGATACTCGTCAGCTTTCCGAAATCAAGCTCGTCTATCACCGCTTCATATCTAGCCGGGGATGACAGAGCATACTGAACGCAGAGCCTCATATCGGGAACGCTCATCTGCGCAATGATACTGTTATCAATATATTCCACCATCGAGTGGATTATACTTTCTCTCTGCACCACCACCTCTATCCTATCGGCAGAAACTCCGAAAAGATGAGCCGCTTCAATGACCTCAAATCCCTTGTTCATCATTGTAGCACTGTCAATGGTAATTTTTTGCCCCATCGACCAGGTTGGATGCGCAAGAGCGTCTGCAGGGGTAATTTTTTGTAGCTCCGAGCGCTTTTTTCCGTAGAATGGGCCGCCCGATGCCGTGAGTATCAGTTTTTTAATTTCCTCTTGCTTGCCAGCGCGAAGGCACTGTGCAATGGCGCAATGCTCGCTGTCAACGGGAAGTATCGAAAGTCCCCTTTCTCTTGCAAGAGGCATAACTATCTCGCCGCCCACCACAAGAGATTCTTTATTTGCAAGGGCAATATCCTTTCCGCTTTTCAGAGCGGTTATGGTGGGCATAAGTCCCGCCTCACCTATAATCGAGTTGAGAGCAACAGATGCGTCGCTCTCAAAAATCATCTCATTTATACCGTCAGAGGTAGAATACACCTTTACAGAGGTGTCCGCAAGCTTGATTTTAAGCTCCTTTGCCGCTTCCTCATCTGCCATGGCACAAGCCTCACAGCCGAAAAATCTTACCTGCTCCTCAACATTTTTCACATCTCTGTTTGCGCTGACTGCCTTTACTATATGTCCTTCTTTTCTCGCAACATCAAGAGCCTGTGTACCAACAGACCCCGTTGAGCCGAGAATTATAACAGACCTTCCCTTTTCCATCATGCACCTCAAACGATATTATAGGAATATACAAGCACCATAAGCACGCAGGATACAGCAAGAACGCTGTCAAAGCGGTCAAGAACTCCACCGTGTCCGGGGAAAAGCGAGCCATAATCCTTGACATCGTATTCCCTCTTGATAAGAGAAGCCGAAAGGTCACCTATCTGAGCAACCACCGAAATTATAAGTCCGAAAATTCCAAGGGCAATGATGTTCATTTCCACATCAAAAACTCTTGAAACTATAAGACCGTAAACTATATAACCCACAGCACAAAAGATTATGCCGCCAATGCTTCCCTCAATGGTTTTCTTTGGCGAAACATCAGGAATAAGCTTATGCTTTCCGAATGCAAGACCGCAGAAATAAGCGAAAATATCGGTCATCCAAGCGCCAATAAATGTAAGCAGGAAAAGATATACGCCTGCGCTCTCATAGTCTCTCAAAAGTATTATTGAGCCAAAGCCTACATCGATATACAAGCAGAGCGCAAAGGTCATTGCTATCTGACCCACCTTTATTTTGCCATGTGAAAAGACAGCAACGGCAAAAAGATACAAAAGATATACAACATGGGCAAAAATTGCCGCCTTAAAATATATGGCAGAGCCACCGCCAAGCCTTATAAGCATCGGCATTGCAAGTGCCAAAAGATACTGAGGGATCGAAAGCCAATAATTTTCATTGACCTTGATACATTTCATAAGCTCAAAACAGCCTATGACCGAAACTATGGACATTGCGCCCACAAAAAGATATGTATCCGAAAACCACAGAATCGGAATCAGTATCGCAACTCCCACAACCGAGGTAATAATTCTTTTCAGCATTATCTACACCTTAAACCTTACCGTATTTTCTCTTTCTTTTGTAAAATTCCCTGACGATCTCGTCAATATTCTCCTTTGAAAGATCGGGCCAGAGAACATCTGTAAAATAAAATTCTGAATACTGAGCCTGCCAGAGCAGAAAATTCGAAAGCCTGATATCGCCGCCTGTGCGGACTATGATATCTGGATCGGGACAATGCGCAGTATAAAGCGCAGAGGAAATATCCTCCTCGCTCACCTCCGTAAGTCCTTTTTTTGCAAGCACATTGAAGGCATGGACGATCTCCGCTCTTGAGCCGTAATTCAGCGCAATGTTGAGATTTGTCTCGTAGTTTTCCGAAAGCCTTTCGACTCTTTCGATCTTTTCACGAAGAGAAGCATCGAGAATACTCATATCTCCAAGAAATTTATACTTTATCTTATGCTCCTCCATTTCCCTCTCGCATTTATCGAGATATCCGGAAAGGAGTCCCATAATAGCCTCAACCTCGCCCGCAGGTCTTCCCCAATTTTCGGTTGAAAAAGCATAGACCGTAACGGTTTTTATTCCTATTTCACTGCAATATTCAACCACACGGCGAAAATTCTCCGCGCCAATCTTATGTCCGTAAGTTCTCGGCATCATGCGCTTTTGCGCCCATCTGCCGTTTCCGTCCATTATAAAGGCGATATGACGCAGCTTCTCGTCGACCTTTATCTTGTTTTCAAGCTCTGCCATTCTTTATCCAACTTTCTTTTTTACATAAGAACGGAGCGGTATTTCTCCCACCCCGTTCGTATAAACAGCCTTAGATAGCCATTATCTCCTTTTCCTTTGCGGAAACGATGCCGTCGATCGTCTTGATGAACTTATCTGTTGCATCCTGAACAGACTTTTCGGAAGCCTTCTGCTCATCCTCGGTCATAGTTCCGTCCTTCTTCATATTCTTACATTCATCATTTGCATCTCGACGGATATTTCTGATAGCAACCTTTGAATCCTCGCCCATCTTCTGAACCTGCTTTGTAAGCTCTTTTCTGCGCTCCTCTGTAAGCTGAGGGAATACAAGGCGGATGGTCTGACCGTCATTTGAAGGAGTGATACCAACATCGCTTGTGAGAATTGCCTTTTCGATTGCCTTAAGAGTTGAAGCATCATAGGGCTTAATTGTGAGTGTTCTCGCATCTGCAACTCTTATATCTGCCATTGAAGAGAGAGGTGTGGGAGAGCCGTAATATTCAAAGGAAACTCTGTCAAGAACTCTTGCATTTGCCTGACTTGCTCTGATGGAAGCGAGGTTGTATTCGAGAGACTCGATGGATTTCTGCATCTTTGCTTCTATGTCTTTAACATTGATCTTCATAATAAAAATTCCTTTCGTTTATGTAAAATATTAAAATTATTTATGGATAACAGTGCCTATCTTCTCGCCCATTACAACGCGATAGATATTTTCGGGATCGGAAAGTGCAAAAGCATAAAGCTCGATATCATTTTCCATGCAAAATGTAGTTGCGGTCATGTCGAGAGCCTTAAGCTCGTTTGCGAGAATATCCTTGTATGTTATTTCATCAAGTCTTACAGCTGTGGGATCCTTTGCAGGGTCTGCGGTATAAACTCCGTCGATATTCTTTGCCATAAGCACTGCATCTGCCTCAATTTCAGCGGCGCGAAGCACTGCTGCAGTGTCGGTCGAGAAGAATGGCGCACCAAGGCCGCAGCCAAAGATAACAACATCGCCGTTTTCCAGATGTTTAATTGCATCTCTTGTTGTATAGTGCTCGGTAAAGGTATTCATCTCAACTGCTGTCATAACGTGTGCACGAAGACCCGCGTGCTCAAAAGCATCCTGAAGAGCAAGAGAATTTATTGTGGTTGCAAGCATACCCATGTGGTCAGCTCTTACCCTATCCATATCGGTTCCCTGTCTGCCTCGCCAGATATTGCCTGCTCCAACGATAACAGCTACCTGAATTCCGTCGTCGCAGCACTTTTTTATAACTCCCGAAACCTCACTGAGAAATTCATGATTGAGAATTCCGTCAGAACCCTTAGCAAGTGCCTCTCCGGAGAGCTTCAGAAGCACTCTTTTATATTTTGGTGTCATTTAAACCAACCTCCAAAAGTAAAACTTTTATACTCCCTTATATTTTACCCGAAAAACTCAATTTTGTAAATAGTTTTTTTGAAATTTATTTAATATTATATTTTTTAACGAAAAATATGACTCGTTATTGATATCGTTTGATTTTCAAATAGGAATTTGTCGGGCTCTTAGCCTTCCCCTTGAGGGGAAGGTGTCAACGCAGTTGACGGATCAGGTGTCAAAGCAAAAATGTTGAAAAATAAAGAGTTTTAACCTTTCGAAAAACACCTCATCACCCGCTCTGCGGGAGCTTCCCCTCAAGGGGAAGCCAAAGATAAATTCCTATTTACAAAAACATGGTCCATGCCATGGCATGGACCAAATATAATAAGCTCAAAGAACAAGCGAGGGTGCGCTGTAAACTCTTGCGCCAAGCTCGGAATTGAGCATATAAAGACTTCTCGGATCAGAGCCGAAAAGCTCCATTTTCGTTATAAGATCATTGGCGTTTGTCTCCTCCTCGCCCTGCTCCTTTACGAACCAATCAAGGAATTGCATTGTTCTGAAGTCCTTGACCTCATATGCGGCACCGTATATATCATTTATAAGCGAGGTTACGTATTCCTCGTGTGCAAGTCCTGCCTTCAGCACATCCATATGGCACTCAAAAATCTTATCGGGCTTCGGAATCGCCTCAAGAGTAACCTCTTGATTTTCATTTTGGAGATACTGATAAAAGAGCATTGCATGGTCTCTCTCCTCCTGAGCCTGTATCATGTACCAATTTGCAAAGCCGTCAAGTCCCTTTGCCTTGAAATAATTTGAAAAATCAAGATAAAGATACGCCGAATAAAATTCCTTATTTATCTGCTGATTGAGCAGCTCCCTGACCTTTTTATCCATCATTACAGTGTCCTCCTGCTTTAAATTTCCGTCTTCCAGAGACCGTGAAGATTGCAATATGCATATACTGCAACAGGCTTCTCGTCCGAAAGTGCAAATTCAACCTCGGGCGCACCGCCAACATCAAGGCACTTACGCTGACCGCCCTTGTCTGTCTCAAGATAAACCCAAAGGATGCTGTGCTCCTCTGCCATGGGATGGTCGATAGAACCGACTCTTACCTTAACCACATTTCCACAGACATTTACAACGGGAATATGCTTTTCGTGGCTTGCTTCAACCACGCCTGCCTCAAGCCTTGTCATGTTCTGACCGCAGCACTTTATTGGCACGCCCGCATCATTTATCATTCCTACCAGATTTCCGCAATGCTCGCAGATATAAAACTTATTCTTATTACACATAATAAAATCCTCCGTGTTGTTTGTTTTTATTTTACGCTTATATTATAGCATATATTTTTTCTTTTTTCTGTGACTGTGTCACATTATTGACATATGGCCTTTTTGGTGATATAATTTATATAAATAATACTTTTGGAGTAAAGATATGGAAAAAAACCAGCTTATAGAGCTTTTTGAAAAGGTTTTTCCTTTTTGGAACAAGATGTCGGAGATCGATAAAGAAACCTTCTGTCGCACATCGCACCATGTAACCTTTAAAAAAGGAACAAATGTACATAACGGCAACGAATGCACCGGGGTTATTCTTGTGAAAAGCGGAAGCCTGCGTCTTTATATGCTTTCTGAAGACGGCAAGGAGATCACGCTTTACAGAATATTTCCGGGCGAGATGTGTATGCTCTCCGCATCATGCGTTCTCGACTCCATAACATTTGATGTTTATGTTGATTCCGAAGAAAACAGCGAATGTGTCGTTGTTGGCGGCTGTGCTTACGAGGATCTCTCAAGAAGACTTGTGGATGCAAAGCTCTTTGCTCTTGAAACAGCGCTCAGCAGCTTTTCCGATGTTATGTGGGTCATGCAGCAGATCCTTTTTATGAGCATGGACAAGCGCCTTGCCATTTTTCTGCTTGATGAGATAGCCAAAAAGGGTGGCGACACCATCTCGCTCACCCACGAGCAGATTGCCAAATATATGGGCTCTGCCCGTGAGGTGGTTTCAAGAATGCTTAAATATTTTGCCTCGGAAAATCTTGTTGAGGTCTCTCGTGGCGGCATTAAGATTCTTGATAAAAAGCGGCTTCGCGAAATGTCACTTTAAAAGCGCGAGAATCTGAGCCTTGGGTCGTGCGCCCGTTACCTTATTTACAACCTCGCCTTTTTTCATTACAACAAGCGTCGGGATGCTGAAAACTCCAAATTCGCTTGCAAGCTCATTTTCCTGATCGACATTTATCTTTCCCACAACAAGGTCGGGATTTTCATCCGCTATCTCATCTATTATGGGAGACACCATTTTGCAAGGGCCGCACCAATCTGCATAGAAATCGAGAAGAACCGGCCCTTCACTTGCTTTCACTTCTTCAAAATTCATTTTATTAACCTTAAGAGCTGACATATTACTATATCTCCTTTTATTTTTGATCTTTGTCACAGTCAAAGATTTTCTCCTTTACTGTGACATTATTCTATCATATTTTTGCCAATATTTCAGTGATAAAGTCACAAAAGAACGAGCCATTTTTTGGATCGTTCTTTTTTCAAACAGGAATTTGTCGAACAGGCGGAGACATTTGTTTGTAGGGGACGGCGACCTCGACGTCCCTCAAAAGACGTGAAATAATCGTGAATTTCAAATGATAAACGGGACGTCGAGGTTGCACAAGTCCGTTAAAAACGGACAATTGAAAAAAAGGGCCTCCTA
>JAZROG010000038.1:0-2361 GCA_045648605.1 Eubacteriales bacterium | reverse complement strand
CTGGTCATCGCCAAGCTGTGAACAGCCGAAGGGGTGCGGAAAATATTTTGCACCCGTCTTTTCTCCAAGCTTTTGTGCCACTTTGTTAACACAACCAACTGTGTTTACAATCCATATCTCGTTTCTTATACCCACGTCGCCGTTTTCTCTGACATAACCCATAAAGGTCAGGTCGGAGGGCACAGACTCTACGCCGTAGTCCTTGTAGTTGTAGGTGTACTCAAGGTTTCCCGAGAGGTTTGTTTTGGTATTGTGGGTATGGCAGGTGTCAGTGTGAAAGACGGTTTGGTGCGTCTGCTGAAAATGGACAGCATTACCCGAGGCATTAATGTATCTCTTAATAATAACAAACTGACTCTTGATTTTCATGTAATTGTATCTTACGGTGTAAGTATTCTTGCTGTGTCTGATAATTTGATAAGCAATGTGAAGTATAAAGTGGAAGAGTTTACCGGCATTGAGATCGAGAAGATCAACATCTTTGTTGAAGGTGTAAGAGTGATTGATTAAGGAGGAAATACTGTGGGTTTACAGACAATCGATGCTAAGATGCTTTCAAAGATGTTCTTAGCCGGCGCAAAGAATTTGGAAAATAAGAAAGAGTGGATCAACGAACTGAACGTTTTCCCTGTTCCTGACGGTGATACCGGTACCAATATGACCATGACTATTATGGCTGCTGCCAAGGAAGTGATCTCTTTAGGCGACAATGGTGACATGGAAGCGATCTGCAAGGCTATCTCAAGCGGTTCCCTGCGCGGAGCGCGTGGTAATTCAGGTGTTATCCTTTCTCAGCTCTTCCGTGGCTTTTCGAATGCCTGCAAGGGCAAGCAAAGCCTTGACTCCGCTGATTTTGCAAGCGCACTTGCAGGCGGTGTTGATGCGGCATACAGAGCTGTACTTAAACCCACAGAGGGAACTGTACTTACCGTTTCCAGAATGGCTGCAGAGGCGGCGACCATTGCAGCAAAGGACGGTCTTGACAATGTAAGCACCATCGAGGCGGCAATAGAGCAGGGTGAAAAGACCCTTGCCGAGACCCCCGAAATGCTTCCCCAGCTTAAAAAGGCGGGTGTTGTTGATGCCGGAGGAATGGGATATATCGTCATTCTTGAGGGTATTCTTTCCTATCTCAAATCGGGTAAGATCATCGAGGCAAGCGAAGAGGACGTCTTCACCGACGAGGGTGTTGTTGACCCCGAGGTGATGAGCGAGGAGGATATAACCTTTACTTATTGCACCGAATTTATCGTTGACCGTTCTACTGCGGTGAAGAACGATACTGCGGCTCTGCGTGAGTTCCTTTCATCTATCGGTGATAGCGTTGTTGTGGTTGACGATGATGAAATAATTAAGATCCATGTTCATACAGATAGCGTGGGCAAGGCCTTTGACGAGGCTTCAAAATACGGTATGCTTGAAAAGATCAAGGTTGAGAATATGCGGGTTCAGCTTCGCGACCGTCTGAAGAAGCTTGCAGGTAAGGCTAAAAAGGAAGAATTTACACCAGCTGCCCCCGAAAATGATTATGGAATGGTTGCTGTTGCAAACGGAGAGGGAATGGTAAATCTCTTTACCGAGCTTGGATGCGAGAAGGTTGTTATGGGCGGCCAGACCATGAATCCCTCCACCGAGGATATTTTGCGCGCCTGCAATTCTGTTCCCGCAAAGAATGTTTTTGTTTTCCCGAATAATAAGAACATAATTATGGCGGCAGAGCAGGCTGTGAATCTTGCGACCGACAGGAAAATTATCGTTGTTCCCACAAGGACAATTCCTCAGGGAATTTCAGCCGCTCTTAATTTCGATCCCACACTTGAGTGCGATGAGCTTGCGGAGACTATGAAGGCTGCAGCAAAGAGCGTTCTTACAGGTCAGATAACATTTGCCGCAAGAGATTCCGATTTTGACGGCAAGGATATAAAAGAGGGACAGATTCTCGCAATGAACGAGGATAAGCTTGCTTTTGTAAGTGAGGATATCAGCTCTGCGGCGCTTGAGCTTGCAAGCGAGATCGCAGACGGTAAGCATCCCGAATTTATTACCCTTTATTACGGCGATAGTGTAGAAGAAGCTGATGCCGCAAAGCTTGCAGATTCTATTTCCGAAAAATTTGCCGATGCCGAGGTCAATATCGTTGACGGCGGTCAGCCGGTTTATAGTTATATACTCTCCTTTGAGGGATAATAAAAACAGTGGTTGTGTCGTGAGACACAACCATTCAGACTGTCGAAAAAGCTGTAATACCGCAAGTAGATAATAGTAGAAATAAAAAAGTCAAATAAAAGAGAAAAAATAAAATTCAAAAAGAAGCACAAGGCAATCCTCGTGAAAGCCTTGTGCTTACTTGCTTTTTCCGTT
>JAZROG010000037.1:0-12246 GCA_045648605.1 Eubacteriales bacterium | reverse complement strand
ATGGCGGAGAAGGAGAGATTTGAACTCTCGCGCCGGTTAAATCCGACCTACACCCTTAGCAGGGGCGCCTCTTCGGCCTCTTGAGTACTTCTCCATAAGGTACGAGCGCCATTTTCTTTACTCGTACCCGTATATTATACTATTATTTTGCCTGTTTGTCAAGTGTTTTTTTGAAATTTTCTGAATTTTATCTTGCTTGCGTCATTATATGCCCGGATGCGAGTTTTTTATTCAAAAAATTCATCTCCATTTGCGTCTGTATTTTGCTGGGGTCTGATTTTCATACAATCTGAACAGCTTACTCATATAACTGCTGTCATAGAGCCCTGTCAAATCGCATCTGGTATTCTTTCGGATAAGTAGATAAAAATTGTAAGCAAAGGTGTTGAGTTGTTCAGCCCCTATTTGCTGTATTTATAAAGTTCCATAAACAGGAATTTATCGAACAATCGAAGATGTGAACCGTAGGGGCGATCATTGATCGCCCGCCACACAAAGGGCGCAAAATATCGTTGTTTTTTACCGTTTGTTTTTGCGGGCGATCGATGATCGCCCCTACAAATACGCACCACGCCTCACCTCTAAATCCCTGTTTGAAATTGCAAATCAAACAAAAAGTCAAGGCTTTTTATTTGCCTTGACTTTTTCATTATTGGATATCTTTCGGGCGCAGGGCTTCAAGAATCTTAGCAAGATGGGAGTCGGGAGAGAATTTTAAGCATATTTTTCCTTCACGAAGAGACGCATACAGATAATATGCATCCTTTGGCATAAAATCCTGACAATAATCATATCGGAGAATGTCTTTTCCGTTTTTGCCTGCGTATTTTGCGGGGATCTTGCCATCGGGGCTGTAAATGAGGTCTGTTATCTCATCTGCGTTTATGCGGCAGACCGTCCTTGAACGCTTGCCTGTTATTTCATTTACGACAAAATCATAATCTCCCTCGCCAATCTCCTGGGTTGAATAAACATAACTGCGTACAACAAAGCGAGTTGTGAGAAATATGGTAATTGCAAGCACCCCAATTCCGATGACCTGAAGAAAGGTCGCATAGGGGAGAACACCTGCAAAATACATGAATCCAAAGCCTAAAATGAAGCCGATAAGAGGAATGAGCGAGCATTTTCTGATATCCCTTGGCGGCACATAAGAATAACTGTACATCAAAACACCACCTTTATTTATATTATAAAGGATAATATCCTCGGTGTCAAGAGTCTGAAATGTTTATTGACAAACATACTAAAATGGTATAAAATAATAGTGTAAAATAATTGTACATTTACGAAAGGAACAATGGCGTATGAAGCGTTTTTTTACAATTTGCTTTGTTTTGGTTATTTTTTTAGTATCGTGTTCTGAAAATCAAATTGTGATTTCCGACACAGACACTCAAGTTGAAAATACTGCATTTGAGAGTGAGACGGCAGGGCTGCCAATAAATGATGCGGATGTGAGCTTTGACACAGAACATATGTTTGGGCGTAATTATGCCGATTTTACATATGATCTTTCTTATCTGCTTCAGCAAAGCGAAAATGAAAGGCTTCTTGTTACCCCCGAGGAGCTTGAAGCCTGGAAAACCGACGTTTATGATGCGAAAAGCGATCGTGATAAGTTGTCTCTTCCCATGCTTTATCAGGCAATACATGAACTTGATATTGACAAAAAGGCTTTCGAAAGTGTAAATGAGGTAAGAGCGGCAAACGAAAGCAATTTTACGCTGGACGAAAGGACAATAGAGCTTCTTTTTTCGGATGTAAATAATGACTATCAGGCAATTTATGATATAAACAGAATTTTTTGCCATCCGCTGGCATACTGCGACGGATGGAACAATTATTCCTGCGAATATATGCTGACTCATAATGACCCATATAAGGAATTTGGATATTACAACATGGATCGTTATATTTGGCGTTTGCAGAGAGAATGTGAGGCGCTTGGCATTGATCCCATTTCAATTTACGGATTGAAAATTCTCACGATTGATGAAATGGTGGATATTGTCCGTGATGAGGAAGGCGATATCAACGAAATAAATATCGAAGCCGAATACTTCATTGACAAATTGTCTCTTTTAGGCGATTACGAGGCATTTCCCGAAAATGCTTACAGGCTTAATATAACAGGATTTGATACCGAAGTCTATTTTGATTTGGGGCAGTTTTCATCTCCCACAGCTTTGACCGCTTACGGAAAAACTGTTGAGCTTTACGACATGGTCAGTCTCTACGGAAATTGCGGATATGATATTTTTGAATACAACGGAAATATCATATTCACTTGGGACTATTACGATGTTGGATATAATTACGTTATCGGAGAGGATTTTACCGACTTTATAGGACCGAATGCAAATGATGGCTTGTGCCTGAGAATAAATGACGAGGGTAAGCTCATATATAGGAGAGTGAACATTCGCATGGCAGACATTACTCAAACGGGAGGACTCAGTTCTGCTGTGGGCTACGATGCCTTTTATTCTTCGAGCGGTTATGCAGATATAACAGATGGCAAAATAGTGCTTCATGAGCCATTTGAATATTACACCATTTCGGACAAATATGACCTTGATGAAGAATTTGAAACAATGTACAGTAAGTATTATTCCACCATCGAGGAGGTCTTTGAAAAAAACAAGGAGCTTTACGAGGTAAACGATACATAAACATACACAAAATCAACTGTTGGTGGATATTTTTGTGAGCCGATATGTTAAATTGCTTATAAATATGCACGAAAATCCCCTATTTTTTGATTTTTTTGAAGAAAATTTAACAAAGCCCTTGACATATATGTAAAAGGGGGGTAAAATAATAGCAAGTTTTCATTTTGAGGCTTATTATATTATTGAAAAATTTTAATTGCCGCTATGCGGCGTGGAGGTAAATATGAATCGCGTTTACAATTTTTCTGCGGGTCCTTCCATGCTCCCGCTTCCCGTTCTCGAAAAGGCTGCTGCTGAGCTCGTTTGCTATGGTGAGTCAGGAATGTCCGTTATGGAAATGAGCCACCGTTCCCCCGACTATGAGGTGATCATTGCCGATGCGGAAAAGATGCTTCGTGAACTTATGCAGATCCCCGATAACTATAAGGTACTCTTCCTTCAGGGCGGTGCTTCAACTCAGTTTGCGGCTGTTCCCATGAACCTCATTAAGAGAACAGGCAAGGCTGACTATATCGTTTCCGGTCAGTTCTCCGGCAAGGCTTATAAGGAGGCTCAGAAGCTTGGCTACGACGTTAAGTGCGTTGCTACAACAAAGGACGATAATTTCGACCATGTTCCCTCTGTAAAGAAGGAAGATTTCAGAGAAGATGCGGCATATGTTCACATCTGCTATAACAACACTATCTACGGAACAAAGTACGGTTATATTCCGGACACAGGCGACATTCCGCTTGTTGCCGATATGTCCTCCTGCATCATCTCCGAGCCTGTTGATGTAAGCAAGTTTGGCGTTATCTATGCAGGCGCTCAGAAGAATATGGCTCCCGCAGGTCTTACACTCGTTATCGTTCGTGAGGATCTTCTCGACTATGCCGAGGAGGATATGCCCACAATGCTCGAATGGAAGACAATGGCTGAAAATGACTCTATGTACAACACTCCTCCTTGCTATACCATCTATATGGCTAAGCTCGTTTATGAGTGGATCCTCGGTCTTGGCGGACTTGATGTTATGAAGGAAATGAATGTTAAGAAGGCAGCTTACCTCTATGACTATCTCGATAGCCAGGATTACTATGTTGCTCCCGTAAAGAAGGACAGCCGTTCCATGATGAACGTTACCTTCGTTACAGGAGATGCTGACCTTGATAAGAAGTTCGCTTCCGAGGCTTCAAAGGCAGGTCTTAAGAATCTTAAGGGTCACAGAAGCGTTGGCGGTATGCGTGCTTCCATCTATAACGCTATGCCTTACGAGGGCGTTGTTGCGCTTGTTGACTTCATGAAGGAATTTGCAAAGAACAATCCCAAGGGTTAATTTACGAGGTGTTTTAAAATGAAAAATGTTCAGCTTCTCAATAAAATCGCAAAGATAGGCACAGATGTGCTTGACAAAAATGAATATAATGTGGGTGCAGATGTGCAGAATCCCGATGCCATTATGGTTCGTTCTGCCGCTATGCACGATATGGAGTTCGGAAAAGAGCTTCGCGCAATCGCTCGTTGCGGTGCGGGTGTAAACAATATCCCCGTTGATCGTTGCTCCGAGGAGGGAATCGTTGTTTTCAACACTCCCGGTGCTAATGCAAACGGTGTAAAGGAGCTTGCAATTGCTGCTATCCTTCTTGCGGCTCGTGATATCACAGGCGGTGTCAAGTGGGCAAACAGCTTAAAGGGTACAGAGGGCGTTGCAAAGGCTGTTGAGGCAGGCAAGAGCGCATTCGCAGGCGGTGAGATCGCAGGCAAGACACTCGGTGTTATCGGTCTTGGCGCTATTGGCGGTAAGGTTGCAAATGCTGCTGCTGATCTCGGCATGAATGTTGTTGGATGCGACCCCTATCTCACAATCGAGGCTGCTTGGAATATGTCAAGAAGCGTTAAGAAGGTTGCTACATTTGAGGATGTATTCAAGGCGGCTGACTATGTTACACTTCATGTTCCCGCAACTCCCCAGACAAAGAATATGATAAATGCAGAGACCCTCGCTATGATGAAGGACGGTGTTAAGATCATCAACCTTTCCCGCGCAGACCTCGTTAATGCAGACGATATGAAGGCTGCTATCGCGAGCGGTAAGGTTTCAAAATATGTTGTTGACTTCCCCACAGAGGATACTGTTGATGTGGATGGAATTATCACAATTCCTCACCTTGGCGCATCCACTGCCGAGTCCGAGGACAACTGCGCTATTATGGCGGCTCACCAGCTTGATGATTTCCTTAGAACAGGTAACATCAAAAACAGCGTGAACTATCCGAACGTTGCTCTTGCACACGTTCCCGGATGCACAAGAGTTGCGGTATTCCACAAGAATGTTCCCGCTACTATTGCAAAGATCTCCGGTGCATTTGCAGAGCAGGGTGTTAATATTGAGAACTTTGTAAACGGTTCAAAGGGTGACAATGCTTATACCCTCATTGAGACTGCAACACCTATAAGCGACGATATCGCTGCGAAGATCGCAGAGGTTGAGAGCGTTGTAAGAGTTCTTGTAATCTGATTTTTATAATGAATTTAAGGAGCTGATTTTTGTCAGCTCCTTTTTTGATTTCAAACAGGGATTTGTCGAACAGTTTGAACAAAGGTGAAGCTATACCCCAATGCCAACGGCATTGGGGTATAATTTCACTATTACTTAACTCACCGATAAATTCCTATTTAACTAATTCTGAAATTACGAATTTTTTTCGTAACCAAATCTATTGACATGGCTTTTCAAAATGGTATAATCTCCCCAAAAGGAGGTGTTTCATATGGAAACTTTAAAATTTGATCTTACAAAAAGGCTTGGAAAATTCAAAATTCTAAATGCCACAAACGGTGGACCTTGGCACAAAAGGCACGCAACAGATCAGTACAGAACCAACTTTGAGGACTATAAGGCTGCAAGAATTCTCTATTCAAGAAACCACGATTCGGGCGTAGTCGGTATTTACGGCGACCCTTACAGCCATGATATTGCAAATATTTTTCCGAATTTCGATGCGGATGTAAACGATCCCGCGTCCTATGATTTTCCCTGCACCGATGAATCTATCTTGGTTATCCTTGAAGCGGGCACGGAGACCTTTTTCCGCCTCGGTCAGACCATTGAGCATCAGATAAAGAAGCGTGCACTATTCCTCCAAAGGATTTTCAAAAATGGGCGGAGATATGCGAGCATATCATCTGCACTATAACGAGGGTTGGGCACACGGATTTGAGCTTGGTATAAAATATTGGGGAATATGGAATGAGCCGGATCTTGATGCGGATGATGCCATATATAAAAAAACATGGGGTGCATATCAATTTCATCATGGCTTTTTCTTATACAAGAGCCATGCTTATTCTTCTTGAGGGTATATCCGAGCTTGTTATTCTGACCTTTACTAACTGACCGAGTCGGTAAGCTTTTCTTCCAAAAGAAAGAGTGAAATGCTTTTCGTCAAAAACGAATCTTCCGTCCATAGTCTCAAGAGGAACAAGCCCCTCGATGGTGTTCGGAAGCTGAACAAAAAGTCCGAAGGAGGTCACAGAGCTGATGACTCCATCAAATTCCTCGCCAACCTTGTCCGACATATATATTGCCTTATAGAGATCGTCGATCTCCCTCTCTGCGGAAAGGGCCTTCAGCTCATTTTCGCTTGAGCGAGCCGCGCTTTCTCCCGCAAAGGCTGTGAGTCGGGTAAGCATGCTTCCGTGTGCCTCACCGCGAAGCATAGCCTTGACTATTCTGTGGACCGTAAGGTCGGGATAGCGGCGGATGGGCGATGTGAAATGGCAGTAAAGGTCAATGGCAAGACCGAAATGAGGAGCGGGCTGTGCTGAATATTTCGCCTTCATCATGGCACGGAGCATAACGCCCGAAACCACCGCGCTGATGCCCTTCTCGCGGCTTTCATCAAGGATCGCGGAAAAAGCGGAGGGATAAAGTGTTTTGGCGCGGAGCGGCTTTATGTCAAGACCTACACCAAGTGCAAAAGCCGCAAAGCTATCAAGCTTTTCGGGGGCGGGGGACTCATGAACTCGGTAAACACAGGGCAGCGACAGATTTGTGAGGAATGTTGCAACTCCTTCGTTTGCACAGAGCATAAACTGCTCTATCATCCTCTCGCCATCGCCCCTTTCTCTTGCCACGATGTCGATAGGCTCACCGTTTTTGCCAAGAAGAATGACTGCCTCCTCGGTGTCAAGCTCAACAGATCCGCGTTCCTCCGAGCGATTTTTCATTATTTTGTAGAGAGAATGCATTTCAGCAAGTGTGTCAAGCACCTCTGCGTATTTTTCAGCAAATTCGGAGCTTTTTCCCTTTTCGAAAATATCGTTTATCTCGCTGTAAACGCCTCTTACCCTTGAGCGGATAATTGTTTCGGCAAGCTCTGTTTCGAGAATTTTTCCGCTTTTGTCAAGAGTCATAAAAGCCGAAAGAGCATAGCGGTCAAGACCTCCTCCAAGGGAGCAGGCACCGTTTGAAAGGCTCCTTGGGAGCATGGGAATGACCTTGTCGGTGAAATAAACGCTTGTTCCTCGCCCAAGTGCGCATTTGTCGGTTTCGGAGCCGAATTTTACATATTCGGAAACATCTGCAATGTGAACTCCGAGGCGGTAATTTCCCCCGTCACGCTCAAGTGAAATGGCATCGTCAAGATCCTTTGCATCAGCACCGTCGATGGTGAAGATTATTTTATCGCGCAGGTCAAGCCTACCCTCAGTATTGATGGGCATTTGGGATGCTTTTTCAGCCTCTGCGAGAACCTCCTCGGGAAATTCCGTTTCGATTCCGTTTTCCGCAAGTATAGCGGCATAATTTGCGCTTTTTGTTTCGGAATCTCCGAAATTTGCTATGATCTCGCCCGAAAGCTCGTCCCTCTCGGACGGAAATTTTGTTATTTTGGCTTCAACCTTGTCACCAATGCAAACCCCCGCATCTCTTGCGGCACGCACATCGATGAAAACCGAATACGGCAGCTTTTTTCTGTCCGGCTCAACCCAGCCTACCGTATGATATTTTCTTCCGCGCTTTTCATCTATCTCGTAATAAACGCCAACAACATTATGCCCCGCAAGATAGCGCTCATTTATTCTTACTATCTCGCCCTCGGGACCTTTGTCGTGCCTTTTTTTCTCGGGTATGGGTACCAGCCTTCCGCCCTTGCCTCTTTTGAGCTTTCTTGTGTCAAAATGCTTGTCGCGGCTTCTGTGCTCTGTGATCCTCACAAGCACCTTGTCACCGTCAAGGGCAAAAAGTGTTTTGGCGGCGGGGATAAAAATATCCTCACTGCCATCGTCCGGGGTCACAAAGCCGAAATGCTTTGTAGTGCCGCGGTAGCTTCCACTTACAATGCCCACAGACGAAAGAGACGCCACCTTGCCCTTTTTGGTAAGGGCGATCCTGCCCTCACGCGCCATTTTTTCGATGAGCGAGCGTACCTCCTCCGCCTCCTCTTCGGACACCTCCATAAGGGCAATAAGGTCGCTTGGCATAAGCGGTCTGTATTCCGGGTCCTCTATGATGTCTTCAAGCATTTCCGTATATTTTTCATTTAACATATAATGATCGTCCTTTCTTTCGGGGAATTTTCTGTTTAAAAATCAAGCAAAATATATCTCGTTTATTATTCTTTCGGTATTGTCCTCGGAATATTCTATCTCCTCGGAGATTATTCTTGCGAGAGTCTCGGGAGACGAATTCTCATCTGTTTTCAAAACCGAAGCAAACAGTCTTTCAAGAAACAGGCAGAAAATAAGGATTGCCCTATATTCCCCCTCATCCCGTGCTGAAGTGCAATGTCTGAAAATAAAATACGCAAGTGCTCTTTCCGCTTCTTTTTCATGATTTTCCGAAAGATGCAGGTCAGAAGAATATTGCAAAAAAAGCTCCTTATGACTACCATCAAGGTATTCAAGCTCGGAAATCAAATTTCTCCAATC
The DNA here is from genome assembly GCA_045648605.1 of Eubacteriales bacterium. Classification (GTDB taxonomy): domain Bacteria; phylum Bacillota; class Clostridia; order Oscillospirales; family CAG-272; genus SIG710. The sequence continues at coordinate 3,661 of JAZROG010000037.1, read as the reverse complement.
TTCATCATTTATAATTTTCGGAGAAGCATCAAAATCTCCATATATTTTTTCAAGCTTTTCGCTATATGAAAGATGATCGTTTTTAAGAACGGAATATATTTTTTCTCTCATTTGAGAGGTGTCAAGTTCTTTTTCTTTGGGCTCACCGCAAACATTTCCGATTTCCTCGAAAACGTCATATTCATCGGAGGAAAGTATTATCCTTGCCGCCTCCTCGCAAGCCATACCAAGTCCTGCCTCTCTGCCGAAACGCGATGTATTATAAAACCTCGGATGCTCGCGGCATATCTCGCAAAGATATTCCTCGCCAAGCTCACATATTATTCTGCAAAGACCGCGCTCGTCGAGATGTGGGCATCTTTCATCTTTCTCAAGGAGAAAATGAGGAGCCTCGCCAATTTCAATACTGCTTTTTATGATCTTTCCGTAACCCTTATCGAGAGAGAAATATTTTTTTGCTGTTTCTTCGTCAATATCTATCTCCCAGCCGATGCAGCAGCTATGTGTGCATTTGTCGGCAATGCAGGTGAATTTTTTATAATATTTTGGCGCAAAAAGCTTCATTTTTATGTGTCTCCTCAGGGCTTATAATTTTTTGGCGAAACACCAATATTTTTTTAAAAACGATCGAAAAATAACAAACTATATTTCGGCTGATTATATCATAAAATATTTCCGTGGATTTGGTATAATATTCCTGTTTTATTTTATCTTATTTTGCCCGAAAAGTCAATAATATTACCGTAACAAATATAAAAAACGTAATGACTTCAATTTACAACGCGGCCTTGTGGGAGGAACGATAAATTCAATCTCGAAAGAGCAAAGAATATAAACTATGTAAGCTCTCTTCATCAAAAGAACCGATCATAACGGATAAGATAAAAAGGACTGATTTATATTTTTGAATCAGTCCTATTGATTTTTTTTGAAAAAATGTATTGATAAATTCTTTTCCTTGTGATATAATTAATAGGTATGTGCAAAATTCAAAGCAACTTTATGTAAAGGATATATCAGAATGGCTTCCTTATTTTTACCTGATTATATGTTTGATAAATTCAGCGATATAACACCTGAATTTCTTCATTCAATTGGAGTCAAAACAGTGCTTGTCGATATCGACAACACTCTCGCGCCCTATGAGGCGCCCGACCCGAATCAAAGGGTCATCAAATGGTTTGAGGATCTCAGAAATGCGGGAATAAGTGCGGCTCTTATGTCAAATAATGACGCAACAAGAGTTCGCCGCTTCAATCAGAGCCTTCGTCTCCCCGCATATTTCGATTGCAAAAAGCCTTCAACAAAGAGCTATATTGACGTGCTTAACCGTTTGAAATGCGATATTGCTGACACCTGCGTTATCGGCGACCAGATATTTACAGACGTGCTTGTTGGCAAGCGTCTTGGACTTCGTGCAATACTCGTGCCGCCTATAAATGATAAAAAAACCTTCTTTTTCAGATTCAAACGATTCCTTGAAAAGCCATTTATAGCTTATTTCAAGCGTCAGCAGGTCAGAAAACAGTTTTTGCAGTAATAGGAGAGGGAAATGTTAAAAGCGAAATTCGGTCCTGCGGGAAATTGCGACCTTTTTTATGCAGAGGGACATAAATCCACAATGGAGGCATTCGGCTGGCTTGAAAATCTGGGGCTTGATGCCTATGAATATCAGGCAGGCAATGGACTTCGAACAAGCGAGGCGACCCTTTCGGCAATAGGAAAGAAGGCAAAGGAGCATGGTATTCTCATGTCGCTCCATACTCCCTATTTCATCTCCCTTTCGGGCGTTGAAGAGGAGAAAAGGCTTAAAAGCCTCACATATATAAAGGATAGCGTCAGAGCGGCAGAGCTTCTCGGTGCTGATACAATAGTTATCCACAGCGGAAGCGCGGCAAAGATAAGCCGCGAGGAGGCAATGAGCCTTGCAAGAGATACTCTTGAGCGCGTTTCGGATGATAATAAGGACACAAAGGTTAAGCTCGGCCTTGAAACCATGGGAAAGATAAATCAGCTTGGAACTCTTGATGAGGTCATCGAGCTTTGCAAAACCGCACCTTGCTTTGTCCCCGTAGTTGATTTCGGACATCTCAATGCAAGAGAGCTTGGCGGACTTTTCCCCGATTCCGATGCTTACAACCGAGTTTTCGATAGAATAGGCGAGGAGCTTGGCGATGAGATTGCAAGAAATCTACACTGCCATTTTTCAAAGATAGAATATACCTCCGCAGGCGAGAAAAAGCATCTTACCTTTGAGGATTCGGTTTTCGGGCCATTCTTTGAGCCCCTTGCAGAGATCATAGTTAAATATGACCTTGCCCCAAGAATAATTTGCGAATCTGCGGGCACACAGGCAGAGGATGCGCTCTATATGAAGCGCGCTTGCCTTGAATTAAGCGAAAAATGAGGTGGAAAAAATGACAAGAAAAGACAGACTTATAGGAGCGATGGCTCCCGATGTTGACGGCGTTTTTGTTACAAGCGAGCTTAATCAGCATTATCTTACAGGCTTCAGCTTTACAGACGGTTATGTTCTTGTAACACGCAAAAAGTCATATGTTATAACAGATTTCCGCTATATTGAGGCAGCAGAAGCTGAGGTTGGAGACGAATTTGAGATACTCATGCCCTCGGATATGGGACTTGAGATTGCTGCATTGCTCTCGGAAAACGGAGTAAAGAGACTTTGTTTTGAGGAGAATACCCTTTCTTGTGCATCATATGCAAGATTTGAAAAGCTTTTCGAGGGCGTGGAGCTTGTTTCGGGCGGCTCTGCTCTCATTGAGAGCCTGAGAGAAAGAAAAACTCCCGAAGAGCTTCAAATCATGGCAAGGGCGCAGAAGATAACCGACGATGCCTTTGCTCATATTCTGAACTTTATAAAGCCCGAAATGACAGAGCTTGAGGTTGCTCTTGAGCTTGAATTCTTCATGAGAGGGCAGGGAGCGCAGTCGGTTGCCTTTGATACTATTGCGGTATCGGGCAAGTCCTCCTCGCTTCCACACGGTGTTCCCGAGAACAGAAGGCTTGAGGCAGGATTTTTCACAATGGATTTCGGCGCAAGGCTTGATGGATACTGCTCGGATATGACAAGAACGGTGGTTCTCGGTAAGGCTGATGCCGATATGAAGAAGCTTTATAATACTGTTCTTCGAGCTCAGCTTGCGGGTCTTGAGAAAATCGAATGCGGAGCAAGCTGCTTTGAGGTGGATAAGGCGGCAAGAGACATTATCGAGGGCGAGGGATATAAGGGCTGCTTTGGTCACGGACTCGGTCACGGTGTTGGAATGTTTATCCACGAGGCTCCGAGACTTTCGCCAAAGGTTTCCCCCGAAAAGAAGCTTGAGGTTGGCCATGTTGTCACCTGCGAGCCAGGCATTTATATTGTAGGAAAATACGGTTGCCGCATCGAGGACATGATTGCGGTAACAGAGGACGGCAAGCTCAACTTTACAAAGAGTCCCAAGGAGCTTATCGAGCTGTTCTGATAATTTTTAATGATTTTTCAGCGTGTCGGAAATTCCGACACGCTGATTTTTTGTTGATAAACAGGAATTTGTCGAACAGGCGGAGACATTTGTTTGTAGGGGACGGCGACCTCGACGTCCCTCAAAAGACGTGAAATAATCGTGAATTTCAAATGATAAACGGGACGTCGAGG
>JAZROG010000036.1:0-2455 GCA_045648605.1 Eubacteriales bacterium | reverse complement strand
ACTAAATTTATAGAAAAATTCAATATCACAGTCGTCAGAATAAAGAACACAGACATAAATAGAAACTTTATCGGAGTTTGCTCATATCTTGAAAATGTTTTAAAAGAAAGAACAAGCAGAAAATAAATACTTACATAAATCAGGAGGTCAAAATGAACATGACAGAACTTTCAAAGACCTATGCACCGAAGGAATTTGAGGACAGAATTTATAAACATTGGTGCGACAAGGGTTATTTTACGCCCGATCCCAAGGACGGCAAGCCCGCATTCAGCGTGGTTATCCCCCCTCCGAACGTAACGGGACAGCTTCACATGGGTCACGCCCTTGACGAAACCCTTCAGGACATTCTTGTTCGTTATAAGAGAATGCAAGGCTTCAGTACCCTTTGGGTCCCCGGAACGGACCATGCGGGAATTGCAACTCAGATAAAGGTTGAGGAGCAGCTCCGCGTAAACGAAGGACTTACTCGCTATGATCTCGGACGCGAAAAATTCCTTGAGAGAGTTTGGGACTGGAAGGAAAAATTCGGCGGAAGAATTATCAGCCAGCTTAAAAAGCTCGGCGCTTCCTGCGACTGGACAAGAGAACGCTTTACAATGGATGAGGGCTGCTCAAGAGCAGTTCGCGAGGTATTTGTTAACCTTTATGACAAGGGACTTATATACAGGGGAAACCGCATAATCAACTGGTGCCCCCACTGTATCACCGCCCTTTCCGATGCGGAGGTAGAATACACCGAGCAGAACGGTAATTTCTGGCATATCAAGTATCCAATTAAGGGCGAGGACGGCTTTGTTGAGATCGCGACTACCCGTCCCGAAACAATGTTCGGTGATACCGCAGTTGCAGTCAACCCCGAGGATGAAAACACAAAGCACCTCATCGGAAAAACTCTCATTCTTCCTCTTGTTGGCAGAGAGCTTCCCGTTATTGCAGACGATTATGTTGAGATAGGCTTTGGTACAGGCTGCGTTAAGATAACTCCCGCTCACGACCCCAACGACTTCCTCGTTGGTCAGAGACATAACCTTGAGCAGATCAGAGTTATGAACGATGATGCCACAATGAACTCCTATGCGGGCAAATATGAGGGGATGGACAGATATGCTTGCCGCAAGGCACTCGTAGCGGATCTCGAAGCCGAGGGCTATCTTATTAAAACTGTTCCCCATGCTCATAATGTTGGTACCTGCTACCGTTGCCACAACACAGTTGAGCCGCTCACATCAAATCAGTGGTTCGTAAAGATGGAGCCTCTCGCCAAGCCTGCTCTTGAGGTGGTTTATGATGGCAGAGTTAAGTTTGAGCCTGAAAGATTCACAAAGACATATACTAATTGGATGGAAAATGTCCATGACTGGTGCATTTCCCGTCAGCTTTGGTGGGGTCACAGAATTCCCGCCTTCTATTGCGATGCCTGCGGCGAGATGACGGTTTCAAAGACCGATATCGACAAGTGCCCGGGGTGCGGAGCGCCCGTAAGACAGGAAAATGGCGTTCTTGACACATGGTTCTCCTCCGCTCTCTGGCCCTTTTCCACAATGGGTTGGCCCGATAAGACAGAGGAGCTTGCAAAATACTATCCCACAAGCGTTCTTGTAACAGGCTATGACATCATTTTCTTCTGGGTTGCAAGAATGGTATTCTCCGGAATGGAGCATATGGGCAAGGAGCCTTTCTCCACAGTATTTATTCACGGTCTTGTTCGTGATGCACAGGGCAGAAAGATGTCAAAATCTCTCGGAAATGGTATTGATCCCCTTGAGATCATTGATCAGTACGGTGCAGACGCGCTCCGCTTTGCCCTTGCAACAGGTAACTCGCCCGGAAACGATATGCGTTTCTCGGACGAAAAGATCGAGGCGGCAAGAAACTTTGCAAACAAGCTCTGGAATGCTTCTCGTTTTGTTCGTATGAACCTCACCATCGATAAGATCACCCTTCCCGAGGAGAAGGATCTTGCTCTTGAAGATAAGTGGATCCTCAAGAAGCTGAATGACCTTGTTTCAGAGGCAACAAAGGCACTTGATTCCTATGAGATCGGCGTTGCTCTTTCGGCAATTTATGACTTTATCTGGGATATTTTCTGCGATTGGTACATCGAGCTTTGCAAAATTCGACTTTCCGACAAAGAAAATGGGAACAATTTGGTAGCTCAGAACGTCATATCTTATGTACTCACCGTGGCGCTTAAGCTTCTGCATCCCTTTATGCCATTCATCACAGAGGAAATCTACCAATCACTTCCTCACGAGGATGAGAGCATCATGATCTCTGCTTATCCCGCTTACAATGCGAAATTTGACTTTGCTGAGGACTCGGAGAGAATGGAAAGACTCATTTCCGCAATCCGTGCCATCAGAGCACGCAGAAACGAGATGAATATTGTTCCTTCGCGCAAGGCTAAGGTCTATATCGCAACAAAGTACAGCGATTCCTTTAACGAAAATAC
>JAZROG010000035.1:0-2210 GCA_045648605.1 Eubacteriales bacterium | reverse complement strand
GCGAGCAAATTTTTGCCTTCAAAAAAGAGAATTTCGCAGGGAATATACGAATATTCACAAGAAATTATCTGCATTTGCGGCGGAAATTTGCCGTCCCGAATCGGGTTCGGATAATACTCCTAACCTTAAGCATTCCGTCTCGCCCGAAGCTGTATGTGGTGTTTCTGTATCCCGTTTCGGTTTTCGAAAGAGCATTGACAAAAAGCACCGCATTGCATCGCTTGGCGGTTTCTGAGCATTTTTTCAGCAGAATATCTATGTATCTTGAATGAAGCTCGTATGTGTCCTCCCAAGCGACGGTCTTTGTGGGCACGTCACTATATTCGGGAAGCACGATAAGATCCATACTGCTGTCGCACGCGTCAAGATATTGAATTTTTTTGTGGAAAAGGCTGTCCGCATCCGAGATGTTCATGGAATACGGAGCCTGAATTACACTTGCTTTGATATTTACTCCAAGTTATTTTCTTTTTTCGCTCCTGTCTGTGCGGTACATTTTTATATAGATCGGAATTGCCACAAGGGGGAAGAGCATTCCCACAAGCAGACCCAGCTTCATTCCAAGCTGATCGGGTGAGAGGGAAATAGACTCTGCAAAGGAGGACAGCACGGGATTTGAAATCGAAAGGTCGGTCACAAGTCCCACAAGCTGAGGCCCAACGGATGCGCCAAGGTCGCCGCCTGCCGCCATAAGGGCATAAAGGAAAACTCCGGCAGAGGGGAAACGGTGCTCCATAACGATAAGGTTTCCGGGCCACATCATCGAGGTGCAAAAGCCTGTCATGGCACAGGCGAAAAGTCCGATAAGAGCAATATTGCTTACCGCCGCTGTAAGATAGCAGAGGGCGGAGCTGACAGCGCAGAAAACAAGCACCCTTCCGATATTCTTTCCGTATTTTCCATATAAGGTACGCCCGATTCCAAGGGTCAGACCGAAGAGGGCAACTCCGAAAATGTCACCAAGGGTCTTGGGAATTCCCAGTGCTTTTTCAAGATAGCCGGAGCTCCATTGCGCCATTGTACATTCGGCAGCACCGCCGAGAAAAATGGCGAAAACACAGGCAAGAAGCCGCTTGTCCCTTATCATAGAGAGCGCACCCGAAGCCTTTTCGGGGGTCTTCATTTCGGGTATCTCCGCTTTTGCAAAAAGTATGGCGGAAAGAAACGGAACGCTCATAAGCACAAGCGCAAGATAATGCCAGCTTTCATTTCCGAAAAGGAAAAGGAATCCGCTTGCAAAGATTATTACAAAGAACACACCCCAAGCATATATTGAATGGAGCTTGCTCATCTCCCTATCGGGATCATCCGATGGGATGGCGGCAATAACGGGGCTTATCAGCACCTCCGCAAAGCCGCTTGCGGCAGAAAAGACAATGGTGCCGAAAACTATCCAGAAATATGCGCTTTCGGGGAAAAATATCGGCATTACGGCATATATTGTAAGTCCGAGGCCGGCAAGCACGGGTGTCAGCCTTACCGCAAGTGGGATATTGAATTTATGGGAAAAGAATGAAAAGATAAGGTCGATTATGAGCTGTGTTGAAAAATTTATCAGCACCAGAAGTCCGAGAAGGGAATAGGAAATTCCGTAAAGCTCTCTGAATGTGAGAAAGAGCAAAGGAGAGAGATTTCCCACAATGGACATGGTTATACTTGTTGTATAACAGGCGTATTTTAATCCTTTAAATGACATCTTTATTCCTCAATTTTAATATATATTCTGTCGTAATTTTTGAAATTCAGGTAGAAGGTGGTCTCGCCCTCTGCCGCGGCTTCCTGCAGGGCCGTTGTTCACAGCGTGCATGGGCTTTATTTTGCCAAGCTTTTTTGAAAAATCTATGCTCAAGTTGTTCATAATAAGAACCTCCGCAATTCATATATAAATATTTTATCACATTAAGTGTAATTGTCAATAGCTTTGAGAACGAAAATTTTTCGTAAAGGTTACTTTTAAATAAAACAATTCATCATTTAAGAAAACCAAACTCGACAAACATTTATTAAATCCCCGCTTTTTGTCTTTAAGCACCTATAAACAGGAATTTATCGAACTGTCACAGACGTTTTTTGTAGGGGACGGCGATCTCGACGTCCCATTTGTCATTTAAAAATCTCTGGTAATTTCACATCTTCTAGGGACGAAGTCGGAGGCCAAGCGGTCTTAGGAAGACAACTGAGCTCCTCAACTCCTTGGTTCCCAGAACGGC
>JAZROG010000034.1:0-49558 GCA_045648605.1 Eubacteriales bacterium | reverse complement strand
CCCTGCAATAATAGGCTGGTGCCCTATGAACGAAACAGGTCATAACGTAGATGTGGAACTGATTCGCCACCTTTACGAAACCACAAAGGCATATGACCCCACCCGCCTTTTCATCGGTGTATCCGGCTTCCATCATGTTGAGGGCTGCTATGATATGCTTGATTGCCATGACTATAATCAGGATCCCGTTTCCTTCAAGGAGCGTTATGCTCCCCTTCATGAGGGCAAGGAATGCGAATATATCCATGAAACCCTCTATAAGAAGCCTGTTTGGGAAAAATCAAACAAGCTCTGCTTCCTCTCGGAATACGGCGGCGCTTCCTGGATAGTTGACAGCGAAGAACGCACAGGCAACGACTGGGGTTACGGAAACGCTCCCAAAACCGAGGAGGAATTTTATGAGCGCTATGAAAAGCTCACCCATGCCCTTCTTGATAACAGAGGGATCTCTGCCTTCTGCTACACCCAGCTTTATGATATAGAGACCGAGGTAAACGGACTTTACACCTATGACCGCAAGCCTAAATTCAACACCGAAAGAATAAGAAAAATAACCTCCAAAAAAGCGGCAGTAGAATAAAATACAAAACAGGTTGCAAAATGCAACCTGTTTTTAGTAGCTTAAGAAATAGCCTTGTGCCATAACATCATATTATTTTCAAATATAAATTCAAGCTCGCCATTATCCTTTAAATAGGTAAGATATGAGCGTACCGTTGAGCCTACCAAGCAATACTGCTCAAAGGTCATTTTCAAATTGTAGACCTCAAAAAGCTTTTGAAGTATCCTTTCAAAATTAAGGGACTCATTGCAAATATCTGTTATTCTGTCCGCTATTTCATTAACCTTATCAATATTATACTGAGCAAGGGGACGAATATCGGTGCAGGCATCGGCATGGGAGGGAACAAAATATTCCGCCTCCATTTGCTTTACCGCCTCAAGGGTACAAAGATAAGCCTTAACATCATAGATAAATCCGATTCCGTATTTATCAAGGGTCTCTTTGCTTGAAAGACAGTCAGCAAGGTAAACGACATTTTCATATTTAAAGCCAACCATATCAAAGAAATGTCCCGGCAGGGGGATCATTTCCATGCCCTTTGGCATAACCGCCTCACTCAAGGGCTTTGCATCACTTTCCTGCGCCATAAGGAACTTATGTCTCAGATCCTTTGAAGGATAACCTCCGTAAAGAAAGGAGGGCTCAAGAATGGGATGATTGGTGAAATCAGCCTCGATTCCCGAAGCATAGACCTCACAGCCTGTCCGCCCCTGAAGATATTTATTGCCTCCGATGTGGTCGGCATTTGAATGGGTGTTATAAATAGCATTAAGCTTCCATCCCTTTGAATCAAGGATCGCTCTCACCTTGCGGCCTGCATCCTTATCATTGCCGCTGTCTATGAGAACGACCTCGCTCTCGCCCACCTTGATAAGACCTATCTTAGCGGGGCTTTGGATATAATAACAGCTTTCACTTACCTGTATAAGCTCGTACATGATTAGTCCTTTACAGCTTTATTTTTGAAAATATATTTCTTAAGGATGAAGAATACAACTGCCAGGCCGAGACCAACCGCAATTGCTACCACAAGGTCAAAGATAACGGTAAGAATGAAGGTTACTATCATAACGATAATATCTGTTACGGGGGCAGATTTGATAATAGCCACAAACTTTCTCCACTCACTCATGTTATATGCAACCATAAAGAGGATAGCCGCAATGGTGGGCATTGGTATAAGTCCCGCAAGGGGCATAAGGAAAAGAAGAACAAGCAAAAGTACAACCGAATGAACCATGCCCGCAACGGGAGTTCTGCCGCCGTTTTTCGCATTTGCCGCTGTTCTTGCAATAGCACCCGTTGCCGGAATACCGCCAAAGAAAACGGAGGCTATATTTGCCGCGCCCTGAGCCACAAGCTCTGCATTGGAATTATGCTTGGAATTCACCATTCCGTCGGCAACAACGCATGAAAGAAGCGATTCTATTGCCGCAAGGATGGCGATGGTAAATGCACCGGGAAGAACAGCAGTTATCTTCTCCATGCTGAAATCAAAGCTGCCGAAATCAACGCTTGGAAGTCCCTTTGGAATGGTATAAAGCTCGCCGATGGTGAAAACTCCACCGTCAAGACCGGGAATGAATTTTACCATAAGTGCGCCGACCACAACCGCGATAAGTGACGGAGGAATACGCTTTTCTATCTTGGGATAAATTATGAGAATCGCAAGGCATACCGCACCAACAAGAAGTGCTTGCCATGAAAATGTTCCGATAGCCTCAAAATTTGCTTCAAGCTTTTCGATAGCCTCGATGGGTTTTACTCCTTCTGCATATGTAAGACCGAGGAAATCCTTTATCTGCCCGATAAGGATGGTAACCGCAATACCCGAGGTGAAGCCTGTTGTGATGGTAAAGGGAATAAACTTGATAAGGCTTCCGAATTTGAGGATACCCATAAGTATAAGCAAAATTCCCGCAATGACGGTTGCAATAAAGAGTCCGTCAAGTCCGTTTGCGGCAACAATGCCCGCAACGATGGTGGCAAAGGCCGCCGTTGGGCCCGCGATCTGAATTCTGCTTCCACCGAGGAGCGCCACAACAAAGCCTGCGGCAACAGCGGTATAGATTCCCTTTTCGGGAGCAACACCGGATGCGAGCGCCAAGGCAATGGAAAGGGGAAGGGCAATTATCGCAACGATAATACCTGCGATAAGGTCGGAAACAAATTGCTTTCCGCTATAATCTTTAATTACTGAAAAGAACTTTGGCTTAAGATAGAAATTTTTCAAGATCCACATCTCCTTATAATTCAAAACGCTTATATATTATATCACGCAAAAATGCGATTTTCAATGACATTTTCCGATAAAAAACAGACGGAAAAATCGTTAAAACAGTATAATTTTCAACAAAAATTAAGCATTGGGCTTTCTGAATTTATCAAGCTCCTCATCTATTTCACGGCGCACCTGACAGACCTCCTCATAGAATATTCTTGCGGGTATCCTTTCTGCTCCGTGTCCAAGGACTATCATCTGCTCAAGATTATCCGATGTTGCAACCCTCACGCGGTATTTTTTTGCCATTTCGAGGGTCACTCGCTCGATATATGCATCGGCGGTTTCTGCCTCCTTTGTATATACCACATGGATGCCGCCGTGCTTTTCAACAGAGCCTTTTCCGCCTGCCACCTTATACGCATCAAAAACGAGAATGACGCCGCAATCCTTGAAGCCTTGATAATTACAAAGAATGTCGGTCAGAAGCTTTCTCGCAAGATTGAGATTATCCTCTGCAATCTTTTTCAGCTCGTCCCAAGCAAAAATGATATTATAGCCGTCAACCAAGAGATATTCGGGCAGATAAGCCTTTGATGCCTTTGGCTTTTTCGGCTTTTCCTTGCTGTAATCACGAACGACCCTCTCGGGTGGCAAGGCTCTCTTTTTTATCGGGCCGAAGGTGCGCTCGAAAATGGCTTTAAGCTCCTTGTCCATTATTACATTTTCTTCATAAGACAGCGCACCTCTTGAGCTTATGCTGCCTCCGCCGAGAATTGTATTTTCGCTATCCGAGTCATCGGGCTCTTTTCTGTAAAAATCCTCGATGTGCATATGCTCTTCAACCTCGTCCCATTTCACAAGGAATCCTGCACCTGCCGCACAAAATACCGAATCTGCGCTGTTTTCGGGATCTCGCTCCGCATCATATCCTATTTCGGATATGATATTTTCGGCATCGTGACATTTTTTATAGCCGCCGAAATTTAGGGTAAGGCGACCTTTTCCCTTTGTATAAGCGCTTACATCCTTTGCATAGCTTCTCATTTCCCTTACGGGCGCTGATCCGCAAAGAAGCATAAATCCCTCGCTCTCAATTTCCGGAGGTGAAAAGCTTCCGTTCATAAGTCCGATATCAGAAATGGCTCTGCCGATATTTTCCTCGGGAACTATAAGTCTGAAATCGTAATAAGGCTCAAGAAGTGTGCTTTTTGCCCTCATAAGTCCTTGGCGGACGGCTCTGTATGTTGCCTGTCTGAAATCTCCGCCCTCGGTGTGCTTTTTGTGGGCTCTTCCTGCCATGAGGGTGATTCTCATATCTGTTATGGGGGAGCCTGTAAGCACTCCCATGTGCTGCTTCTCTCCGAGATGAGACATAATGAGCCTTTGCCAATTCTTTTCGAGAAGATTTTCACTGCAAAGGCTGTCAAAGCTGAGTCCGCTGCCCTCGCCCGTGCCCTCAAGCATCAGATGCACCTCTGCATAATGACGCAGCGGCTCAAAATGACCAACTCCGAACGAAGCTCCCTCGATGGTTTCTTTATAGACGATGTTACCCTCGTCAAAATCCACATCAATTCCGTATCTGTCAAGTATAACACGCTTCAAAACCTCAAGCTGAACCTCGCCCATTACCTTGACGTGTATCTCACACAGCCTTTCGTTCCATATGGAGGAAAGGCCGGGGTCCTCCTCTTCAAGACGGCGGATAAAGGAATAAAGCTCGGTCACATTGCAGTCCTTTGGCGGGATTATTCTGTATGTTAGTACAGGCTCAAGAACCGTTTCGGGGGACTCCATTTCGATTCCGATACCTTGACCTCCATATGTGGATTCCAAGCCTGTTGCCGCGCATATCTGACCTGCCTCTACTCTCTCGCAGGGGGTGAATTTCGAGCCTGAATATATTCTTATCTGATCGACCTTTTCGCTCTTGTCATCCCCAAGGTCAAGCACGGTCTTGGCAGAAAGAGAACCGCCTGTTATCTTCATGTGGGTGAGGCGGTTTCCGCTCTCATCTCTTGTTATCTTATATACCTTTGCTCCGAATTTTTCGGAGTATTTTTTCTGTAAGGTGTATTTTTGGAGTACTTCAAAAAGCTCATCAACGCCTGAAAGCTTAAGTGCCGAGCCGAAAAAGCAGGGGAAAAGACGACGGGATGCGATAAGCTCTTTTATTCCATCATCAAGCCTTTCATCTGTTAAGCTTCCCTCGATATAGTCATCAAGAAGCTCCTCGGAGAGAAGAGATATCTCCTCTTTCATGCTTTCGCTTCCGAAATCTATGCAGCCGTCGCCAAAGCGATCCTTCAGCGCGCGCATGGTGACCTCTCTTATGGGGGAGGGAAGGTCGGTTTTGTTTATAAAGATAAAGGTTGGTATCCGATAGCGCATAAGAAGCTGCCAGATGGTGGAGGTGTGCGCCTGAATACCCTCCGATGCGCTGATAACGAGAATTGCATAGTCGAGAACTCTTAGCGTTCTTTCCGCTTCCCCCGAAAAATCCACATGACCGGGGGTGTCAAGGAGAGTCATTTGACATTCGGGAGAAAAATTAAGCAGTGCTTGCTTTGAAAAGATGGTTATTCCTCTTTCGCGCTCCAGCGAAAAGGTGTCAAGAAAGGCATCCTTATGGTCAACTCTGCCGACCTTTCTTATGGTGCCGCATTTAAAGAGCAATGCCTCCGAAAGTGTTGTTTTTCCGGCATCAACATGGGCAAGAATTCCGAGAGTAAGTCTTTTCATGCTTTTTCTCCTTTCTTTTATAATACGGTATCTATTTTAACACAAAAAACGGATTATTTCAATACAAAATATTGACAAAAAGCGAAAAGAGGTGTATAATCACCATAAATGACGGTTATTTGGAGAATTTAAATATGGATATAAGAGATTTTATGTAAGAGAGGGCGAGATGCCCCTTGATATCCGCAAGTACGGTCCCGAATATGACGCGGAATTTACCAAAGCATTTTTCCTCATGGGTCATCTTAACCCCATGGGATATATCTTCACCGCAAAAATGGTGGCTTCTTACATAGATTATATCATCAGAAAGAACCCCGAGGACTTCAAAAAAATCGGATTTGTAGGCTCTAAACACGAAAAAAGCATACTTGGGGATTGACAAAAGGCGAAAAAAAAGGTAAAATAATAGGGTATTTTTTATTAGAGGTGGTTTAAATGTCAAAGCTTTATATACCGGATGGGTATTCCTCTCATCTCACGGTCAGACAGACCGAGCTTGCAATTAAAAAGGTAAAGGATTTCTTTGAGCGAGATCTTGCTATCGGACTTAATCTGACCCGTGTTTCCGCTCCCCTTTTTGTGGAATCCACAAGCGGCCTTAACGACACTCTCAGCGGTATTGAGCGTCCCGTTGATTTTTCGGTTTTTTCGGGAGAAAAATTTGAGATAGTTCAGTCTCTTGCTAAATGGAAGAGAATGGCGCTGAAGCAATATGATTTCAAGGTTGGCGAGGGCCTTTATACCGATATGAATGCTATTCGCCGTGATGAAGAGACAGACAATATCCACTCGCTCTTTGTTGACCAGTGGGACTGGGAAAAGATAATCACAAAGGAGCAGAGAACCATTGAAACTCTGAAAAAGGCGGTTACAAATATCTATGCCGCTATCCGTCACACGGAAAATTATATCGTTGATGACTATAATTTCATCGAAAGCTTCCTGCCCGAGGATATAACCTTTATCACAACACAGGAGCTTGAGGATAAGTATCCCGACCTTACACCAAAGGAGAGGGAATATGCCGCTTCAAGGGAGTACGGCGCGATCTTCCTTATGCAGATAGGCGGAAAGCTCCGCTCGGGAAGCGCACATGACGGCAGAGCACCCGACTATGATGATTGGTCACTTAACGGAGATCTGATAGTTTATTATCCTGTTATTGATATCGCACTTGAGCTTTCCTCAATGGGTATAAGAGTTGACGAGGAGGCGCTCCAAAGACAGCTTAAGGAGCGTGGATGCGAGGAAAGAAAGTCGCTTCCTTTCCACAAGGCGCTTCTTGCGGGCGAGCTTCCTTATACCATCGGTGGCGGTATTGGACAGTCGAGAATTTGTATGTTTTTCCTCCGCAAGGCGCATATCGGAGAGGTGCAGTCCTCCTTCTGGCCAAAGGATGTTGTTCTTGAATGTGAAAAGCGCGGAATTAAGCTGCTTTAAGATTTTGAATATAACAAAAGACAAGGCAAATCGCCTTGTCTTTTGTTATATAATCGGTGCGGGGAAACTATCCCTATTTAAAATCAAACAACGCCCTTTTGGAGCATTATGTTGGCATAAAGTGCGCTTTCGCCTGTGGCAATGATGGCATATGCCTTCTTCGCTTCCTCATAGAAGGCAAATCTTTCGATGTTTCCAACCGCATCCGCTCCTCTTGCGTCCTGCTTTGCGATGATGCTCTTATAGACATCCCAGATAGGTGTTTCGACCTTGTCGCCCTTTACGACCTCCATAAGCTTTACAGGCTTTTCAACATAAGTATCAAGAGGGAAAAGCTCAAGAATGGCTTTTAGAAGCTCGGGCACTCCGTGGCCGTCGCATCTTATAACGATTGCATCCTTTCCCATTGACTCTGAGGGAAAATTTTCGTCTGCAATAACTATTCTGTCTCCGTGTCCCATCTCGCAAAGAACCTTTAAAAGCTCGGGAAAATTATTTTCGGTATTCCTTTAAGCATATTTTTGTACCTCCGTTTTTTTCTATTATATCCTATTGGAATGGATTTTTAAATATAAAAATATTCACTTTTTGTTGACAAAAGTGACGGAATGTGTTAATATTACCTGAAGGAAAGAGAGGTTATTATGATTTATAACAGAACTATGACGGCAACTGCCTATTTATATGATGAAAAGACTCAAAAAATATTGCTTCACAAGCATAAAAAATTCGGTCAGCTTTATCCCCTCGGAGGTCATATTCAGCCGCATGAGCTGCCACACGAGGCGGTTTTGCGTGAAATTTACGAGGAATCGGGGATAAAAGCATATCTCGCGGATGAAAACGGCAAGAAAATTGAAGAGATAAACGGATTTTTTCTTCCGAGTCCCGCATTTTTACTGCACGAAAACGTAAAAGACCCTGTTCAGAATCTGGATTTTGTTTATATAGCACTTTTTCCTGAGGATTTTGATGAAGCCACGCCGCTATCTCCGCTTTCGGGCGAGAGCAAGGAATTTTATTTTGTGAGTCGCGAGGAGGTTTTGGCAGGTAAAATAGTGCGGAATGGAGAGGAGATACCCTTGCCCGGACACATCAAAAAAACTGCCGAGCTTGTTTTTAAAAGGATTTCAGGCTGTGTTAACAAAATGTAAATAATTGTTTTTGCTGATTGACAATGCGAGATGTTTGTGATATCATTTTGATATCAACAATGGGAGGTAAGCTATGAACATAATAGAAATTAACTCTCTGAAAAAGAGCTTTGGAGATGTTGAGGCTGTAAAGGATGTGAGCTTCTCCGTAAAGGAGGGTGAGCTTTTTTCCTTCCTCGGTGTAAACGGGGCAGGAAAGAGTACTGCTATTTCGATAATTTGCGGCGTGCTTGCGCGTGATGGCGGAGAAGTGAGGGTCGGCGGCTTTGATATTGATAAGGATGGGGATAAAATCAAGAGCCTTATCGGTGTGGTCTTTCAGAATTCTGTTCTTGACAGGGCACTTACCGTAAGGGAGAATCTGTGCTCCCGTGCGGCACTTTACGGAATTTGCGGAAGGGATTTTGAGGAAAGGCTTAAGGAGCTTTCTTCGCTTTTTGACCTTTGCGAGATAATGAATCGCCCTGTAAAAAAGCTTTCGGGCGGTCAAAGACGAAGGGTAGATATTGCCCGTGCGCTTCTTCATAAGCCACGTTTGCTGATCCTTGATGAGCCTACAACCGGTCTTGACCCACAGACAAGGAAAAATGTTTGGGAGATCGTTGCGATGCTTCGCCGCGAGGAAAACATGACTGTTTTTCTCACAACACATTATATGGAAGAGGCGGCAGAAGCAGACAATGTGGTCATTATCGAGCGCGGAAGCATCGTAGCATCGGGTTCACCAAATGAGCTTAAAAATCAATATGCCGGGGATTTTATGACAGTTTACGGCGCAAGCGAGGAGCAGATAAAGTCCTTTGGTTATTCATATGAAGCGGTGGGAGATGCCTTCAGGCTTAATATTCCAAATTCCTTTGCTGCCGCAGAGCTGATAAGAAATAATCCGGATCTGATAAAGGATTTTGAGGTGACAAAGGGAAAAATGGACGATGTTTTCCTTGCTGTTACGGGCAGAAGAAGGGAGGAGAAATGATGAACACCTTTTTTGCACTTACGAGCAGAAATATTAAGTTATTTTTTAAGGATAAGGGACTGTTTTTCACCTCTCTTGCAACACCGATGATACTTCTCGTGCTTTATGCGACCTTTCTTCGCAATGTTTATCGGGACGCATTTGTATCATTTATTCCCGAAAGCCTTGGGATTTCCGAGAAGATAATTGACGGTCTTGTTGGCGGTCAGCTTGTTTCGTCTCTTCTTGCTGTAAGCTGTGTTACGGTTGCTTTTTGCTCGAATTTCCTCTCTGTTCAGGACAAAGCCTTGGGCGTGCGTGGAGATTTTAATGTTTCTCCCGTGAAAAGCTCGGTGCTTTCGATTTCGTATTATATTTCTTCTCTTGCTTCAACCCTGATAATATGCTTTATCACCGCTGTGATAGGTCTTATCTACCTTGCTTTTTCCGGATGGTACTTGAGTGCATCTGATGTTGCTCTTCTGATTCTTGATGTATTTCTCCTTGCCATGTTCGGAACGGCGCTATCTTCTATAATCAATCTGTTTCTCTCGTCTCAGGGGCAGATATCTGCAGTTGGGTCGGTGATAAGCTCTGTTTACGGTTTTATCTGCGGAGCGTATATGCCCATGTCACAGTTCGGTGACTTTTTGCAGACTGTTCTCACCTTTTTCCCGGGAACATACGGAACAGCTCTTACTCGCACACATACCATGCGCGGTGCATTTGCGGAGCTTGAAAATAGTGGAATTCCCCATGAGATGATAGTGGAAATGATGAGGGATATGGACTGCACGATTTGCTTTTTTGACGATCCTGTAAGCGAAGGTGCGATGCTTGCTATTCTTTGCGGAACGGTCATTGTGCTCTGCGGAATTTATGTAGCTCTCGCGAAAATAAGAGAAAAAAACGAAACTAAAAAAAGAGGCTGATACAGCCTCTTTTCAGCGTGTCGAGAAAGTCTCGACACGCTCAGCTTCTTTTGTAATATTTCTAAAATATTCAGAATAGTATAAATGTGAGATCAGAACTGATCCTTAAGCTTTGCTATACATGAGCGGCAAACTCTCTTGCCGCCAAAATAGATCACGTCCTCTGCATCACCGCAGAAAATACAAGCCGGATGGTATTTAGCCAAAATGATCTTATCTTCATCTGTGTAGATCTCGATGGAGTCTTTAATATTGATATCCATCAGCTTTCTGATCTCCATGGGCAGAACTATTCTTCCCAGCTCATCTACTTTTCTGACGATTCCTGTTGATTTCATGCTTGTCACTCCTTTTTACAAATTATTCCAAAAACTTACATATTTTGGTATATTTATTATACATCATCCATTTTTATTTGTCAATAGCATTTCATAAAAAAATCGATATTTTGATAGAAAAAAGTATTTATACCACGATATATTGTGTCAAATAATGTCGAAAGGAGAGCGCGGCTGTATGATAGGAAGAGTTTTTGGCGGGATGTGTATTATTTCAATATCTTATGGAGCATATTCGGGAAGGATGACGGAAATAGGCGGAGCGGTTTTTGAGGGGGCGGAGGCAGCGATCTCTCTTACGGTATCACTTCTTGGAATAATGTGTCTTTGGTGTGGAATAATGCAGGTGCTTCGGGATGCGGGAGCTATAAAATTACTATCAAAAATCATCTCGCCCATAATTCGCTTATTTTTTCCTGACTCGTATAGGAGCGGAGAGGGCAGTGAAGAAATTTCTGCCTGCATCGGCGCAAATCTTCTTGGAATAGGCAATGCGGCAACTCCCCTTGCGCTTTCGGCAATTAAAAAGCTGCATAACGACAGCATAAGGCGAGGTGGAGACCCAAATACGGCTTCAAATGACATGATAACCCTTGCTGTGCTGAATACAGCATCTGCCAATCTTTTGCCCACCACAATAATAGGACTTCGCCGCATTGCCGGAGCAAGCGATCCTTTTTCGGTGGTGCTTCCCATATGGATCTGTTCCTTGAGTTGTGCATTTCTTGCTCTTTTTCTATGCCGCGCTTGTGGGATGGTGCGTAGATAGACCTTATGCTAATAATAGAAAAAATAGCGGCATTTTCAGTGCCGATGGTTGTTGGTATTGTGGCAGCTTTTTTGCTTTTCGGGAAAAAGGTCGGGTTTGAGTCCTTTAAAAACGGAGCAAAAGAAGGAATTTCGGTGTCCTTTGGACTTATTCCGTCACTTGTTGCAATAATCGTTGGGGTCAGGATGCTGTCGGCATCGGGGGTGCTTGATGCTTTAGAGGCGCTTATTGAGCCGATAACGGCGCGGTGCGGTATTCCGTCCGAGCTTTTGACGCTGCTCATAACAAGACCTTTTTCGGGAAGCGCATCAATGGCGTCTTTTTCGTCTCTTATGGAGAGCGCGGGAGCCGACAGCTTTCCTTCCTTTTGCGCAGCTGTGGTCATGGGCAGCTCGGATACTATAGTGTATATTTTAGGCGTATATTTTTCTTCTGTAGGAGTCACAAAGACAAAATATGCCTTTCCGTGCGCCTTTGCGGTGATGATATTTTGCGTGTTCTTTTCCTGCTTTGTGTCAAGGATTTTGTGGAAAGGTTGATGTGTCAAACGGGAATTTGTCGGTGTGTTTTGCCGCGTGTTTGTAGGGGCGATCATCGATCGCCCGAAAAACAAACGGTTAAAAACAACGACAATTTGTCCCCTTTGTGTGGCGGGCGATCGATGATCGCCCCTACGGGTCACGCCTTCGTTTGTTCGCTAATTTCCTATTTTATAAAAACATACGGAGCCAAGATGTGAAAATCAGCTCCGTATGTTTTTTATTTGATTACCGTTACTTTCTCGATACTGTAATATTCAAAGCATTTTATGGCATTTTCGTCGATGATCTCACCGCACATGATTATCGGAACTGCAGGAGGGCATCCAACGCTTGGAGATGAGAGTATTTTTCCGATGCTTTCCGAAAAGGAAATTTCCTCCGAGGGTGAAAAATATGCGTCCCTTATCGAGAGTGCCTTTTTTGGCAGAACAAATGGCGGAGGGGTATTTTCGATTTTATCCTTTTTTTGAATTGAAAGAAGCGCTTCCGTCATTTTGTCAAGGTCATTTAGAGTATTTTCGGGAGTTAGCATAAGCACGAGATAGTCGGGATCTGAAAATTCGCAAAAAATGTCTCTTTTTTCGAGGATTTCTGCAATTTCTGTGCCGAGATATCCGTATTCCTTGGCTTTTATAGTAAGCTTCAATGGCTCATCACCGTAAAATTCATAGCCGTTTTCCGAAAGAATAGCCTTTTTTTCGTCAAGCAAGTCGCAAAAATCAGCCAATTTTTTGGAATAATCCTCCGAAAGATACTTATTTGCATAGTCAAGGGACTGCAAAATAAGATAGGAAGGACTGCTTGACCCGAATGCAGCAAGGGCATTTTTTGCATTTTTGCCCAAAACGGATGAAACCCTCTCGGAGATGTGCAGATATGCCCCGCCTGTCAGCACGGGTAAGGTCTTATGCGCAGAATCACAGCAAATATCCGCTCCCATGTCCATAGGATGGAGGGAGGTGGGCAAAAATTTCAGATACGCTCCGTGGGCATTATCGACTATGAGAAGCGCACCGTATTTATGGCAAATATCGGCGATTTTTTTGATGCCTATTATGCTTCCAAGGTAGTCGGGAGTGGTGAGATACACAGCATTTATTCCTTTTTCTTTATCCGAAAGGAGCTCTTCAAGCCCAACATCTGAGACCGAGCAGGAAAGATATGATGTGCTTTCCTTCGGTAGAAGCCAAGTGATATCAAAATCAAGCATTGCGGCGGCGCTGAGAAAGGCTTTATGCACATTTCTTGGCAAAGCCACATGAAGAGCTTGCCCTTTTTCCTTTGCATGGAGCATTGCAAGATATAGCATTGCCCTTATGCAATGAGAAGAGCCCTCTGTTGAATAATATGTATCACATCCGAAGATGGAGGAGGCATTTTTTTCGCTTTCGGCAATTATTCCGTCTGCTTCAAAAAGACTGTCCGCTCCCGAAATCTCGGTTATGTCATATTTTTCAAAGCCGAGAAGGGAAGTCCCCTTATGCCCCGGCATATGAAGTCTTGTTTTGTTTTCATCTGCATATTTGCGAACAAAATCGCATATAGGCGTTCTCATATATCAGCTTTGCCCTCTGAATGCACGGTCGATGGCGACCATAATGGCACATTCCATTCTCTTTCTGAAGAGCTTGCAGCCGTATTCGTAAACACCGCTGACAGAGCCTGTGGAATGATAAGCATTTGCGGCGCATCCGCCCGAGCAATAGAGCTTTGCCCAGCAATCATGGCAATCGGGACGGGTATAAACATTGCAATCGCCAAATTCACACTGCTTTTCCTTGTTTGTAACGCCGCTCCAGATGTCACCGAGCTTGAATTCCTCCTCGCCCACAAACTGATGGCAGGGATAAAGATCACCCCAAGGAGTAACAGCCATATATTCGGTTCCCGAGCCGCAGCCGGAAATTCTCTTATAAATGCACGGGCCGCCCGTAAGGTCTATCATATAGTGATAGAATGTAAAGGGCTTGCCTTCCTTGTCGCGCTCTATCATAAGCTCTGCGAGCTTTTCATACTGATCCATAACGATGGGGAGATCGGCATCTGTAAGCTCGGAGGGGTCACCCGGGGCGCAGACAACAGGCTCCATGCTAAGTTCATTGAATCCAAGGTCGAGCATCACCTTGATATCCTCAAGAAAATCGGGGTTTGCATGGGTAAATGTTCCGCGCATATAGTAATTTTTGCCGCCGCGCTCTTCTACGAATTTTTGAAATTTGGGAACGATATTTTCCCAGCTTCCCTTGCCCGAATAATCAACTCTGAAGCGGTCGTGGATCTCTTTTCTGCCGTCAAGGCTGAGGACTACGTTGCTACATTCCTTGTTTGCAAATTCGATAACGTCATCGTCAACAAGAACGCCGTTTGTTGTAAGTGTAAAGCGGAAATTTTTGCCCTTTTCCTTTTCGATGCTGCGTGCATATGCAACAAGCTGCTTTACAACATCAAAATTCATAAGTGGCTCACCGCCGAAGAAGTCAACCTCAAGATTGCGGCGGCTTCCCGAATTTTCAATGAGAAAATCAAGGGCGCGCTTGCCCACCTCAAAGGACATGACCGCTCTGTCTCCATGGTATTTTCCCTGGCTTGCAAAGCAATATGAGCAGTTAAGATTGCAGGTGTGAGCGATATGGAGACAGAGCGCCTTTATCACGCCCGAGGTCTTTGCCTTGAGATGTCCCGCCATATTTTCAAATGTGTCAGGAGTAAAGAGCTTGCCTTTGTTTTTTAGCTCCTCGACCTGTTCATAACATTCCTCAATGTCAGTTGCGGTTATATCGCTTCTGTCCGCATATTTTTTTGAGATTTCGGAAATGACTTCGTTTTTTTCCTTTTTCTCGAATATTTCGATTATATCGTAGGCGACCTCATCAACTGCATGGACAGAGCCTGAGCAGATATCAAGAACGATATTATAGCCGCCGAGTTTGTACTGATGTACCATGATTACTCCTTTATATCAACATACTAAAAATGCCGCCCATGGGCGGCATTTTGCATTAGTGCTTACTTATTTTCACACTGCTGGTTAGCAATACCGCAGCTTGTCTTGCAAGCAGACTGGCAGGATGTCTGGCATTCGCCGCAGCCACCGTTCTTTGCACTGTCGCAGAGATTGCGAGTTTCAAGAGTCTTGATATGTTCCATAATAGACCTCCAAAAAGTATTAGTGTATATATTATAACACTCACAGAACAAATTGTCAATACCTTTTGTATCAATTAAAGGCATATTTAAGAAAAAAGTGTTATGGAAAGGCTAATTTGGAAGGTTATTTAACCTCGCAATTTGCGATTGCATAGTCGTGTAGAATATTTATCAGCTCATTTCTTGAACGATTGGTTTTGGCAGCAAGAATATCAAGCTGTTCAACGGTTTCTTCTTTGATCCTTATTGAAAAAGTTTTGTGCCCGTCCTCACCCTTGAATTTCTTTTCGAGAATCAATTTTTCTTTCATAACAAATCACATCACATTTATTTCAACCAAATTTCGGATGAATATATATGTTATGATTTATAACATTTTTCTTGGCATAATTCAGAAATATTTTTTATAATTGTTTGACAAATTCTCTTATATGTGGTATAATAATACGATAAGATAATATGGAGTATTATCCTCAATTGGAGGTTTGAATTGAATTTCGGTAATTTTCAAGATAACAAGGGCGATTTTGAGCTGCCCATTCATCCCGACACGCTCTCAAAGGGCGCAAAGGCTTTTTTGACCATTGCTTCGGCTGTTCTCATGGCACTTTGCGGATATTGCCTTTTGGTCGGCATAACGGCAAATGACTTTAATTTGCTTTCATCTGCTGCGCTTCTGGGATTTTTCCTGTGCTTTATAATCGGCGGTATATCTGCGCTTCTGGTGCTTGAGGCACCGAGGCTTGCACCGCTTCCGCCTATCCTTTCATTTGCCTCTGTTCTTTCATATTTCATTTTGAGCAGCGGAGGATTCAGAATTGCCTTCCTTTTGGGCGCGCTTTTCTCGCTTCTTCCTTTTGTCCTCGGACTTTTCCTTGCTCTTGCAATGGAGAAGGGAATGAATAGAACAGGCGCGATTCTTTCTTCTGCTTTGGGCGGGGGAATATTCGTTCTCGTAATTTTTGTCGGCTGTGTTTATCTTGCGGGCGGAGTAATCAGCGGTGAGGCTCTTCTTTCGCTTGTGGATCAGCTCCGTGAGGGAATGCGCGAGTATTTTGATGCTCAGCTTCTCATGATAAAGGAGAATTTTCCCCAGACCGATGTTTCCTCCATTGACCCCGTTTCACTTGCAAACGGGATAATAAATCTGCTTCCCGCAACCATTGTGCTTTATTTTTCGATAGCGGCATTCTTTACGAGCTTGTCTCTTCTTGCACTGCTTAAAATTTATGATCTTTATCATAAAACAGAGCCTCATGACAGAGAATTCAAGGTCAGTGCTGTGACCGCTGCGGTGTTTGGTATATCATATCTGCTTTCTGCATTTCTTGCGGACAGTCCAGCTCTTGCGGTGCTTGATAATCTGTATATGATCCTTATGCCGCCTATGGCTGTGGTGGGACTTATGAGCTGTCTCCCCAGAAGAGAGGGAAATGCGGTTAAGGTGGGTTGTTTCCCGCTTGTCATTTCTATTCCTCTCATTTTTATACTTCCCGGTGTCGGAATATTGCTTCTTGCGATTTTCGGAACGGTCTCTACAATAAAGGAAGCTGTTTCGAAAAGCAAAAAGAAGTCACAAAAATAAAAATTTAAAAAATTCAAGGAGGTGATCTCCCGTGAACAATAATGAAAATAAGGCTCCCGATAGGGAAAAAAGAATTGTCGGAAAAAGGAATACCTATTTCAACTATCCGCTTGCATTTTTCCTTTGCACGGGCATTGGTGCTCTGATACTCTCCCTTGTATGGCTTGTTAGCGCATTTACCGAGATCGGAGGATTTTCTCTGCTTGTTTTTGCCACCGTTTTGTATGCTTTTGCTGTTTTTACGGTGGTAACACTGCTTGCCATTCTCGGCAGAACTGCCACAAGACGCGAGCTTATCCTTCATCGCTTTGACAGGATGCTTGATAATATGGTGTTTCCCTATATCATTACCAACGAAAATGGAATAATCGTCAAGCATAATCATGCGGCGCACGAGCTTTTTGAGAAGAAGGCACATGGGTTTATGCCCTCTGTTTCTGAGGTTATGCCCTTTGTTTCACCCGAGGTCATCGCGCGCTCGGTAAATGAAAGGGTTGAGCTTCAGTATAAGACAGCGGATGATGAGGACGGTATCAGATATATCATAATTCAGAGCACCGAAACTCTTATTGGTGATCTGAAAAAGACCGCAGACCCCACAAAGGGCGTATATTATCTTACAACTCTCATTGATATCACAGAGGAAAAGAAGCAGCTTATCTCTGTGGCAAGAAGACTTGAAAATGAGACGATAGTTATGGGTAGAGTCGAGATCGATGACCTCAAGGCCTTCTCAAATTCGTCGGGAATTTCCGAAAAGGATGCCTCCGATAAGGTCAGAGAGCTGCTGAGCGACTGGGTGCTTCATCTTGACGGCTCCATATTTGAGCCTGAAACAAGAAAATTCATCATTATGATGCCGCTAAGCTCTCTCGGACGCTGCATAAGAGATAAATTCCCCATTCTCGATACCATTCGTGAGGCTGTTTCAACAAAAGAGGACGAGCTTACCGTTTCTATGGGCTTTTCCGCTACGGGAAACAACCTTTCCGAGCGAATGAGAAATGCGGATATCGCATTTGAGCAGAGAAAGAGCGGAAATAAGGCTGTTATCAATACCGCGGGTGAGATAACCTACTACGGACGGGACAGAAGAAAGGCGGTAAGCGGCGGAACGGGCGAATACAGAAGGATAGGTAATACTCTGCGCCGTTTTATAAGCGAGAGCGGAGGAGTCCTTATTATGGGTCACAGCCGTCCCGACTATGACAGCATCGGAAGCGGTATCGGAATCGCAAGATTGGTATCGGATATAAGGGATGATTGGCATATCGTTATAAATGATCCCGATGATGAGAATTTTATAAGGATCACCGAGGATATAAGAGAAAAAGAGGAATATGAGGGCAGATTTATCTGCGAGGCAGAGGCAATGCGGCTTGTGAGAAGCGATACGCTTCTTATTATAACCGATGTGAACTGCACTCGGAATATGGAAAGCCCCAATCTTTACAGAGCACTTCGCGAAAAAACAGGCGGAAAGATAGTTATTATCGACCACCATGAGAAAAATGACATAACAGCCGAGAGTGATTTTGCCTATATCGATACCTCCTGCTCCTCGGCATCCGAGATAGTTTCGGGAGTTCTTGAGATATCACTTCACCACTCAAAGCTGCTCGGAGAGGAAGCCACCGCGCTTCTTTCGGGAATCATGCTTGATACCAAGAATTTCACCCAATATGCCAGCAGCAAGACCTATGCGGCGGCAGAATACCTCAGCCGTTCAAGTGCAAAGGCAGAAAGAGCAAAAAAATTATTCGATGTGGATTATGAAACATTTGCGGCAGAATACTCCATCGGCTCAAGTATGCGTCTTATAAGCAACGGAAGAATTGCTCTTTGCCGCGGCGAGGGCCTTTCGGACGAGGCAAAAACAAAGATCGTTATCGGCAGAGTTGCAGACCGACTTATGAATATGGAGGGCATTATGGCCTCTATCGTCATTGCGGGAAGCGGAACGAGAATAAATGCCAGCGCACGCTCGGGTAACAATAAGGTGAATTGCGCGGCACTTCTTGCGGGCGTCGGTGGAGGTAATTTTAACAATGCCGGCGGAAGAAGCGAAGAGCTTACCATGCGCGAATTTGAGGACATAGTTCTCGAAAATGTTGAAAAATTCATGAAGGAAAATATCGACAGAGAACAGGGCTTTGATAATTCACCCACCATCGGGCAATAAAATTATTTACTATTCATCAATTCAATATAATCCTCCTTTCCCCGGGAGGAAACGCAAAATACCATGGGGAGAAAGGTAAAACAATGAAGGTTATTCTTACACAGGACGTTAAGGCTCAAGGAAAAAAGGGACAGATGATCGAGGTTTCGGACGGATACGGCAGAAACTTCCTTATTGCAAGAGGACTTGCAATTCCCGCAGATAACAAGGCGATAAACGAGCTTAAGAACAGAGAAGCATCCGCTAAGCATAAGATCGAGGTTGAAAAGGCAGAGGCAAGAGATATTGCCGCAAAGCTTGAGGGTATTCTCGTTAAATTCACAATGTCTGCAGGTGGCGACGGACGCCTTTACGGCTCTGTTACATCAAAGGACATTGCAGAGTCGCTTGAAAAGAATCACGGACTCACCATCGACAAGAGAAAGATATCTCTTCCCGATCCTCTGAAGGCTTTCGGCTCATATACCGTTGAGGTGAAGCTCTATACGGAGATCATCGGAAAGATCAATGTTGTAATTACCGAAAAATAATTATTTGCGTCATTTCAATTATTATTTTTGAGAAAGACGGACATAATAAAACATAAGGATTTGAAATCATGAATGAAGAAATGATCCGAAAACAGCCATTTTCGATGATCGCGGAGCAGTCGCTTCTCGGCTCGGTGCTTATAGACCCCGAATGTCTTAACCAGATTGCGGGTGAGATCGCTCCCGAGGATTTTTATATCTCGGAGCATTCAAAAATATTTGATGCAATGCTGTGCCTTTATAGGGAAAACGGTGTTATCGACATCGTAACCCTTATAGACCAGCTTGTTCAGATCGGTGTATATGACAAAAGCGGCGGAGAGGACTATATCAGAACTCTCGGCGAGGTGGTTCCAAGCGCGCTGAATATAAAGGACTATGCAAAGATAGTTAAGGATAAGAGCGTTCTGCGTAAGCTTATTGAGGTCAGCGGAGATATTTCCGATAAGGCTTATAGCGAGCAGGACAGCGTTGACAATATTCTTGAAAACGCGGAAAAATCCATCTTCGATATAGCGCAGAAAAAGGAAACCAAAAGCTTTACACACATAAGAGATGCTCTTATGCAGGTCTATGACCATCTGCATGAGCTTAATACCAATAAGGAAGCCACACAGGGCGTTGCAACAGGATTTGCGGGACTTGACGGCGTTCTTGCGGGTATGGGAAAGAGCGACCTTATCATCGTGGGTGCGAGACCCGGTATGGGTAAAACCTCATTTGTTCTGAATGTTGGAACAAATGTTGCGAGAGCAACGGGGAAGGCTGTTTGTATATTCTCTCTTGAAATGTCTGCCGAGCAGCTTGTAACGAGAGTTGTTTCAAGTGAGGCTATGATAGATTCTCATAAGCTCCGTACAGGCGAGCTTGCCCCCGAGGATTGGGATGCTCTGGCGCATACCTCCGAATGGCTGTCTAAATGTAATATTCTTATTGACGATACCGCGGGTATCACCGTTATGGGTATGAAGTCCAAGCTTCGCAGAGTTGATAATCTTGGACTTGTTGTTATCGACTATCTGCAGCTTATGCAGAGTGACAGAAAGAGCGACAATCGCGCTCAGGAGGTCTCGGAGATATCCCGTTCAATAAAGCTTATGGCAAAGGAGCTTAATGTTCCGGTGCTTTGCTGTGCGCAGCTTAACCGTGCGGCGGAAAAGAACAGTGATAAGAGACCGATGCTCAGTGACCTTCGAGATTCGGGATCTATTGAGCAGGATGCGGATGCGGTTCTCTTCCTTTACAGAAGCGAATATTATCAAAAGGATGATGAGAATAACGGCGAGCCGCCTCCGGAGGCAAACACCGCCGAGGTCATCGTTGCCAAAAACAGACACGGCTCGACCAATACCGTTAAGGTCGGTTGGATAGGAAAATATACCAAGTTCCGTTCTATTGCACAGGACGGAGCTCCCGGTGCTTAAAAAAATGCCGCTCGGCGGATTTGCTTCGCCGAGCGAGATGCTCCTTTCATTTTTCGGTGAAAGCCGAAATCTTGAGAAAAAGATACTCGTTGCCTTTTCGGGCGGGGCTGATTCTTCGCTTTTGCTTTATGCTCTCCATGATTGGTGCAGCGAAAATGAATTTTCACTCTTTGCCGCTCATGTGAATCACGGAATACGCGGCGAGGAAGCCATAAGAGACAGGGATTTTTGTGCCCGTGTCTGCGAAAAAATGGGAATAGAGCTGTTTATACTTGATGCAGATGTTCCCGCCATTGCAAAGGAGAAGGGAAAGAGCATTGAGAGTGCCGCAAGGGATGTGCGATATGATTTCTTTGCCGAGATAATGGAAAAAAATGATATCCCCATTCTTGCAACTGCTCATAATGCGGATGATAATCTGGAAACAATTCTTTTCAGGCTTGCAAGAGGTACGGGACTTCGGGGACTTTGCGGAATTCCGCCCGTGAGAGATCTTGGGGTTGGCAGATGCGTTATAAGACCCATTCTTCCGCTTACCAAGGAGCAGGTACATGATATTTGTGCAGAGAACGGCATAGAATATGTATATGACAGCACAAATTCCGAGCAGATCTATGCGAGAAACAGCATCAGAGCATCGGTTTTGCCTGTTCTTCGGGCAATAAATCCCGATGCTGCGGGTGCATCTGTCCGCAACTGCGAGAGCTTGAGAGATGATCAAAATTATCTTGACACTGTATCTGAGGAGTATCTTAAAAAAGCAGAAGCCAATAAAATAAGCGAGCTTGCCTTGCTTGAAAAAAGCATTTTTTGCCGCGCGGTGTCCTGCCTTTACGGTGAGAACGGCGATTCAATGCTTGAGGGAGCTCATCTTGATGCGCTCTATAAGCTTGTTATAAAGGGCAGAGAACATTCTTCTCTTTCTCTTCCGGGAAAAAAACGCGCTTTTATAGAGGATGGCAGACTGCTTTTTGGGGATGAATGTGAAAGAGGCGAAAAAAAGGCGTCTCTTCCCGATGAAATTATGCTTTCCGAGGGAGAAAACATTTTCGGAGATTATATTTTGCTCCTTGAAAAAGCTGTTTCCACCGAGCCGTCACATTCAACACTGCAAATTCAGAAAGAAAAGGAAAATATTTACAAGTTATTTACACAAGTTTATCTTGAATCTGATAAAATAAATGATAATCTTTCCGTGCGATGCCGAAAAAGCGGCGATAAAATACGCTCCGGCGGAATGTCAAAGGATGTCCGTAAGCTTTTTTCGGAAAAGAAGCTGAGGCTTTGCACGAGAGCTTCATATCCTATTGTGTGCGACGGTGAGGGAATAGTTTTCATCCCCGAAATTGCCATAAGGGACGGAGTAAAAATAAAAAATAATGATAGAAACAGTATTGCCCGAATAAAGCTGACTGTTTTGAGCAAGAACGATAAATAAAGAAAGGTCGGTGATCTTATGAATAAAGACATTGAAGAAATTCTGATAAGTGAAGAGGAGATAGGCGAGATATGCCGCGATATCGCCGCAAGGATAAGCGAGGATTATAAAAATTCCGATAAAAAGCTGCTCCTTCTTTGCATACTTAAGGGCTCTGTTGTTTTCATGGGTGAGCTTATGAAGAGGATAGAGCTGCCTGTTGAGATAGACTTTATGAAGGTCTCATCCTATGGCGCGGGAACTGCAACAACGGGAAATATCAATATCCATCTTGATCTTCAGAGAAAGGATATGCACTCTATTGATATAATCATAGTTGAGGACATAATCGACAGCGGAAGAACCCTTTCGCATCTTACCGAATATCTGCGCATGAAGGGCGCACACAGTGTAAGGACATGCACTCTCCTTGATAAGCCTTCCCGCAGAGAGGTCGTTTTTGAGCCCGATTATTGCGGAAGGGTCGTTCCCGATAAATTCGTTGTGGGCTTTGGTCTTGATTATGATGAAATGTACCGTGCGCTTCCTTTTGTCGGTGTTCTCAAAAAGGAAGTTTACGAGGAAAAATAAAAATTACTGCAAAGGTATAAGGAGCATTGATGAAAAGCAATTTTAAGGTCATTTTGTTTTATCTTGTTTTGATAGGAATCATCATTCTGGCTGTAACGCAGATCTTCAAAACAACTGAAGCAAAGATTGAAAAGCTTGATGATTACAGTCAGGTTGTGGAATATTTCCAAAAGGAACAGGTAAAGGCATTTGAGGTGAGCGATAAGAATCAGATAACGCTTACTCTTGCCGATGATACAATGGCGAGCTATCAGCTCAGCAATATCACTATTTTTTATAATGACCTTCGCGAGCTGATACTCGAACAGAAGGCTGCGGGCATCCTAACCGAATATGATTATAAGCCCGCAAAAAATTATTCGTGGTGGATATCGCTTCTGCCTTATGCGATCCTCATAATCATGGGTATCGTTTTCTGGATATTCGTGATGAATTCGATGGCAGGCAAGGGCGGCGGAAAGATAAACAGCTTCGGAAAGGCTCGAGTCAAGATGGCGACGGCTGATAAGAAGAAGGTTCTTTTTGCCGATGTTGCGGGTGCTGATGAGGAAAAGGAAGAGCTTAAGGAGGTCGTTGAATTCTTAAAAGACCCCAAGAAATATACAAAGCTTGGCGCAAAGATTCCTCACGGCGTTCTTCTTATGGGCCCTCCAGGTACGGGTAAAACACTTCTTGCAAAGGCTGTTGCGGGCGAGGCGGATGTACCCTTCTTTTCGATTTCCGGCTCGGATTTCGTTGAGATGTATGTTGGTGTCGGCGCTTCGAGAGTTCGAGATCTCTTCGATCAGGCAAGAAAAGCACCTGCAAGCATAGTATTTATTGATGAAATTGACGCTGTGGGACGTCACAGAGGCGCAGGTCTCGGCGGCGGACATGATGAGAGAGAGCAGACCCTCAATCAGCTTCTTGTTGAAATGGACGGCTTTGGCTCAAATGACGGAATTATCGTCATTGCGGCAACAAACCGCCCCGATATCCTTGACCCCGCACTTCTCCGTCCTGGACGCTTTGACAGACAGATAACTGTCGGTTATCCCGATATAAAGGGAAGAGAAGAGATACTTCGCGTTCATGCAAAGAATAAGCCCATTGAGGATGCGGTAAGCTTTAAGAAGGTGGCGCAGTCAACAGTTGGCTTTACAGGTGCAGACCTTGCAAATCTTCTCAATGAAGCCGCGCTTCTTGCCGCAAGAAGGAATAAATCCCTTATCGGTATGGATGAGATCGAGGATTCCTATATGAAGATCATCATGGGTCCCCAGAAAAAGGCTAAGCAGAGAAGAGAAAAGGATAATAAGCTTGTGGCATACCACGAGGCAGGTCATGCGGTTGCGGCATTCTATTGCCCCACCTCTGACCCCGTTAAGCATATAACCATAATCCCTGCGGGCAATGCGGGCGGTGTTACCATTCGTGTTCCCGAGGAGGATAAGCTTGGCAGGACAAAGAATGAGATGATAGACGATATCATCGTTTCAATGGGCGGACGAGTTGCGGAGGCGCTTGTGCTTGAGGATATTTCAACGGGTGCTTCACAGGATATTCAGCAGGCAACAAAGATAGCAAGAGCAATGGTCGAGAGATACGGTATGAGCGAAAAGCTTGGTACTGTCCTTTACGGAAGCGAGCATAGCAGCTCCGAGGTGTTCCTTGGACGCGATTTCAGCTCGGGCAAGAATTATTCCGAAAAGACTGCGGCTGAAATTGACGATGAAGTCAGAAGCATCATAGATTCTGCTTATAAGAAGTGCGTTGAGTACCTTTCGGAGCACATTGACAAGCTTCATTTCGTTGCGCAGTATCTCTACAAGCATGAGACTATGGATAACGATCAGTTCAAATATGCTATGGAGCACGATGGCTGCACAGAGGAAGAGATCGAGGCTATCGCAGAGCAGAAAAAGAAGGAAAGCGCTGCCGAAAACGAGCGCCGTGCGGAAGAAAACGCCGCAAAGGAAGCTGAGGAGAAGGCAAATGCCGAATCCGATGCTGAGGATATCATCGAGGATAAGCAAAATTCCGATGATGACAGACCCTTCGGTCTTTAATTGAATTAAAAAATCGGCTTTGCCATGATATTTGGCAAAGCCGATTTTTTGATTTAAATGAGAATTTGTCTTGGATAAAAAACGAAAAAATCTGATATGCTTCACCCCTTTAAAAGGAGGATAATGTGCTTGACAAATTCATGTTTTTTGCTGTCAAAAGAGGTTTTTTAATGAAGAAAAAAGCCGTTTTTCGTTATAATGCCCAAATGTGGAAAACTCGCGCTGCAAAGCGCTTGGTTGTGCAAAACTGTGGAAAACTCTGTTGAAACTGTGTAAAACCCATTAAAATCAAGCCTCTTTTTTGCGGAAAGTGGATTTTGCCTGTGGAAAACTTATCCGAAATCTTGTCAAGACCTTTTGGAAAGAAAGTGTTTTTTCTGCGTTTTGCACAAAAAAGAAACAAGAGGTAAAATTTTCGGGTATTTTTCGATGTGGAAAAATCACTTTCCAACGCAGAAATGGGCGAAAATATTCGAAACGATATCCTCCGTCACCTCTCTGCCGTCAATTTCAGCAAGGGATGACATTGCGCACTCCATATCGGTTCCGCAGAGGTCAACTGTAAGCCCCATGGAAAGGGCATCCTCTGCATTTTTCAGATGCAATATTGCGCGGAGAATCGCGGAATGCTGTCTTGCATTGGTTACAAGTGCATCGCTTCGCAGATCTATTTCTCCGAGGTCAAATATCTCCTCAACCTTTTCTATAAGAGCCTCATAGCCTTCGCCGGTTTTTGCGGAAATACAAACGTAATTTTCTATTCCGCTAATGAATTCCTTTGCTTTTTCAATGTCGGCTTCAGCAAGATCGCATTTGTTCAGAACAGCAATAACGCCTTGTTTTCCCGAAAGCGTGCGTATGAGAGCCTCATCCTCCTCATTAAACGGAGAAGAAGGATCAAAAACAGCAAATATAAGCTCTGCTTTCTCGATTGCCGCGCGGCTTCGCTCGATTCCTATGCTCTCGACCTTGTCATCTGTTTCGCGCAGACCCGCTGTGTCGCAAAGAAGCAAGGTGACCTTGCCCATTGCCGCAGTCTGCTCAAGAACATCTCTGGTTGTTCCGGGAATATCGGTGACGATTGCGGCATCTCTG
Organism: Eubacteriales bacterium; assembly: GCA_045648605.1. GTDB lineage: Bacteria > Bacillota > Clostridia > Oscillospirales > CAG-272 > SIG710. Next base: position 23,875 of record JAZROG010000034.1, on the reverse strand, counting down.
CCGAGAATCCTGTTGTAAAGAGAGCTTTTTCCGCCGTTTGCTCTTCCGCAGATAACGGTTTTAACGCCCTCGCGCACCGCGCGACCTGTTTTATATGTCTTTTCAAGAGAAATAAGCTTATCCTTTGTTTCTTTTATCTTAAGATGCATCGTTTCTTCGTCTATTGAGGCAAGATCCTCATCGGGAAAATCGATTTTTGCATAGACGCTTGAAAGAATACTTCTCAACTCCTCGTAGCAGCTACCGATGGCATTTGTAAGATGACCTTCAAGACCGTTTCTCGAAAGAAGCAGCTGTCCTTCTGTTCTTGCTTCAAGAAGCGAACCAAGATCCTCGGCTTGGCTGAGACTCATTCTGCCCGAAATAAAGGCGCGCCGCGTAAATTCGCCCGCCTGTGCCTGTCTGCAGCCTGCGGCAAGGCAAGCGGAAAGAACTCTTTCTGTTATAAGAACACCGCCGTGACAGCAGATCTCAACCGTATCTTCGCCTGTAAACGAATGGGGCGCGAGAAAGACCGTTGCAATGCCGTCATCAAGCACAAAGCAGTTCCCCTCACCGTCATATTCCTTTATAATTCCATAAACGGCTTTTCCGTGATCGATCTCGGAAAGGCTTTTCCCGTTTTTAGGGAAAAACACCCTTGATGCCAGCTCCAAAGCTTGCTTTCCGCTTATTCTTATCATCGCAACTCCGCCTTTGCCACGGGGAGTTGAAACCGCCGCAATAGTATCAAAAATTTTCATTGTAAAGCCTCTTGGTTTTATGATTTGAATATAAATAGGATTTTTCAGAACTGTTAGCCCTCCTTTAGCGTTCGTAGATCCTTCGACTCCGCTACGCTGCGCTAAAGGAGGATTAACCCACTTTCAATTTCTCATACAAATTTCCATCCTAAAAAATCGGGCTGACTCACGTTTTGTGAATCAGCCCCACAATAATTAGTCGTTCGTTTTTTTATCGTCCAGATAAATAACGATCTTACGGTTATTTTCAGAGCCGATGGAGTTTGTTGAAACGCCGTCGATTCCTTGAATTTCGGAATGGATTATGCGTCTCTCATAGGGATTCATAGGCTCGAGCATAACGCTCTTCTTGTATTTAACCACCTTGCTTGCCATGCGGCGCGCAAATGTGCGGAGAGTTTCCTCTCTCTTTGCTCTGTAATTCTCAATATCGATTGTGATCTTGCAATATTCCTTCTTCTCGCCCTCGACCTTTTTGTTTGCGGCAAGATTTGCAAGATACTGGAGAGAATCAAGTGTGTCACCATGGTGACCGATAAGAACACCTGCGCTCTCGCCATCGATGCTGATGATTGTATCATCGTTATCGCCGTCGCGAACGGTTACCGTTGCATCAAGCTTCATATCAGCTACGAGCTTCTTAACAAATGCAACTGCTGCAGCTTTGCCGCAGAGAACATCCTCATAGCTTGCGAGGATCTTTGCCTGTGTTCCGCCGATTCCGAGAAAGCCCTTCTTTGCTTCCTCAAGAACGGTATATTCAATAGCGCTGACATCGGGAGCACCAAGCTCCTTTGCAGCCTTTTGGAGTGCCTCATCAACGCTCTTGGCACTGATTGTAATTTCCTTTTTCACGATTTATAAACTCCGTCTTTATTATTCAGTTTTTTTGTCTTCTTCGTTATCTTTTTTGTCTTCCTTGAGAGGAGCTGCCATGCCACCTTTGGCGTTTGCCTTTTCCTCTGCTGCCTTCTTTTCTTCCTCGGCAGCCTTTTCTGCAGCGGCCTTTGCGGCAAGTGCCTTCTCGCGAGTGTCCTCAAAATCCTCGTCGTCGATATGGTGGAGCGAACGAACGTATTTTCCGCTTGCGTTATAGCCGTTTCCGCTCTCATTTTCCTTCTTTTTCGGTGCTTTGTTCTTCAGTTCCTGCTCGGCAGCCTTATAGTCCTCGTCCGTAAAGACAGGCATAGGCATTGCCTTTGAAAGAATGAATCTCTTAACAAAGGAAAGAATGTTCTTTGATACCCAATAGATACCGACAGCACCCGGAAGAACATATGCAAAATATGTTGTCATAAGAGGCATTGTAACATCCATAACGGTGTTTGAGCAGCCCATGTTTGCATCCTGTGCGGAAGGCGGCTGATAGGTGAATTTACGCATCAGCTTTGTTGAAGCGAACTGGAAAATGAATACCAGAACGGGAATTATGAGAAGCCAGCTCCACCCACCCTCGCTGGGGATAAGGCCGAGATTGAAATCTCCGAAAACATTAAAATTCGGAAGAGAATCAAGGCTTGGAACCTTTTCTAAAAAGCCCTCAACGCTGCTGAATGCATCGAGTCCGAGATTTTTGATATGATTGAAAAAGGGAATAGTCTGTGAGGTGTTGATCTTAACATCGGGAAGTGCCTGAACTATAATATTCTTGATTTCCTCGATCTGCGCATCCTTAAATCCTACAACGTACTTGAGAGGATTGATAACTATTCCGTACAGCGCCATGATTACAGGGAGCTGTATAAGGAGAGGAAGACATCCGCTCATGGGATTATAGTTTTCCTTCTGGTAAAACTCCTGGATCTCCATTTGCATCTTTTGTCTCGTAGCCTGGTCATCGCGTCCCTTGTACTTATTGCGGATAGCCATTTCCTTGGGACGGAGCTTTGCCTGCTTTATCTGGCTTTTCTGCTGCTTGATATCAAATGGGAGGAAAAGTATCTCCACAACAAGCGAGAAAACGAGAAGCGCAACCATATAGCTTCCCGACCATGATTCAACCCAGCGAAGCGCCTGACCGATCCATGTTAAAATTGCGTCTATTTTAATCACATCCTTTTGGGATTTCTATATCATTGCCCCCGTGGGCAAATTTTTATTCGCTTACCCCTTGTTTTTGCGGCGCTTCTCAGGAACGGGATCATATCCGCCGCGGCAAAAAGGATTGCAGCGGAGAACTCTCCAGACCGTGAGGGCAAGACCCACAAAAAAGCCTCTTTTCTGAAATGCCTCAATGGCATAGCTGGAGCAAGTAGGCGTGAACCTACAGCTTGGGGCTCCTTTTAGTGGCGAAATAAATTTCTGGTAAAAACGCAGAAGCGCAATACATACATATTTCATGGCGTCACTCTTTTTTCCGAAAGCATTTCAAGGCGAATGAGTGCATGACGCAGCTCTGCGGCAACCTCATGGCTTTTTGCTCCGTGGCAGCCGTCTCTTATGGCAAGCACGATGAGAAATCCTTTTTTCATAACATATCTTTCGTCCTTTTCAACAGACCTGTATGCTTCTCTGACTATTCGCTTTGCACGGTTGCGCTCATGAGCTTTTCCGTACTTTTTGGAGACCGAGATGCCGACCCTATTGAGATATTTCTTCTCGGGATTAGCTATCATCAATCTCTTTGCACCGTAGTCCTTCAGCACATATACTGCTATTCGCTTTCCTATGCACTTTGTTCCCTTGGCATATGCCTTGGAATATAAGTGATGCTCTTTAATTGCAACAAGTTTCATTTTTTCATTACCTCCTCATAGGGAGTCGCTTCCGTCATTGTTTTTTTCTTGAATTTGTTTTTTCTGAATTTTTTGAAAAATCAAAAAAGTTTTAAAAGTTTTAAGAGTGTTAAAAGTGTTAAAAAATCAAAAACCCCGATCAATTAAAGAGCATTGCACTCGCATCAATCGGAGGTTTTATGATGGTAGCAGAGAGAATCAGTATGTGAGTCTCTTTCTGCCCTTTGCACGTCTTCTCTTGAGTACGTTTCTGCCGTCAGCGGTCTTCATTCTCTTTCTGAAGCCATGCTCCTTCTTTCTCTGTCTTTTCTTAGGCTGGTAAGTTCTGAGCATTATCTGCACCTCCTTATAATTGTTTATCGGAAGCGTGTTGCTTTTGTTGCTTTTACGCTTTTACACAATGACACCCAATATTATATCCTGTTTCTGCCTATTTGTCAAGAGATTTTTTAAAATTCCCGCCGATTTCGTTAAGAAAAATCAAAAACACAGCAAAAAATATGCTTCATTATGTAAAAATCGTTGACTATTTGGCAAAAAAATGGTATACTAATGTTACTGTAAACAGGAATTTAGCGAATAGGCGAAGAAGAATTTTTGTAGGGGACGGCGCCCTCGACGTCCCGCAAAGACGTGGAATTTCCGTTGATTTTAAATGAAAAACGGGACGTCGAGGTCGCCGTCCCCTACAGATTTGCGTTTTATCAACGCACCGATAAATTATTGTTTAGCGCAAAAAAACAAAGAGAGGAAAAAATGCAGATCATAAGTGATTCGGAATTCAGAAAGCAGCTGAAAAGCGGGAATATAGCAAGTTATGTTTTTTACGGTGAGGAGGATTATCTTAAATCTCACGCCGTTTCTCTTGCTGCTGAAGCCATTTGTCCCGACCCCACATTTGCTTTTTTTAACATAACAAAGATAGATGCGGTCAAGTTTTCGCCCGACACGCTGCTTGATGCCATAATGCAGCCGCCGATGATGACCGAGAGAAAGCTTATAATTATATCAGGCTTTGATTTTAATGCTCAACATTCGGGCGAGATCGAGTCTCTTTTTGATTCCTTCGCTCTCCTTGCGGATTATGATTATACCTCCCTTATCGTTTCGGTTGCATCGGGATGCATCGATGAGGGGTATTCCTCTGCAAAGCCGTCTGCGATCATACAAAGGCTTTCGGAGCATCTCACGCCTGTCAGATTTGAAAAATGCACTCCGCAAAGGCTGGCATCGTGGGCAGAGAGACATTTTGCTCACGGAGGGGTCAAGATAAATCAAAGAAATCTCGCATACCTTATCGATTATTGCGGCACGGGAATGTACAATTTGTCAAATGAGATAGACAAGCTCTGTGCATTTGTTCTTTTTGAGGGAAGAGACGAGGTTACGGATGAGGATATACGAAATGTCTGCATTGCAGATGTTGAATTTGACACCTTTGCACTGTCAAACGCCATTATGGAGGGCAGAAGCTCGGAAGCCCTTGCCGTTCTCGATTATCTTCGCTTCAAGCGTACAGACCCGCTGATCATTTTCGGAGAAATATCGAAAACCATATGTGATCTTTTGCTTGTCAAGCGTCTGACGGATGACGGAATGTCTTTTTTCGACATCGGAAAAAGCAAGATACTTAATGAATACAGAGCGAAAATTCTGGCGCGTAGCGCTTCAAAAATACCATATGAGCGTCTTTACAAAAAGATAAGCCTTTGCACAGAGGCAGACAGAATGCTAAAGCGTTCGCCGCAAGGCTATTCGGCAATAGAAATGCTCATTTGCGCAGACTAATCATTTGAAAGGAAGATTATATTATGAAGCACTATCTTATACCACACGAAGGAAAATTTTTCAAGGTCAATCTGCACGTTCATACCAATATTTCAGACGGAAGAATGACTCCCGAGAGAGTGAAGGAGATATATAAGGCAAACGGATATTCTGCAGTTGCCTTTACCGACCATCAGATAATGCTCCCCCATCCCGAGCTTAATGACGAGGATTTTATTGCGATAACGAGTGTTGAGTATGCAAAAAATAAGGGAGATTATATGCTCTTGCCATCGACACATTTCAATGTTTATGCAAAGGATCCCACAGCGGAGGTCTTTCCGTTTTTTCACCCCGAAGGATTTTGGGGGGCAATAAAGCATGCGATGGATTACAGAACGGAAAAAATGATAAATTTTGAGCCGAGAGGCTTTGGTTACGGCCCCGAGGAGCTTAACAGAGTTATAAAGGAATGTAACGAGGCAGGATTTCTCGTTTGCTTCAATCACCCCAAGGGATCGCTTCAGAATTACCGTGATTACGGTGGACTAAAAGGGCTTTGGGGCATGGAATGCTATAACACAGGTGCCGCACATGAAGGATATGAAGACGATATGGACCCCATCGACGATCTTCTGACAGAGGGAGAGCGCAAGGTTTTCCCTATTGCGGCAGACGATGCCCACGGTGAGGGTGACTGCTGCGGCGGTTGGGTAATGGTGAAGGCTGAAAGGCTTGAATATTCCTGCCTTATGGATTCTCTCGAAAAGGGCGATTTTTATGCTTCTACCGGAATCGAAATATACGATCTTTATATCGAGAACAATATTCTCCATATCGAGTGCAGTGAGGTTGATGAAATAACTCTACTGACTCCCGTAAGATTCAGAAGGAGAATAAAGAGCAAGGATGGCGAAAGTATCACATCTTGGGATGTGGATATGAGCTGGCTGATAGATACTTGCCGTGCAAATTACGATTCGCTTACAAAGAATACATATTTCAGACTTGATCTGCGAACAAAAGACGGAAAGCGCGCCCACACAAGAGGCTTCTTTGTGGATGAGATCAAGGAATAAGACGAACAAAAAAGAGCCGATTTCGGCTCTTTTTTGTGTTATATATGATGTTATTCCTCGTCCTCGGAATATGCTTCGATTCCGGCAAGACGTTCTGCGGGTCTGAAGCCGTCGATCTCGCCGCGCTGCATTGCTCCGAAGATACGGTAACGAAGTCCCTTATGCTTCTTGTCAAGCTCGTGAAGAAGCTTCTTCATTTCCTCGCGCTCGGTATTTCCGTCTGCGGGGCAGCTTGATTTTACAACGGGAAGTTCATTCTGGGCGGCAAAATATCTAACGTCCTTTTCGGGCATATACACCATCGGGCGAATGAGATTAAGTCCGATTCTTGAAAGATAGGAAACGGGAGAAAAGCAACCGAGCCTTCCTTCAAAGAAAAGATTAAGCATAAAGGTCTCAACAGCATCGTCAAAATGATGTCCCAGTGCCACCGAGGTGCATCCAAGCTCCTTTGCCGCGTTGTGCAGCGCACCTCTGCGCATTTTAGCACAAAGTGAGCAGGGGCTTTTTTCTTTTCGCACGTCAAAAATTATTTTTGCTATCTGGGATGGCACGATATGATATTCCACGTCAAGCTCTCTGCATAGTTTCTCTATTTCCGAAAAATCCATACCCTCAAAGCCCATATCGATGGTTATGGCGATAAGCTCGAATTTAATGGGGTAAAAACGGCGCAGAGCCGCCATGGCGCACAGAAGAGTAAGCGAATCCTTGCCTGCCGAAACACCAACGGCAATTTTGTCGCCCTCCTTTATCATTCCATAATCGTCAACTGCGCGGCGCACATAGCTGAGCAGTCTTTTAGTATCCTTCATATTTCTCCTTGAACCTCTTACAGGTATTAAAAATACTCAAAAGAGCATTTTTCATATATTTTCTTTGCGTCCTCGGATTCCGAACGCTTGCCGCTTTTATCCTTATCGCAATTATGAAGGAAAAGCGGTCTTGTAAGCTTCAGCCCCGTGCTTCCGCCTTTTTTTGCCTCCACAAGCATCATGGATGGGGCACTTTCAGGGTCTGCACAAACCAATGTAATTCTCTTTGGCTCAAGCCTTTGTGCTTTCATTGCCGCAAGAAGGTCACACATTCTGTCGGGGCGGTAAACGCAGTAGAAAAGTCCTCCGAATTTAAGTAGCCTTCCTGCCGCCCGACAAAAATCGTCAATGCTTCCGCAGACCTCGTGCCTTGCGATAAATTTTTCATCGTGATCATTTCTTTTTCCCGAATCCACCTTCATATAAGGGGGATTTGAGAAAACCAAATCAAGCTCTCCGCCAAAATCCTCGGCTCTTAGATCACGAGCATCAGCACAAATCGTCTCTGTTTCGCCTGAAAGTCCGTTCAGCGCTGCATTTCTTTTGCAAAGAAGCGCAAAATCCTCTTGAACCTCGGCAATATATATTTTCTTAAACTTACGCTTTGAGGCACAGAGCAGGGAAATTATTCCCGTTCCGCCACCAAGCTCAAGCGCCCTTGCGTTTTTTGCGGTGCGCATAAAGGCGGCAAGAAGATAGGCATCTGTGCCAAAGGTGAGTCCGTTTTCTTTCTGAATAAGGCGAATGCTTTCGTTTACGGTATCAAGTCTTTCGCCCTCAAATAAAATTTTGTCGGTCATTTTAAATCTCCTTGCAGAAAGAAGCAGGCGATATGCCTGCTCCATCTGTATAATTATGTACCGAAATTAAGCCTCTTCGATAGCTTCAGCAGGGCAAGAACCTGCGCAAGCACCGCAACCGATGCAAGTATCAGCATTGATAACGAACTTGCCGTCATTTTCGGAAATAGCCTCAACGGGGCAAGCACCAGCGCAAGCACCGCAGCCGAGACACTTATCAGGATCAATCTTGAAAGCCATGTTGTTACACCTCCGTATTTAATATACTAATATTTTATCACATTTATCGCAAAAATCAAGATGGTTTGCGAAAAAAGTTGATACAAAATAAGATTTTTTGTAGGAAAAACGCAAAAATTATGGATTTTTAGGAATCATTCCTCACTATCAGGCTCTTCATCGTCATTATTTGCGCTTCTTTTCGGTGCGCTGATGACCTTAACAGAGTCTCTATGATAGAATTTGGGAACAGTATCTGCCTTATCATTGAGTCTTACCTTTATAAGTCCCGCAAGGGGGCTTGTTTCGATGACTGTACCCACGCCGTCCTCGGTTTTGACAACCGAATCTACGGGAGGAGTAAGTCTTATCTCGGTCTCATATGTGTCATGCTCATATCGCAGACAGCACATCAGTCTTCCGCAGGTGCCTGAAATTTTTGTGGAATTGAGCGAAAGATTCTGTTCCTTTGCCATCTTTATCGACACCTGAACAAAATCCGAGAGGAAGCTTGCACAGCAGAGGGGTCTGCCGCAAACACCGAGACCGCCCATGAGCTTTGCTTCGTCTCTTATTCCTATCTGTCTCAGCTCTATTCTTGTGCGGAATACAGAAGCGAGATCCTTTACAAGCTCTCTAAAGTCAACTCTTCCTGCGCTTGTGAAATAGAAAAGGAGCTTACTGTTATCAAAAGTATATTCAACATCCACCAGCTTCATGTCAAGACCGTGCTCTGCGATCTTTGAAAGGCAGATGGAAAATGCCTCATTTTCCTTTTTTCTGTTTTCCTCACCGTGGCGGATATCCTCGGGAGTTGCAATTCTTATTACGGGGCGGAGAGGCTGGACGATGTCCTTTTCTCTCACCATCCTGTTTCCGCAGGCAATGTCTCCAAGCTCGTGACCTCTTGCTGTTTCAACGATTGCCGCGTCACCCAGATGAAGCTTGAATTCTCCCGGCGCAAAGTAATATACCTTGCCCGCTTTTTTGAATCTGACTCCAACCACCTCGACCTTGGGCGAATCGTCATTTGCCGGCGCTTCGTCGATAAGGAGCGTGGCATCATCCGAAAGATCGACCGTAACGGAATATTCGGTTGCCTCGGTATCAGAGCTTATATTTGCCTCGGGCCTGCTGTTCTGCATCATTTCTTCGGCAGAAGTAGCAGCTTCAAGCTTTTGGGAATCATTTTCTCTTTTTTCACGGTTCTTATTATGACCGCGGTGGAAGTTTTTATTATAACCCTTTCCGTGATAGCCTCGGTTTTTCTGATGCCCCTGATTTGGATTTCTTGGGGTCTGATTTTCGCTGTTATTCATATATTTCTCCATTTTATCTCTTTTATTTTTATAGGAGTCCACATTTTATCGCAAGCTCAAAGAGCGTAAGACGCACATTTGAATTTGCGCGAAGTCTTTCCTTTGCTTCAAAGATGTTACCGAGAAGCTCCATGAGCGCTCCGGAATTGAATTTAAATGAAAGCTCTGCCGCCTCGTCCTCGCTTGTGAAGAAGCAAAGGGGGGCGTTTTCGCTTTTTTTGACTATGAGAAGGTCTCTTGCAGCAAGCTCTATTTCCGAAAGCAAGCGTGAAAGCTCATCTCGTTTTTTTGAAAAGGATTCTATCATTTCAGCCGTTTTTTTGCCGTTTTTTCTTTCGGTCATCTGCAAAATAAAGCTTTTCGCCATGTGCCTTGCCGCAAGAAGAGGACGGCGCGTTTTTTCGTCAAGAAGCTCAAGTGCTTGCCCGATAAAGCCACCGGATAGCTTTATTATCTCGTCAAATTCCTCGGGTGAGCTTTCCTTAAGCTCCCTTGCACTATTCTCTGATTTAAGAATGTGCTCTGCAACAGCATCTTCGGGAATCGGTCGCATTCTGAGTATAGGCGCGCGGCTTTTGATGGTTTCAAGAAGGCTTACGGAATTTTCCGCAAGAAGCAGAAATACCACAAATTTAGGCGGCTCCTCGAGTGTCAAAAGAAACGCATTCTGCGCCTGCTCGTTCATAAGATGAGCATCCTCGATGATATAGACCTTTGTATCAAGGTCATTTGGCAAAAGCCTGACATTGCTTCTGAGATCTCTTATGATGTCAACACCCATGCTCGCCTTGTCCTCTTCACGCCTTACCGTGATAATGTCGGGTGATTTTCCCGAAAGGATCTTTCTGCATGAAGGACAAGCAAGACAGGGAAGGGGACCTGAAGGGTCAAGGGCATTTTCACAGGCAAGCGCCGCCGCAAGATTTATAGAAAGTGTGTGCTTTCCGACTCCGCGGGGACCCTCGATGATGTAGGCATGAGAGAGTGTCTTTTCTCTTATGTCATTTGCCAGACGCAAACGAAGCTCGTCGTTGCCGAGAATGCTGTCAAAGGGCTTCATTTGCACACATCCTTTCCCATTTTAATTAGTCCTCCTTAAAATTATAACAAAAAAAATCCGATATGTCAATAGAGAATGTTTGGAGATGAGAAAAATGAATGTTTGGAGATGAGAAAAATGAAGAGATTTTCTATATTGAAGAGGAAGTTTAGCCACTGCGGTGGCGACCTGCGCCGCCGCCGGCTCGCGCGACCTTTTGAAAAAGGTCGATCAAAACTTTAAAAAAGGGAAAAGTTGGGTTGTTAAACTATTTTCTACGTAAAATTACCACAAATCCCACGTAAAAAACAGATAAACATTAAATATCTTTTTTGCTTGTAAGTTTTGGTCAAACTTTTTTTAAGTTTGTGGGAGCCGGCGACAGCGCCGGTCGCCGCCGCAGCGGCGAAATTCTCCCTAAAAAAGCACCGAGGCTGAGCATTTGCTCAGCCTCGTCGTTATTTAATAGTGGCAGCAGGAGATGAGAAGTATGGCAATGATGATGAGCCAGATGATGTTGTTGTCGTCAAAAAGGTTGCAAAGGCAGTTATTCATAAAGAGTTCCTCCAAAAATTTTTGAGAGCTTTTGCCTCTCTGTTAGTATAATATGTCGCTCTGAAGTTTTTGTTACCGTTTTTTGTCGAAATTCTTGAAAAAAGAGGCGGAATGTGGTAGAATATAAAAAGAAAAGAAATACGGAGGAATCGCTGATGAATAATCCAAGCAGAATCGAATCATTTAAGGTCGATCACGACTATATAATTCCGGGAATTTACGTTTCCCGCCGTGACGGAGATATCACAACATATGATATGAGGACTCGCCGCCCAAATATGGGGGACTATATGGACGATAGGACCATGCACTCGGTTGAACATATGTTTGCAACCTTTGTCCGTTCATCGGAAATTGGCGAAAGGGTTATATATTTCGGCCCTATGGGATGCCAAACGGGCTTTTATCTTCTTGTAAGAGATGCAAATGATGTCGAGGTTCTCGATACGGTCAAAAAGGTTCTTGCGAGAATAATCTACCATGATGGGGAGATGTTCGGTGCAAGCCGCAAGGAATGTGGAAATTACCTCAATTTGTCACTTGACGATGCAAAAAAGGAATGTAAGAGCTATCTTTTGGCACTTGAATCGAACAAAAATACAGATTTCAAATATCCAACGGAGGAAGTAAAATGAAAATCGGAATAATAGGCGCGATGAGCTGCGAGACAGCAACTCTTTGCGGTATGCTTGAGAGAGATAAATGCGAAAAAATAAGCGGTGTTGAATATCATAGCGGAAAGCTGCTTTCTCATGATGTTGTCATTGCCACCTGCGGCATCGGCAAGGTTTTTGCCGCTATCTGCGCCCAGACGATGATACTTAAATACTCGCCCGATATCATAATAAACACAGGTGTTGCGGGAACTCTCACAGATAAGCTTTCGGTTTGCGATGTTGCGCTTTCAAGCAGTGTTGTTCAGCATGATATGGACACAAGCGCAATAGGTGACCCTGTTGGACTCATTTCGGGAATAAATATCATAAATATCCCCGCTTCCGCAGAGCTTTGTGCGAAGGCTTGCGGTGCCGCAGAGAGTGTAGGACTTAAGGCTGTTTCGGGAACTATTGCATCGGGCGATGTTTTTGTTGCCGAGGAGAGTAGAAAGGCATTTATCCGAGATACATTTTCCGCTATCGCCTGCGAGATGGAGGGCGCGAGCATCGGTCATGTTTGCTATGTAAATTCTGTGCCATTTGTGGTCATTCGCGCCATTTCAGACGGTGGCGACGAGGAGGCAGCAATGAGCTATGATAAATTTGTTACGATCGCCGCTGAAAACTCTGTAAAGCTCCTCTGCGAGATGCTTAAAACACTTTGATTTATGTAAATAGGAATTTGTTGGTTTTTGCAACATATAGACGATTTTTTGTTTAAAATCCAAAAGAGCTGTGTGTCTTTAAAGGATAGTTTTGAAATTAAAAAAAGAATACATTGTCTGCCAACAGTAAGAGGACGAAGAATGTGAAAATTCTTCGTCCTCTTTTCCCCACAAAAACTGCTTCTGTAGACACAGAAATCTGAATGATAAAGTATGCATTTTTATATTTTTACCTTTACAGTATATCCATCCTTGTTTTCGACTTCTACAAGATTCCAATCGGTATGGTTCTTTTTATATTGTTTGAACTCTTTGATAAACAGTCCGATTTGTTTTCTCGTTAGCCTTATTCCTTTTTTTATCAATTTTCTGCGAATTATTCCCGCTGTGAAGCGGTTGGCGATAAGTCCTGTGGGAAAAAAGAAAACGTTGCGAGTATTTAGGGTTATTTTCATATTTTACTCCACAAATATTCGAATTGTGTCGCCGTCAGCACTTTCAACCTCTACGATGTTTCCTATAGCACCCTGTTTTACCATACCCATGATCTTGTTTAGGTCTATGTGTTTGAGCGCTTCGTTTCCCGATACCTGTGACATATTAAGTCCGCTATCGATCGCAACCTCTATTATGGCAAGAGGAAGGTTTACACGCACCGTATCGCCATCTGCGCTTGTTATCAGGATTCGTAGCATCATGTCCCCAATATCCTTTCTCTCGTTTTCGGGCACTAGTCTGACCGATGGAGCTTCCTCCTTTTTGCCGGAGAGAAGCTCGTCAACGCTTACACCGAGAATTTTTGAGAGAAGCGGGAGCAGGGAAATGTCGGGACAGGTCTGGTCATTTTCCCATTTGCTTACTGCTTGTGGACTTATTCCAAGCTTTTCGGCAAGCTCGTCCTGCTTCAGCTCCTTTTCACGGCGGAGGGCTGCAATTCTTTTTCCTAAAGTTGTGTTCATAGTTAAAACTCCTTTCATTTGGTATCTAAATTATACCGCTGCGAGTCCGCAAAGTGAAGATAACAACAGTTGAAAAAACAAAAATTTGCTCAACTAAACAGGGATTTTTCGCTCAACTGTTGGTTGTAAATAACGTCCTAAAGAAAACGAGGCAATGAGACATCTTTTTCGTTATTTCTGTTCGCGGCGGAGTTTTTTATATTCGATCGGAGAAAAGCCTGTCATTTGCTTGAATATTTTTCTGAAATAGACTGGTGAATTGAAGTTCAGCTTGTCGCTTATCTCACTTACAGAATAATTTCCATCGCTTAAATATTCTATTGCTTTTTGGGTTCGCAGCTTGTTTCTGTAAGAAATTGGTGAGCATTTCATTTCGCTGCTGAATTTATGATAGAGCCTTGATTCGGAGAGTTGGCTGTGCTTCGCAAGCTCGGAAATTGAAAAATTGGTCAGATACTCTCTTTCGATATACTCAAGAGCGGATGTAACTGCCGGGGAAAATGTGATCCTCTTGCTTGAATCGAGATGCGGCAGGATTCTGCTCCAGAGAAGATAAAAATCCGACAGCGCAACGAGTCTTTCACTATCATCCTTTTCGTAATTCTCAAAAATTTTGACAATCAGCGCGCCCAGATCTCCTACTTTTTCCCGAGAAATGCTTTGGAGCGCAAATGCTCTGTCTATTCTTGTTTCGCGCAGATGGAGAAAATCAAAATGGATGCTGTAATATTCAACATCGGGCGCTCCTTTCCATGCGGAGGTATATTTTATGCCGTCGGGCTGGTATAGGATATCGCCCGCCTCTGCCATTATCTCCTCGCCTGTTGCAGATATCACCACCGAGCCTTTGGCTATATAGCTTATGGTGGTCTTTTCCTTTCCGTTTCTCGCATCGCAGAAGTGCTTATGAGGATAAAAGGAATGGGCTGCGGAAAATGAAGATAGCAGAAAACGGCTCGTACAAACTCTTTCCATAGTGAATTTTGCCTCCGAAATGACAGAATAGTTTCTTTTTTTAAAAGTATATCACATTTATATATCTTTGTCAAGAAAAACAAAAAAGGCTATCGCTTATGCGATAGCCTTTGATGTACAGCAAGTTAAAATCGGTAATTTTTAAATTACTTGATTGTAACAGTTGCGCCAGCCTCTTCAAGAGTTTTCTTGAGAGACTCTGCTTCGTCCTTGGAAACGCCTTCCTTAAGAGTCTTAGGAGCACCCTCAACGAGTTCCTTAGCTTCCTTAAGGCCGAGACCTGTAACCTCACGAACAACCTTGATAACATCAAGCTTCTTTGCACCGAAGGATGTGAGCTCAACATCGAACTCAGTCTTCTCTTCAGCAGCAGCGCCGGGAGCAGCAGCACCGGGAGCAGCAGCAACTGCAACAGGAGCAGCGGAAACGCCGAATTCCTCTTCGAGAGCCTTTACGAGATCAGCAAGTTCAAGAATAGTAAGTTCCTTGATTTCTTCAAGGAGTTTGGTTGTCTTTTCTGTAGCCATTTTAATCTACCTCCGAAAATAATAATAATTTTTAAAATTTAGATTGCGCGCAAATATTTTATGCGCATTTTGTTTGGCAATTCGCCAAAATGTGAGACATTAAGCCTCTGCGGGTGCTTCCTCTGCAGGAGCCTCGCCGCCTTCTTTGTCGATCTTTCCCTGGAGAACATAAGCCAGTCCGTAAAGAGGAGACTGGAGACTTCCAAGTACCTTTCCGATAAGGACTTCCTTGGAGGGGATATCAGCGAGAGAGATAACGGTGTTCTTGTCAACAACCGCGCCATCGAGATAACCTGCAAGAATCTCAAAGGATTCGATCTTCTCAGCGTATTCCTTCATTACCTTTGCGGGAGCAACAGCATCGGATTCGCTGATAGCGATAGCTGTCATACCTGTAAGGTACTGCTTCATTTCGCCAAGACCTACCTCGTCACAAGCTCTGCCTGTGAGAGTGTTCTTCATGACCATGTACTTAACGCCGGCCTTTCTGAGAGCCGCACGGAGCTTTGTATCGTCCTCAACGGTGATACCGCTGTAGTTTACGAGTACGCCCGCGGGAGAGTTCTTGAGAAGCTCTGCCAGATCGCTTACGGTCTGTTTCTTTTGTTCGAGTATTGCATTACTGGGCATTTCATTTCACCTCCCATTGTGAAAATTCAGACTTAGCAATAAATATAAAAAAATCTTTCTCCGAAAAGGCTGCTCCCAAAAAAGCGCGCGAAGAAAGATTGCATAACAAAAAATATTCAAGTTATAAAATCGTTCCTCGGCAGGAGAGCTGCATGATGCCGCCTTTACGGAAACCTGCTGTCTTTGGATAACAGCGGTATTATACCACGCTTTTTCCTATTTGTCAATAGTTTTTTGAAAATTTTTTATTTTTTCTTTTACGGCAGATGATTTTACATAAAAATGTTGTTTTTACACGTCTAAAACAACATAAAACAAACAAAAACTCTGCATTATGGCAAGAAAAACGAAGAAAACTATTGACAAACGGACATAAATATGGTAAAATGTATGTGAAAAAATAATCACAAAACCAAATTTTATCCGTTTGGGGTGAAATTTGATCCTATAATTTATAAAAAACAAGGAGAAATCCATGAAGTTCTTTGCAGCTCCAATTGAAAGATCTCCGAGAATACCGCTTCTTGTGGATTCTCTCTATGAAAAAATGCCGCAGATCGAGGCAGATAGAGCAGTGCTTCTTACCGAGTCTTATAAAGCGACCGAGGGAGAGCCGATAATCACAAGGCGCGCAAAGGCATTTGCCCATATTCTCGAGCATATTCCGATAACTATAAGAGAAAATGAGCTTATAGTCGGTGCGGCAACAAAAGCACCCAGAAGCTGTCAGGTCTTTCCCGAATATTCCTTTGAGTGGCTGATGGATGAATTTGATACCGTTGAGCACAGAAGTGCCGACCCGTTCTATATTTCCGACGAAACAAAAGCCACACTCACGGAAGTATATAAGTATTGGAAGGGAAAAACCACAAGCTCTCTTGCGACCTCATATATGTCGGATGAGGCGAAAAACGCCATTGAACACGGAATGTTCACTCCCGGAAATTATTTTTATAACGGAATCGGACATCTGACGGTGGATTATAAGAAGGTCCTTGAGATTGGATATAGCGGAATAATTGCCGAAGCGAAGGCGGAGAAGGCGAAGCTGAGTCAAGGCGATGCGGATTTTGCTAAGCGCACCCATTTCCTTGATGCTGTTATAATGAGCTGCGAGGCGGCGATAAAGTACGCAGAGAGATACAGCGCTCTTGCGAGCAGTATGGCAAAGACCACATCCGATTTCGGCAGAAAAAAGGAGCTTGAAGAAATTTCTGCGGTCTGCGCAAGAGTTCCGAGACTTGGCGCACAGAGCTTCAGCGAGGCTTGCCAGTCATTCTGGTTTGTTCAGATGCTTTTGCAGATAGAATCCAGCGGACATTCAATATCCCCCGGAAGATTTGACCAATATATGTATCCTTATTATAAAAAGGATATTGACAGCGGCAAGCTCACGCGCGAGCAAGCGCAGGAGCTTATAGATTGCATTTGGGTAAAGCTTAATGATCTTAATAAGGTCCGCGATGCTGCCTCGGCAGAGGGCTTTGCTGGATACAGCCTTTTCCAGAACCTTATAGTTGGTGGTCAGGATAAATACGGCAGAGATGCCACAAATGATCTTTCATTTATGGCGATAACGGCAACAGAGCACGTATTTTTGCCCCAGCCCTCCTTCTCGGTGAGAGTTTGGAACGGCTCGCCCCACGAATTTCTGATAAGGGCGGCAGAGCTTACAAGAACGGGAATCGGTTTCCCCGCTTATTACAATGATGAGGTCATAATCCCGTCTCTCCAGAGCAGAGGACTTACCCTCGAGGATGCGAGAGATTATAATATAATAGGATGCGTTGAGCCGCAAAAGGCGGCAAAGACCGACGGTTGGCACGACGCGGCGTTCTTCAATATGTGCAGACCCCTTGAAATGGTTTTCTCGGGCGGTAAAGACAAGGGAGTTCAGATAGGCCCCGAAACCATGGATGTTTCGGCTATGAAGTCCTATGAGGAATTTGAGGACGCATACAAGAAGCAGATGGAATATTTCATCGAGCTTATGGTGAATGCGGATAATGCCATTGATCTTGCTCACGCAGAGAGATGTCCGCTTCCGTTCCAGTCCTCGATGGTTGAGGATTGCATCGGCAGAGGAAAGAGCCTTCAGGAGGGCGGCGCGGTATATAATTTCACAGGCCCACAGGGATTTGGAATCGCAAATGTTACCGACGCACTCTATGCGGTAAGAAAGCTTGTTTTCGAGGACAAAAAATATACTCTTTCCTTCTGGAAAAAGGCACTTGAAGACAATTACGGTATGGATATGGATGCTTCTATGGCAACCAAGCTCACAGAGGACATAATAAAGAGCCTTCTCATTAGCGGAAAAGAGCCTACCGCAGATGATATAAAGACGGTATATCTCACAGTTAAGAGAAATGATGCCTCGGCAGAGGACAAGAAAAAATATGAAGAGCTGCTTTCGGACATCGCTTCGCTGACGAAATTCGGAAACGATGATGACGAGGTGGATATGTTCGCTCGCGAGGTGGCTTATACATATACAAAGCCCCTTGAAAGATATAAGAATCCCAGAGGCGGAATGTATCAGGCGGGACTTTATCCCGTTTCGGCAAATGTGCCGCTCGGTGCGCAGACAGGCGCAACTCCCGATGGCAGACTTGCTTATACACCCATTGCAGACGGTGTTTCACCTGCTGCAGGAAGAGATATAAAGGGTCCGACCGCGGCGGCAAATTCGGTTTCCTGCCTTGACCACTATATTGCTTCGAACGGAACACTTTTCAATATGAAATTCCACCCATCCGCACTCAGCGGACGGAGCGGTCTTGAAAGCTTTGTGGCACTTATCAGAGGTTATTTTGACAGAAAAGGAAGCCATATGCAGTTTAATGTTGTCAGCCGCGAGACGCTTCGTGATGCACAGAAGAATCCCGAAAAATACAAGTCACTCGTGGTTCGTGTTGCGGGATATTCAGCACTGTTCACTACTCTTTCAAAGGGACTTCAGGAGGATATCATCAACAGAACAGAGCAACAGGGATTTTGATTGTTTAAAGAAAGGATATGAAAATGGAAAACACGCAGGCGTTATCATGCGTCAAGGGCAGAATATTTAATATACAGCGCTTTTCGCTTCATGACGGACCGGGTGTGCGAACCATTGTCTTTCTTAAAGGCTGTCCGCTAAGGTGCGCTTGGTGCTGTAATCCCGAATCTCAATCATATGATTTTGAGCAGATAAATACTGCCGGAGTTATCAAAAACGTTGGAGAGGACAGGACGGCAGGAGAGATAATCGAAGAGGTGGAGCGAGACAGAGTCTATTACAGACGCTCGGGCGGAGGGGGACTTACCCTTTCGGGCGGAGAATGTCTTATGCAGCCTGATTTTTCCGAGGCGCTTCTGGCGCTTGCGCGGGAAAAGGGGATTTCCACCGCCATCGAGACCACCGGATTTGCAAAGGCCGAGGTCATAAAAAGACTTTTGCCATATGTTGACACTGTTCTTATGGACATAAAGCATATGAACGGCGAAAAGCATAAGGAATTTACCTCGCAGGACAATTCGCTTATCCTCGAAAACGCAAAAATGATAGCGAAAGAGGCAAAGCATCTGATAATAAGAGTTCCCGTTGTGCCAACCTTTAATGACACCGAGGAAGAAATAAGAGATATTGCAAAATTTGCCCGTGATATCGGGGTGGGTCAGATTCATTTGCTCCCATATCACAGAATAGGTTCCGACAAATATGCGGGACTTGGCAGAAAATACAAAATGGAGCATATAAGACCTCCCGAGAGAGAAAAGATGGAAAAGCTGCTGATGGCTGCAGAGAAATGTGGCCTTACATGCAAGATCGGAGGCTGAAAAAGGAAAAATGGAAAAGCAAAGAATAATTCAGGAGCTTGTGCCGGGTAAGCAGATAACCCTTGCCCACATCATAGCAAATCCCGATGAAATTTTATATAAAAAGCTCGGTCTTGATCCCGCAGTTGAATATTCAAGATCGGCTATCGGAATTTTGACACTCAGCCCTGCAGAGACCGCAATAATCGCAGGAGATATTGCCATCAAGGCATCGGGCGCACAGCTTGGATTTGTTGATAGGTTCAGCGGAACCGTGATAATAACCGGAAGCTATTCCGAGGTTGAGGCCTCGATGGTTGCCATAACCTCATATGCCGAGGAAACGCTTGGATTTACAGTATGTCAGCTGACAAAAACATAATGAAGAAAACACTTCTCGTAGGCAGGCACGGAGTTGGGAAAACGACTTTGAAGCAAGCACTTAAGGGCGAGAAGATAAGCTATCACAAAACACAGTATATGGATTACGGTGATTGGCTTATAGATTCGCCGGGGGAATATGCCGAGGTCCATGGTCTCGGTGCGGCGCTTGCAATTTATGCCTATGAAGCGGATATAGTTGCGCTTCTCATTTCGGCAGACGATGATTATTCGCTCTTTCCACCGCTCTGTACCTCAATGGTCAATAGGGAAAGCTTTGGAATCGTCACAAAAATCGATAAAGCAGACCCCCAAAGAGCCGAAAATTGGCTTCGTCTTGCGGGATGCAAAAAAATATTTTTCGTCAATTCCAAAACAAATGAGGGCATTGATGAAGTCTTTAATTATTTAAAAAAATAAAATTTTACATAAAAAACAAGGAGAACAAAAAATGGTAAACGAGTTTGAAATCAAAAAACAGATATGCGAAATTGGTAAGCGTATCTACGCAAAGGGAATGGTTGCTTCAAATGACGGTAACATTTCCGTTAAGCTGAATGACAACGAATTTCTCTGCACACCCACAGGTGTATCAAAGGGCTTCATGACTCCCGAATACATCTGCAAGGTTGACAGAGACGGTAAGGTCATTCAGGCAAATGCAGGCTTCAAGCCTTCTTCTGAGATCAAGATGCACATGAGAGTTTATAAGGAGAGACCCGATGTGAATTCCGTTGTTCATGCACATCCTCTCTATGCAACATCCTTCGCTATTGCGGGCATTCCGCTTACAGAGCCTATCATGCCCGAGGCTGTTATCGCTCTCGGATGCGTTCCGATAGCTGAATACGGAACACCTTCAACAGAAGAAATTCCGGATGCTGTTTCAAAGTATCTGCAGCATTATGATGCAGTTCTTCTTGCAAACCACGGCGCGCTTTCCTTCTCTGATAATCTTCTCAATGCTTATCACAAGATGGAATCCCTTGAATTCTATGCACAGCTTCTTTACCAGTCAAAGATGCTCGGCGGTCCCAAGCAGCTCACAGATTCTCAGGTTCAGAGACTTTACGAAATTCGCCGTCAGTTCGGTCTTAAGGGTAAGCACCCTGCAGATGTTTGCCCCAATGCAAAGGCAGGCAAGCCCAGCTGTCACGGCTGCGGTGGCTCTTGCTCTCACGGCGGTGCTGATGCTGATACCGTTGCAATGATAACAAAGCTTGTTCTTGAGCAGCTTGGCAAATAATTTTGCTCTATGAATGAGGCGGAAATAAGAAAAATTGTTGAAAATACCGTTTCGGCTCTTAAAGGAAAAAAGGAAATGACACTTTCGCTTGCCGAAAGGCTCTGCGACGCAGTGCTTGATGAAGCTGTACGAATGGGCGTGAAGGCTGTTGTGTGCATTTCGGACGGTGCGGGAAATCCAAGGCTTGTCAAGAGCATGGATGATGCCTATATTGCAAGCTATGATGTGGCTCTCGGAAAAGCATATACCGTTGTGGCACTTAAAATGACCACCAAAAAGCTTTCGACTCTTGCAAAGCCGGGTGGAAGCCTTTACGGAATTCAGTTTACCAATGGCGGTAAGATAGTGATCTTCGGCGGCGGTGATCCCCTTTATGGAGAAAACGGTAAAATAATCGGTGGTCTTGGCGTTAGCGGAGGCACCGAGGAACAGGATACGGCACTTTCGGCATACGGAGCGCAGTATTTAGAAACTCAAATGTAAGAAAGGAAATAAAAATGGATATCAAGTCCACTGATATTGAAAAAATTGTCAGGCAGGTGCTCGAGAATATCGGAAATGATGCTTCTGCACCCAAAAGCTCTTCTACTGCTTTTGGCGGAAGCATTCCCGAAAAAAGCAGAGTTGCAATGCTGACAAAGCTTGAGCATTTTGATATCGAGGAGCATCCGATTCCCGAGCTTGGCGATGATGATATTCTCGTTAAGGTTGAGGGATGCGGTGTTTGCGGAACTGATGCTCACGAATTTAAGAGAGATCCATTTTCTCTTATCCCCGTTGTTCTCGGTCATGAGGGAACGGGCGAGGTTGTAAAGGTCGGTAAAAATGTTAAAAAGGACAGCGCGGGCAAGCCTCTCGGCGTTGGCGACAAGGTCGTTACCTGCATGATCTTTAAGGACAATCCCGATATCACAATGTTCGACCTTAACAAACAGAATGTTGGCGGTGCGGATGTTTACGGTCTGCTTCCCGACGATGATAAAAAGCTTAACGGCTGGTTTGCGGATTACATACTCGTAAGAGGCGGCTCCACAATCTTTAATGTAAGCGATCTTGACCTTGATTCAAGAATACTTATAGAGCCTTCCGCAGTGCTTATTCACGCGGTTGAAAGAGCAAAGACCACGGGAATCCTCCGCTTCAACTCCAGAGTTGTGGTTCAGGGATGCGGTCCTATCGGTCTTATCTGTATTGCGGTTCTCCGTGCAATGGGAACGGAAAATATCGTTGCCGTTGACGGTGAGGCAAAGAGACTTGAATTTGCAAAGCTCATGGGTGCAAATGCAACTGTTAATTTCAAGGATCATAAGGGGATCGAGGCACTTACGGACGCTGTCAAGAACGCTTTTGGCGGTTATCTTGCAGATTTCGCCTTCCAGTGTACAGGCTCTCCCATAGCTCATGCAAATATCTATAAGTTCATCCGCAACGGCGGCGGACTTTGCGAGCTTGGATTCTTTATAAACGGTGGAGATGCCACCATCAATCCTCATTTTGATATCTGCTCAAAGGAGATCACAACTGTCGGCTCTTGGGTATATACTCTTCGCGATTATGTTACAACATTTGATTTCCTCAAGCGTGCAAAGGCAATAGGACTTCCGCTTGAAAAGCTGATAACTCATAAATATCCCCTCGAAAAGATCAACGAGGCGCTTGAAACCAACCTGAAAATGGAAGGTCTCAAGATTGCCATCGTAAATGAATGATAAAGGGTGACAAAATGGGAAAAGCAGTTGGAATAATCGAGGTTTTTGGACTGACCGCAGCAATGGTCGCAGTTGATGCGGGCTGCAAGGCGGCAAACGTTACCGTTGAAACACTCGATAAAAATAAGCCGGGCAATGCAGATGCGCTCCCCGTTCCGCTGATAGTTGCGGTGAAATTCAGAGGAAGCGTCGATGCGGTAAGCGCGGCAGTTGACGCAGCAGAGCAGGCTGCAAAGGCGGTTTCGGGAGTTATCACAAAGCATATCATTGCAAATACAGAGGACTCCACCGAAAAGATGCTCAAATTAAACGCATTTGATAAAAATTAACGAAAGGAAATTAAAAACATGGCAATGGAAGCACTTGGAATGATAGAAACAAGAGGACTTGTTGCGGCAATCGAGGCGGCAGACGCAATGGTGAAAGCTGCAGAGGTAACTCTTATTGGTACAGAAAAGATCGGTAGCGGACTCGTATCCGTTATGGTAAGAGGTGATGTTGGCGCAGTTAAGGCGGCAACAGAGGCAGGAAGCTCGGCGGCATCTCGCCTTGGAGAGCTTGTTGCGGTTCATGTGATCCCCCGTCCTCATGCAGATGTTGAGAAGATCCTTCCCACTCTCTGATTTTTAAGAGGAAAATATGAGATCACTTGGATTTGTTGAGGTTAGTGGCGTAACAGCGGCAATAGATGCCCTTGACATTATGTGCAAGAGCGCGGATGTAACTCTCGTTTCCTGGGAGCGAAAGCTGGGCGGCAGACTTGTTACCCTTATGATAGAGGGAAGCGTTTCTGCAGTAAATGCGGCAATAGAAAATGCCTGCGCATCCTGCATAAAAAAGCCTGTGGCACACGCAGTTATAGCAAATCCCCATCCCGAGCTTGTTCGTCTTGTTGAGCTTTCGGCTTCGAGAATAAAGAAAGCAGAGAACGAGACAGAGGCAGAGGAAAAGGCGGAAAAACTTCAAAAAGAAGAAGTAAAAAAGCCTGCGACGGCTAAAAAAACAGTAAAAACTAAAAAAGGAGATAAATAATCATGGCACTTGAAGCACTTGGAATGGTAGAGACAAGAGGTCTTGTTGCGGCAATCGAGGCGGCTGACGCAATGGTTAAGGCTGCAAATGTAACTCTCATTGGTACAGAGAAGATCGGTAGCGGACTTGTATCCGTTATGGTAAGAGGCGATGTTGGCGCGGTTAAGGCGGCAACAGAGGCAGGAAGTGCGGCTGCATCTCACCTTGGTGAGCTTGTTGCGGT
>JAZROG010000033.1:0-16610 GCA_045648605.1 Eubacteriales bacterium | reverse complement strand
AGCATACCCATTCCGCCGCCGTATGGAGTATCGTCAACTCTTCTGTGCTTGTCCTCGGAATAGTCGCGGATATTGTGTGCATTTATTTCGATGGCTCCGCTTTTCTGCGCTCTGCCGATTATGCTCTCACCGAGAACGGTTGTAACAAGCTCGGGAAAAAGCGTCATTATATCAAATCTCATAAAGGGTCAATCCTCCAGCATTCCGGGAATGGGGCTGACATAAACAGCCTTTTCTATATCTATCTTTTTCACAAATTCATCCACCGCAGGCATCATTCGCTCGCCCGTGGGCGTGTCGATCACATAGATATCAGAAGCGCCGCGATTTATGACCTCGCGCAGCTTGCCATAAAGCCTTCCGCTCTCAAAATCAAGAACATCAAGCCCCTCAAGATCCGCAAGGAAATATGCACCCTCTGCAAGAGGTATATCCTCACGGGAAGCATATATGAGAGTGTTTTTCAGGAGCAAAGCCGCATCAAAATCACAGATGCCTTCAAGCTCCATTATAACAAATTCCTTGAAAACCGAGGCATGGCTCACCTTTTTCTCGCTGTATGTGCCGTTTTTCTCAAAAAATATTTTCTTAAGAGATGACAGTACCTTTGGGGTATCGCAGCGGTTTTCAACCTTTACCGCGCCCTTGACTCCGTGTGTATTTATGATCCTTCCGCATTCAAGATAAAGTGACTTTGCCATGTTTTTCGCTCCAAAAAATTATATTTATTATATTGTACCACAAAATTCCATATATTTCAATAGTTTTTATTTTTTAAATAATTTACCGAAAAAGTGTTGCAAATAACTCAAAAGTGTGGTAAAATAATTGCAATATCAATTTGGAGGTACAAAAATGCTTACAAGATTACTTGACGCCGCAGCGGGCGGTGCAAATGCGGGCAATCCCGCAGGTTCATGGATGTCTATCATAATGATCGTGGCAATGCTTGCCATTCTTTATTTCTTTATGATCCGTCCCCAGAAAAAGCAGGAGAAGGAAACTCAGGCTATGAGAAACGCTCTTCAGGTTGGTGATGAGATCACCACCATTGGCGGTATCATCGGAAAGATCATCAGCATAAAGGAAGAGACCTGCATGATCGAAACAGGTCACGACAGAACAAAGATCCGCATCCTTAAAAGCGCAGTAAGAAACGTTGACGTTAAAGCAGAAGACGCGCAGAAATAATTAAATGTCATAAAAAACGCCGCCGAAGCATTATAATTTAGTAAAATTATATTTCGGAGGCGTTTTTATGAAAAAAAGGAAAAAGGACTCAAAAAGTGTTGGGGAAGCATTTGGCTTTTCCGTGCTTTTTCGCTCGGTTTTGTGGGGAGCCTGTACAATGGCGGCATCGGCGCTTATTCTGATGCTTTGCCTTTCGGGGGTGGCTTATTCTTCAGCCGATCCCGCTTCGCTAACCTTGCCTTTCGGTATTATTTGTCTTTATCTGAGCATTTTTGCGGGTGGGATCGCTGCATCTAAAATCGGGGCATCCATGAGGCTGATTTCGGGTCTCATCTATACTGCCGCTGCATTTCTGCTTTTCTCTCTTGTTAAGCTTCCTATGGTTGGAAGTGAAGGGATTGAAAATTCGGGGATATATATGCTGTTTTGTCTCGCATTTGCCGCATTTGGAGTGCTTCTTCCTGTGATTCTCCCAAAGAAAAAGAATTTAAGTAAGAAAAAAAGAGCCGAGAAATTTCGGCGCAGGAAATAAAAAATCAAAAATGAAAGGAAAATAAAAAACTGGTACATATTTTTAAGGTTTCGGGTAAAAAAATCGCATTTGACAGCGCAAGCGGTGCATTTATCACCCTTACAGCTCTTGCAAATAAAATGATGGGCGCGCTGACCGCTCCCCTTTCTCCCGTGTGTCCCACCTCGCTTCGCTATGAGCTTGCAAAATACGATAGTGAGGATGTTTCGGATACATATGACAGGCTCTATTCTCTGCAGGAGAAGGGAATCCTTTTTGCTGCGGGCGATGAGGCAAAGCTTATGCTTGAGGGCGAATATGCAGCAGAGAGCGACGATGAGATTTCAGAGGCTCTCAGATCAATAAAGAGCGAGGGAAAATCCTCTGTTGCTTTTATAGGAAACAGCGAAAGCGCCGAAAAGCTTGCAAAAGAGATATTTTAACTAAAGAAAAAGGTAAAAAATATGTTTGGCTTTACAAAATGCACTCCCGAAAGCGTTGGAGTTTCGTCAAAGGCTGTACTTGACCTCATAAAAACATATGACGAATATCAGCTCTCAACTCATGATATAATTTTAGCCAAGGGCAGAGAGATCTTTGCCGAGGTATATTATGCTCCCTTCCACCGTGATTTTCTGCACAGACTCTATTCGGTTACAAAGAGCTTTATGGCAGTTTCCGTAGGTCTTGCGCAGGATGAGGGGCTTCTCTCCATCGATGATAAGCTGGTAAAATATTTTCCCGAATTTGAAAACGAAAATTGGAATGACAATCTCCGTGAAACAACCTTGCGCGATATGCTGACCATGTCCACAACAAGGATAGACGAATGTTATTGGTTTAAAGCAGGTCTTCAAAAACGCGAGGAAGCACATTTCAAGCAGACAAACGGAAAGATTCCCGGCACACTTTATGAATACGATAGCCAAGGCTCATTTATGCTCGGAGCTATTGTTGAAAAGGTTACGGGCAAGCCTTTCCTCGAATATATGAAGGAAAAATTCCTCACAAGGATCGGCTTTAGAGACGAGGCTTATTGCCTTAAATGCCCCGGCGGATATTCCTGGAGCGATTCGGCGATCCTCTGCACTCCCCGCGATCTTCTTACATTTGCACGCTTCGTTGCAAACAAGGGCGAATGGGACGGTGTTCAGTACATAAGCCGCGAATTTATGGAGGCGGCGGTTTCTCCTCTTGTTGATAATAATATCCACGGCGCATTGGCATATAATGCTTGCGGTTACGGTTTTCAGATATGGGGATGCCACAACGGCGGATTTATGTTCAACGGAATGGGCGACCAATTTGCCGTATATGACCCAAAAACAGATATAATTATAAATTCCGACAACCAGGGCAGCAATATATCCCGCCCCATTATCTTCCATAAATTCTGCTTTGATTTTGTGCGCTCTGTTTCGGATAAGCCTCTTGCGGAAGACCCCGAGGCTCTCCGTGAGTTTGAGGAATACATGGATTCAAGAAAGCTTATGTCCCTTAAGGGAAGAACGGAAAATTCCTTTGCAGACGAGATAAACGGTGTTACATATAAAATGCAGAAAAACCCCATGGGTATCGAATGGATGCGCTTTGAATTTGGTGAGAACGGCAAGGCAACCTGGTGATATAAGAATGCTCAGGGTGAAAAGGAGCTTCCCTTTGGCATGGGATATAACGAATTTGCAAAATTCCCCGAGGACGGCTATTCGGATATGGTCGGAACGGAATTTTGCCCCGGAAACAAATATGACTGCGCCACATCGGGTATATGGACAGAGGATAAAAAGCTCCGACTCAAGGTTCAGATCATTGATAAATATTTCGGAAATGCTTGCATGATATTCTCATTTAAGGATAGCAGGATCGCTGTCAGAATGATAAAAAATGCCGAAGCATTCCTAAGTGAATATAATGGATATGCTATGGGTGAGAGAGCATGAAGGATTTCTCTTCACCGTTATTCCTTCCCCGAAAACGGAGGCAGGATCGCCATTGATTTTTCAAACGACGGACTTTCGAGAAAAATGGCAAAATTTTTCCACAGTGTTGTTGAGAATGCGGAAATAAAGCTCATCTCTGATAATGAGGTGCATATGACAGGTCTTTTCCAAAAGGTCAAGCTCTATTTCTGCGTTCGTTTAAAGGGGGCAAAGGGAGCGAGTCTTTGGGAAGACTATAAAGAATGTCCCGAAAAGATCTTGAAGCCAAATTGCAGGGCAGAGAGTACATACGGAGCGGTTTTTGAGCTTGAAGGCAATGAAGCAGAGCTTTCGCTTGCTATTTCAACTCTCTCCTTTGAGGCTGCAAGAGAATATATCGAAAAAGAGGACAAGCCCTTTGACCATGCGGCAAAGGAAGCCTATGAAAAATGGAACGGCGCACTCTCAAAAATCGAAATTGATGCAGACGAAAGAACACTTGAAATTTTTTATTCCAATCTCTATCATAGCCTTATAAAGCCATCGATCTGGAAAGGAGAGCAGGTCTGCGGTGTTCCTCTGAGAATAGGCGATCCCGTTTGCATAGACTATGCGACTCTTTGGGACGTTTACAAAACACAGCTTCCGCTCATTTTCACACTTTTTGAAGAGGAAAGCTATCATATTGCGGGCGGTCTCAGAGAGGTTGGCAAAGCATATGGATATATCCCCGTTTGCTTTGCGCTGAAGAATGACAAAAATGTTGAAACACAGCAGGCGAGAATGCTTGGAGATGTTATTCTTTATGATGCTTATCGCCGCTCTGTCAGAGGTGTTGATGCAAATTATATCCTTGAAAATGTAAAGAGCGAGCTTGAGGGAATGTATGCGGATTACGAGTGTGACGGAAGATGCGAAAGAGCCACTCACACCCTCGATATGGCAGATGCCTGCGCCATGGCGGCAGAGCTTGCCACGGAAAAAGGAGATATTTCTCTTGCGGAAAGGCTCAAAAAGCTTACGGAAAATTATAAAAACGTCTTTGATTTTGAGAGCGGAATTCTTACGGACGATTCTCCCTATTACGAGGGCAATAAATGGAATTATTCCTTCGACTGTCAAGGTATTTCCCCGAAAGAGTATCGCTTTCGGGCGGTAAAGACAAAGTGATGAGACTTCTTGACACCTTCTTTGGCTTTGGCGAGCCTTCTGTCATTCAGCCTCAGACCCCCGAATGCTATGATTATATCGAAAATACGGGAATCCACCATTTTGAGGGCTACAACAATGAACCCGATATGGAAGCTCCCTATGCCTATATCTATCTTGGTGAGCACAAAAAGGTATGTGATATCATCGACGGTGGCATAAAATATATGTTCACCACGGGTGAAGGCGGACTTCCGGGCAACAATGATTCGGGCGGACTTTCTTTCTGCTATATCTGCAATATGCTTGGAATCTTCCCCGTTTCGGGTCAGGATCTTATGTTTTGTGGTTCTCCTCATGTAAAAAATGCTGTTATAAGCCTTGCAGGCGGTAAAAAGCTTGAAATCAAAGTGAAAAATTACGGCGAGAATAATATCTATGTTAAGGAAGTGTGCCTTAACGGAAGGACACTTGGGGATTATCGCTTTAAGGCAAGCGAAATGATGCAGGGCGGAGTCCTTGAATTTACAATGGAATAATGAAAAAATAAATTGCTGCCTCAAATGCCGTTTCAAAGCATTTGAGGCAGCAAAAATTTTGTTTAAGGATAATTTATGCTATCGGGTGCAGCGCCGCGCCGATAACGGTTCCAAACTGTGAATTCTGAGGGAAGATGAATCTCACACCGAATGCATCGGCAAGGTTTTCAAACACCGCTCTTACATGGGGAAGGGTTGTGAGATTTCCCGTAAGCACGATGTCGCGGAGCTTATGCGCTCTTGCGGCAAAGATCGCTGTTGTGGCAACGGTTTCCGCAACCATATTGATGATGCCGAGAGCAATATCGCTCTTGCTTGCAATATCGCTGAGCTTTCCGAAGTTTGATGCTGTCAGCTCCTCGTTCATTCCCGGATATTTATGGGTTTTTGAAAGGTCCTTTACACGCAGGTCGATATTTGCAAGGTCACCTTCCTCACAGATCTGCTCAATATGCTCGATGGTGTCGATTCCTATCATCTTTTTTGAAAGACCGATAAGAGTACCGCCGCCAACTCCCGTACCGCCCATATATTCGGTATGGCAGACTCCGTTCTCATCTGCCCTTGCGTGAATAATGGCAGTTCCCGTGCCCATGCTCACGACGATAGCTTCACGAAGTCCCGAAAGGTAAAGACCGCCTATTCCAACACTTCCAAATTCGGGAACGGGAAGGCATTTAAGAGAGTAGATAGGCTGCTCAACATAGGAGGAGCCAACCCCTGTCATCATAACTCTGTCTATGTCCGAGAGCGAAAGTCCATTTTGGAGAGTAAACTTGCCAAGCGCTCCGTAAATGGAGGTTATCGGGTCTGTTGCTCTTACAAACTGAGGCTCTATAAGCGTTTTCGGTGTTCCATTTTCGTCCGCCTTGAAGCCTACGATCTTCGTTGTGCTTCCGCCAACGTCTATTCCTATTACAACTCCCATTTATATCTCTCCTTTATCCTCAATATGTCTTTTGATGGCTTCAAATGAAGCATCGCTTATGTCATGCTCGATCTTGCAAGCATCCTCGGATGCATTTTTAGCATCAACGCCGAGGCTGATGAAAAATTTTGTAATTATTGTGTGGCGCTCGTATATCTTTTCGGCTATCTGCTTGCCCTCAGGTGAGAGGGTAATGATGCCATCCTTATCGACGCTTATATATCCCGCACTTTTAAGAAGTCCCATTGCACGGCTGACGCTTGGCTTTGAATAGCCCATATGCTCACCAATGTCTATAGCTCTCACAGCGGAGCTTTTTTTCTGAAGAACATATATAGTTTCAAGATACATCTGTCCCGATTCCTGCAAATGCAAAGTCCATCCCTCACCTTCGTGCATTTTATTATATAATATCATACCACACATTTATGAATTTTTCAAGTATTAGTCGGAAAAGGGTGCTTTTTTATCTTTTTTCGGCACAAAAACAAAAACTTTGGCAGAATATTTTGCTTTTTACTTGATTTTGTGAGGAAAATGTAATATAATATATTATGTATATCTGTTTGTATTTCGGAGGTACATATGGAAAGAGTGTCAAAACACAATTATTATCTCGATATAGCTCAAACGGTTTCGGAAAGAAGCACTTGTCTCAGAAGATGCTATGGTGCTATCATAGTTAAAAATGACGTGATCGTTTCCACAGGCTATAACGGTGCTCCCAGAGGAAGACAAAACTGCAGTGATCTTGGATTTTGCCAGAGAGAGAAGCTTGGTATTCCGAGAGGAGAAAGATACGAGCTTTGCCGCTCTGTTCATTCCGAGGCAAATGCGATAATCGCCGCGCCAAGAGATCAGATGCTCGGCTCGACCCTTTATATGGTATGCACAGAGCCGATGACGGGAAAGGTGGTTGGCGGAACAAGCAGCTGCATGATGTGCAAGAGAATGATAATAAATGCGGGTATTGAAACTGTAATTATCCGCGATACCAAAGATGAATTCCGCATTGTTGATGTAAAGGATTGGATAGATAACGACGATTCACTCAGCGGTGTTTTCGGATATTGATTTTTTGCGAGGAAAAAATGAGCGCGATTCTTGAAAACAAAAGCGAAAAGCTGAAAATTGAAGATATAAAAAGCGATCCCTTGAGAGTCTTATTCGTGTGTTCGGGAAATACCTGTCGCTCACCTATGGCGGCGGCTGTTCTTTCCGATAGGGGAAGAAAGGTTGAATACTGCACTATGTGCACACCCGAAATGATGAAGAAGAGAAGGATAGTAGCAAGCTCTGCCGGCATCAGTGCCGTTGATGGAATGCCCATCTCGAAAAATGCAGAGCAGGCTCTGAGTGATGCTGGGATAAGAGCGCTTCCCGATAATGATTATCCAAATCACAGAGCAAGGCTTGTGAGCCTTTCGGATCTTATGATGAATGATATAATAGTCGGAATATCGTCAAGGCACACCATGGCGCTTATTTCATATTATCCCGAGCTTGCTTCAAGGATAATCAGCATGGATGAGGATATTCCCGATCCGTTCGGAGGCGACCTTGACGATTATAAGGCTTGCCTTGAGAGGATAAGTGACTGTATTGACAGGATGTTTTTCTATGAAAAATGATTTTAAGATAGTAAGGCTTGCGGAGGAGCATCTTGATTCCGTAGCGGAGCTTGAAGCACTTTGCTTTGCACACCCTTGGACGGCAGATGGACTGAAAACTCTCACGGGCGAGGGCGGAGTCGGCTTTGCGGCGATCGATGATGGCGGTAGAGTCATTTCCTATGCGGGAATGGTTCTTGCGGCGGATATGGGTGATATAACCGATGTTGCCACCAATCCCGATTTCAGAAGACAGGGAATTTCAAGAGCCGTTATGGAAAGGCTTCTTGATTTTGCCGTTGAAAACAGACTTACCTCTGTTGCACTTGACGTTCGCGTCTCGAATGTGGGTGCTATTGCGCTCTATGAGGGGTTGGGATTTGAAATAGCGGGCAAAAGGCCGCGCTTTTACAGGACACCTCCCGAGGACGCCTACGTTATGATAAAACAACTTTGATTTTTTAGGAGAATTATGTATATACTTGGTCTTGAAAGCTCCTGCGACGAAACCTCGGTGGCGGTCGTGGAAATG
The DNA here is from genome assembly GCA_045648605.1 of Eubacteriales bacterium. Classification (GTDB taxonomy): domain Bacteria; phylum Bacillota; class Clostridia; order Oscillospirales; family CAG-272; genus SIG710. The sequence goes on along the minus strand of JAZROG010000033.1, from coordinate 8,231 downwards.
TCGGAGAGCGGGCGGTTTATCCGTTCAAATATAGTTGCCTCGCAGATAGATGTTCATAGGCTTTATGGGGGAGTGGTTCCCGAAATTGCAAGCCGTGCGCATATAGAGGCTATCTCGAAAATAACATATGAAGCACTCTCGGAGGCGGGGATAACTCTTTCTGATGTGGGCGCCATCGGAGTTACCGCATTCCCGGGACTTATCGGCGCACTTCTTGTGGGAGTGAATTTTGCCAAATCATTGGCTTATGCAAATGATATTCCTCTTGTTGCGGTGAATCACGTGCACGGTCATGTTTCTGCGGCGCTTCTCAGCGATGCGGAGCTTGAGCCGCCGTTCCTTGCACTTGTGGTTTCGGGCGGTCACACATCTATATATAAGGTTAATTCATATACCGATTATGAGGAGATCGGCTCAACACGCGATGATGCTGTTGGCGAATCCTTTGATAAGGTGGGCAGAGTTATCGGACTTCCATATCCCGGCGGTGCTGCCCTTGATAAGCTTGCCTATGAGGGAGATCCCAAGGCTGTGCAGCTTCCTTCTCCCGCAATTATCGGTGATAATCTTGATTTTTCGTTCAGCGGACTTAAAACCGCTGCTCTCAACTATATAAATCAGGCGGAGCAGAAAAAGGAAGAAATAAACCGAGCAGATCTTGCAGCTTCCTATACAAGAGCGGTTACACGCGCCATTTCAAAGAAGATCTCTGCCGCACTTGATGAAACGGGAATGAAAACCCTCGTTATGGCAGGCGGTGTTGCGGCAAACTCTCATCTGCGCCGAGCTGTCGGTGAGGTCTGTACATCGAAAAAGGTGAAATTTGTATGTCCTCCGCTTAATCTTTGCGGCGACAATGCGGCAATGATAGCCGCAGCGGCATACTACGAATTTCTGAAAGGAAATTTTGCCGACACATCTCTCAATGCCTCGGCAACGGAATAAATTACGGAAAAAATTCCTTCTTCGGAAAAAAAGTATTCGGATGCGCCATTCAGGGGATTTTTTTGAATTTTGGCAGATTGCACTATGTTCGAATTATGTCTAATGCGGCGTGTGATTTTCCACAGCATTTTTCCACAGGATGTGGAAAAGTCACCTTAAACTGTGTTTTTTTAGCAAGATTTTTTCGGATTTCCCACTTTTTACTCTCCGAAAATGGCTTTATATGTGGAAAACCCTGTTGAAACTGTTGATAACTTTTTCTATAAACACAGTGTGGAAAATTCTTCATTTTCCCGAAAAAAGGCGGGATATAAACGAGATGGGTGATTTTTGACGAAATAGTCACTTTAGATAAAAAGAATATCGAAAAACAAAAAAGAGACAAAAAACGATGATTTTCTTTCGAAAAAACGGTCGGAATTGACAGTTCCGAAATAGGCAGTATTTGATGAGCTTCAAATCGTTTTTTTTGAGAAAAAACAGAACAATTATATGCGAAAGGACGAGAACAAATGAATAACGATGAGTTGGAGATAATAGGAGAAATGCAGCAGGACCTCGATATGGGGGACAGTGCCTCATCGCCAAGGGCATATGTTTCGCCTGCGGTCATAAAAAGACTTCCAAGATATTTCAGATATCTGCGCGAGCTTATAAGAAGCGGTAAGATGAGGATAAGCTCGGGCGAGCTTTCAAAGATGATGAATGTCACCGCTTCCCAGATACGCCAGGATCTTAATTGCTTTGGCGGCTTCGGTCAGCAGGGATACGGATATAATGTCAAATACCTTTATGCGAAGATAAGCGAGATTCTCGGCGTCAACTGTAATTTTAAGGCGGTTATTATCGGCGCAGGAAATCTTGGCAGAGCGCTTGTGAGAAATCCCATGTTCACTAAAAGAGGAGTTTCCACCGTTGCTATGTTTGATATTGATAAGAGTATAATCGGCGGAACCTTTGCGGGGGTTACGGTTCATCCCATGGAGGAGCTTGAGAGCTTTTGCCGCGAAAACTCCATTGATATTGCGGTGCTCACTCTTCCAAAGGAATGTGCGCAGGATATTGCTATCAGACTTTGCGGCGCGGGAGTTTGCGGTATATGGAATTTCACGGGAAAAGAGCTTGATATGCTCATAAAGGATATGAAGGTGGTAAATGTTCACCTTGGTGACTCGCTGATGACGCTTTGCTATGAGCTGAATCTTCTGCGCGAGGAAAATGAGGACAAATAATTTTTTGCGAGGATAAAAGTGAAATTTACTTTTAATTACGGAAAAGGTGTGGCGGTTATTCCCGCTGCCGCTATCGAAAGAATAGATAAGGCTTCAAAGAAGGATATTAAAATGCTTCTTTTGCTTGCATCCGAAAGAGTAAGCACGCTCGATGAGATGGTCTCTCTTTCGGGAATGAAAAGGGAAGAGGTCGAAAGTGCTCTTGCATTCTGGCGCGGAGCGGATATAATTGAAATTGAGGAAGACGGTAAAGCTGCCGTTGCATCAAAATCTGCATCCGAGGAAAATCGCACAAAGCTGAAAAGCGAGGATTCTCTGCCAAGATATACCACCGACGAGCTTAATAATCTCCTTGAAAAAAGAGCTGAATATAAATTTCTTATCGGTGAATGTCAGCAGCTTTTCGGAAAGATGTTCAATCCTTCGGAGATCAATATCGTTGTTGCTCTTTCCGACTATCTGGGACTTGACAGCGAATACATACTTGTGCTTTTCGCACATCTCGGCAAAAAAGAGCACAAATCCGTGCGTACTGCGGAGAGAATGGCTCACCGTTTCCTTGACGAAGGCATAACAGATGCTTTCACCCTTGGCGAGAGGCTTCGTTTTCTTGAAGGACTCGAAGAGGTCGAAAATAAGGTCAGAGTTGCATTTGGCATAAATTCCAGAGCGCTTACCAAAAAGGAAAAGACTCTTATCGAAAAATGGCTTTCGGAATATCATTTCGGCTTTGACATGATAGAAAAGGCATACGAGCTGACCGTTGACAGCACGGGAAAGGCTTCCTTGCCTTATGCGGGTGCTATTCTTGACAGATGGTACAGCGAGGGAATAAAAAATATTGCGGATGCCGAGAAGAATATCGGCGAGCATAAAAAGAAGGCTGCAGAGTCTGCCGAAAAAGAAGGCGGAAGCTTTAATACAGACGAATTCCTCGAAGCGGCGCTTATGCGCAGCTTTGACAAAAAATAAGGAGGGAATATGGGATACAGCTCCGAAAACGTCAAAAAGATAAAAGAGCTTTATGAAAAAAAATATAAAAAGGCGCAGGATGAAGCATATGCCAGAAAGGCGGAGCTTTGGGGGGCTGTGCCTGAGGTGCGTGAGCTTGATGGCGCAATATATTCCCTTGGACTTGAGGGAGTTAAGGCTACCGTTGGCGGCGGTGAAAATGCACATGAGAGGATACTTGAGCTTAAAGAACAGAGCCTTGAGCTTCAAAGGGCACGCGCTGAGCTTCTGATTTCAAAGGGTTATCCCGCAGACTACACATCGGTTCATTATGAATGTGAAAAATGTAATGATACGGGATATAACGAGAGGGGAATGTGCGACTGTATGAAGCGCGCGCTGATCCTTGCTTCCTATGAGAGCTCGGGCCTCGGAAGGCTTATGAAGCAGCAGACCTTTGATTCGTTTTCTCTCGATTATTACCGTCAGAGTGCAGAGAATTATGAAAAAATGAAGCACAATTTTGAGTATATAAAGAGCTTTGCGGAGAATTTCACCACCGAAAAGTGCGTGAATATCACAATGTTCGGCGGAACGGGACTCGGAAAGACTCACCTTTCAACCGCCGCGGCAAAGACCATTATCGATAAGGGCTTTGACGTGCTTTATGTAAGCGCACTCGGCATGATAAGTGATTTTGAAAAGGAACGCTTCGGAAGCGGATATTCTGATACCGAGGTTGATAATCTCGGCAGATATTACGATTGCGATCTTCTTATCCTTGACGATGTGGGAACAGAGGTGACAAATCAGTTTACCGTTTCTGTGCTTTATAATGTGATAAACACAAGGCTTTCAAAGGGACGCTCAACCGTTATCAGTACAAATCTGACTCCTGCAGAGCTTCGTTCGAGATATTGGGACAGAATAGCAAGCCGTATCTTCGGCGAATATATTCCTCTTATCTTTGAGGGCACGGACGTTCGTATGCAGAAAATTATGAAAAAATAAAATGGATAAAAAATCGGTATGTGCAGATAATAAGCACATACCGATTATATTTTTTGGAGGAATTTGAAATGGAAAAAACACCCGAGCTTCTATGCTATATTTATAAGAATGTAAAAATGGGATCGGATGCGATAGTCGATATGCTTCCGAAGGTTCAGGATTCCGAATTCAAGACCGCTCTTACCGAGCAGATGCACGGCTATGAAAGTATAGCAGATGAAGCTGAAAAGCAGCTTACTCCCCTTGGCATAAAGCCAAAAGAAGAGCCTATGATGAAAAAAACAATGGCAAAAATGGGTATTGCAATGAATACCATGATGGACCCGTCTATAGGTCACATGGCAGAAATGCTCATAAAAGGCTCTACTATGGGTATCACCGACATGACAAAGCACGTCAGAGAATTTGAGGGCGAGGGATGCCCCGAGCAGGCGCTGAAGCTTGGCAGGGATCTTATAACCTTTGAGCAGAACAATATAGAGAAGATGAAGACATTTTTATGATCATCAATAAACGAGTTTTCTGAAATCCTTTATTCTGTGAAATGTGATGAGGTCAACATTGTGCGGGGAATAGGCCTCGGGACTTCCCGACCTTGAAGTGAGAACAAGGTCATCTCCGTCTATCTCCATTGCGGCATAATGTCTTGATTCCTTTTCCGTGTCGCCTATTGCGACCATTCCCGCAAAGCACCAGTCAACGAGTTTTTTCGAGAAGGAAAGCTGCATTCTGCGTCTTTCGTCATAGGGGAGATTAAAGCGGTCGGCGGGAAGAAGCTCTTTTCTTGTCATGCTGTCGGTTGACTGAGTTGAAAGAAGCCAGAAAAGCTGAGTTTCCTCGTCCCATGTAATATGAAATCTCATCTGACCGCCCGGAAGCGGCAGATAAATTACCTTCTTGCCCGAGGGATTGACCTCGGGCATTATTTTTATGGCCTCTTTTCCGTCCTTTTCTTCGATAACAGCCTTCATAAGCGCACCGTAACCCGTCCATGAGGTGTGGGCACGCATCAAAATATGAAATGTCTTTCCGCTTGGGTCATACCAATAATGCTTTTCGTCCTTAATTCTCACGATGTTGGCTTCAAGCTATCCGCTCATGTTGTCGGTGGTAGTGCCGACGGGATATTTCGCTTTTGTGAAGCGTGGTTGGAAAGAAAGGAATTCCGTGAAGGTCGATCTCGTCCTCCCTTACCACATCTCTGAACCTTACCCTGTCGGAAAAGGTACAATTTTCTCTCTTTGTAAGATCATCACCGATTTTTGCACGAAGCACAACGGGGGCAAGCGATGAAACATTCCAGCCGTCTCGTATCTCGCCATCTCTGTTTACATATGTTTCCATGACAAGGTTGATATATCCGTTTTCCTTCCATATGTTTGTTGCGGAAGCGTGCCAGAATTCGTTTTCTGTGAGATAATGTCCCTTATCCCAGCTCCCGCCTCCGTCAAGAGAACGGTAGATTATAATATCATCGCAGTGACCGATAAGATATAACTCATTCTCGGATTCGAAGGGAACAGCGTGATAAAAATTGCGAGTTGAAACCTTTCGCCAACTCTCTCCCTTGTCGTCGGAAACAAATATTTGACCGATATTGAATTTTCCGCTTATGGGATGGGGGATGATATCAGATTCTATACTGAAAAATTTACTGTCTTCCTTTTCGTCCTTTGTGAAAAGATCGTGAGAAACGATATATCTGCCGTTTTTCATAACGCAGATTGAGGGTGTTCCGAGATATGTATGCTCGGGATGGAGAGATTTGAAAACAGTAGTAAAATTATTTGCTAAAAGCTCCATAATAGATCTCCATATGCTTTTTATAAGATTATGTTCCAAAAATAAACAGCTTGCAATATGACATATATTCTCTCACGAGAATGGTATAAAGGGTATATATTCCCGTGTCGGGGGCGGGATAAAAATAAGCCCTTTCCATATCAACTCCGAGGCGTGAGCAAAGATATTCCGCTCTCGGAAGATGAAAATTCGTGGTCACAACCGCAAGTGCGCCATATTCTGTTCCCTTGAGGATCTCCATAGAATTTTTTATGTTTTCTATGGTATTTGTTGCCTTGTCCTCGAGAATTATCCTATCGGGGGCAATTCCTCTCTCTGTAAGATAATTCTTCATGCAGAGAGCCTCGCTTATCGGCTCATCGTCGCCCTTGCCTCCGCTTACGATGCAGATAAGGTCTTCTCTCTCCGATAGCATATTGTATGTGGTATCAAGACGGCGGCGCAGCACCTTGCCGGGGGCGCCCGTTGCTTCAACCTTTGCACCAAGTGTAAGGACCACCGTGTTTTCTGGAAGAGATGAGAGGGGCAGTGCATTGCTTTCTTGCGAGAAAATATAACCGCAAAGAAAAACAAAGCTTACAGCATAAAAAGCAAGCCCAAAGGCATAAAGTGAGCGCAGAAAGGGATATATCTTGCCGAATATCCTTTGCAAAAATCCTTTTTTATGAAGAAGGATCATAAGCGGAATTGCTATCACAACTGTAAAAGCCACGATATACGGCAGTGTTCCCTCGCTCCAGATAAAAAGCTTTATAAGATATGAAAAATAGTTTATAAAAATAAAGGCAGAGCCGAGGAAGATAGTGACATCAAGAATTTTATTGTATTTTTTCAAAATTTCCTCCTGAACGAATAGATTTTTCTCTCTAATTTTATCATAAATAAAAACCTTTGTCAATGAATTTTATTGACAAAGGCGGTGCTTTGATGTATAATTTAGTGTAAGAAGGCATAGGGCGGTAGAATTGCAGTGGCTCTTTCTTCGTATTCATCAAAGGAGGCATCCCCAAGGTGAATCATATAAAGCGCGCCCATTGATGGGTCAACCCCCAGCATTGCCGCGCGTGCGGCATGGAGAGTACGTTCCGAAACCGCTTTTTTCAGAGATTCGGGATATATTCCCGCGCTTTTCAGAACCGCTGAAACTGACGAGGGAAAGGAATCATCCTCGCATCGATTGAGGATAAGAGCGCAGAAAGCAACTCGCACTGCATAGCTTTCACTCCCGAAAAGCTCCTCGCAGGCGGAGGACAAAAGTGAAAGATCGCTCTTTTCCGAGGCAGAAGGTTCTGCATTAGCGCTCAAAGCGATCTCCGAATGGGCAATATATGGCTCAAAGCCGCATATCTCAATGGGTAAAAAAGGAATTTCTTCGTTTTTTTCAAGCTTTGAGATAGAAAAAAGCAGCAAAGAAATTGCAAGTGATGCGGCGATGAAAAAGCAGAAAGCATATTTGACGTCGCTTGGTGCTTTTTTGATGATTTTTTCAATATTTTTTATATACATTTCGAAGTCCCCCGCATTTTTTATTATTGTTCCCAAATTTTCGGCTTTTAAGCCACCAATTTTTTATAAAGCGAGATTTAAAATGGAAAAACAGATCAAGATCAGAATAATTTCAAAGCAATATGAGCTTTCAAGAAAGCTTATAGAAAAGCTCTTTGAGGAATTTGAAGAGGATATTGAAGATGAGGAGGATTCTCAAAAATCGGCAGGAGATGATGATACCCTTGAGTTTGGTGCAGAGGGATTTATTTCGGATGATGGCGAGAGGATCGAAATAAGCTATGACGAAAGCGAGCTTACGGGAATGGAGGGGGCATCAACAACTCTCTCTTTTGATAAGAAAAACCCATCACTTGTGACTATGCTCCGCGGCGGAAGCGTTACAACGGCAATGGTTTTTGAGCCAAAGAAGCGTCATATCTGTGTTTACGAAACTCCCTATATGCCCTTTGAGCTTTGCATACATACCCTTGCGGTGGAGAACGAGCTTCTGACGCGTGGACTTCTTTATCTTGATTATGTGGTGGAATTTAAGGGCGCGCAGGCGGAGAGGACAAAATTTACAATGACCATCGAAGAAAAAAGGCCCGCCCCCGAGCCTCTTGATGAATATGACGATGTTTAAATAATGAAACAAGTCAAGGTCGCAAATGACCTTGACTTGTTTTTTGTAAATAGGAATTTATCGAACTGTCACAGACGTTTTTTGTAGGGGACGGCGACCTCGACGTCCCATTTGTCATTTAAAAATCTCTGGTAATTTCGCATCTTCTAGGGACGTCG
>JAZROG010000032.1:0-13856 GCA_045648605.1 Eubacteriales bacterium | reverse complement strand
GTTCATCACCGTGGAGCTGTCTGTGTGCTTCCTCTGACGGATGAGGGCGATGTTATATGTGTCCGTCAATTCCGCTATGCACACGGCGAGACTCTCCTGGAAATTCCTGCGGGAAAGCTGGAGTCGGGGGATGATGACCACCGCGCGGCGGCTCTCCGTGAGCTTAGCGAGGAGACGGGAGCGGAATGCAGTGAGCTTATTTATCTTGGCAAGCTTTATCCATCACCTGCGATCTTCACCGAGGTCATCCATATGTATCTTGCACGGGGGCTGACATTTGGCGAAACACACCCCGATGATGACGAATTTCTTGAGATCGAGCGTATTCCTCTTGAAAAGCTCAAGGACATGGTTATGGAGGGCGAGATATACGATGCAAAAACACAGGTCTGCGTTTTGCGCGCATATACCGAAATGAAAAAATGATAACAGCGAAAAGAATATTATGTAGTGCTTTGTTGATCGTGATTTTGAGCTTTGCGGTCTCCTGCGAGCCAAAGGAAAAATATATAGAAGCTACATTTTTTGCAATGGATACCGTGATAAGCATAAAGATCGCAGAGGATGAATATGACGAGGCGGCGATGCTTTCGGAATGTGAAAAGATCATAAGGGATATCGAAGGTGTAATTTCAAAGACTGCCGAGGGGAGCAATACAGCTCTCGCCAATGACGATATTGGTCTTTTCATTGATATCGACCCGATTTTTGAGGAAATTATAAATCTTTCTCTTTCTTATTCTGCGATGACCGATGGTTGCTTTGATATAACGGTTGGGGGAATAAAGGAGCTTTGGGAGCGCTGTGCCGCTGAGGGCAGAGAACCTCATGAGGGTGAGATAGCACTGGCGCTTGAGGCTGTTGGATATGATAAGATCTCGATTACCGATAATTCTCTTAAAAAGGAAAAAACTTCAACCCGAATAGACCTTGGCGCAATCGGAAAGGGCTATGCAGCGCAGAAGGTATGCGATTATCTTTCGGGGGCGGGAGCAAGAGGCGCTATAATGTCATTTGGCGGCAATGTGGCTCTTGTTGGCGCGAAAAAGAGCGGAAATCCTTATACTGTGGGGATAAAGGACCCGAAAAATACAAGCGAAACTGTGGGATATCTTTCGCTTGAGGGCGGCTTTGTTTCGGTTTCGGGTGATTATGAAAGATATATCGAGCTCGGTGACAAAAAATATAACCACATTATAGATCCCGTGAGCGGAAGACCCTCCGAAAGCGATATTCATTCTGTTTCAGTAATAAGCAATGACGGCGCTCTTGCCGATGCACTCTCCACCGCGCTTTTCGTCATGGGAAAGGATAAGGCTTTGGAGCTTTATCAAAGCCGAGAGATAGATTTCGAGGTGGTGATAATTACCGACCAGGGGATTTTCATGACCGACGGAATTAAGGATAAGTATAAGGAAAAATGATTTGCCAGGAGAGTGAAAAATGAATTTTCATGACTATTCAAAGGAAAATTATGAGTCTGTTTTAAGGGTTATAAGAGAGCTTTGCGCCATTCCCGCTCCATCTCACTATGAGGATGAAAGAGCGGAATACTGCAAGAGATTTCTTGAAGAAAACGGTGCTGAGGGAGTATATATAGACGAAGCAAAAAATGTTATTTATCCCTTGGGGTGCGAGGGATCAGGTGAGATAACGGTCATTGCCGCTCATACAGATACTGTTTTCCCCGACAGAGAGCCTATGCCTCTCACCGAGGATGATGAAAAAATATACTGCCCCGGTGTTTATGATGATACCGCAGAGGTTTCTGTTGTTTTACATACTGCGCTTTATTTTTTGGAAAATAAGATCGTTCCAAAGGGCGGCTTGCTTTTTGTCTGCAATTCCTGCGAGGAGGGGCTTGGAAATCTTAAGGGAACAAAGGCAATTATGAGTGCTTTTGAAGGTAGGATAAAGAGATTTATTTCCTATGACAGCACAGGCTGCATAGTTGACCGTGCGGTTGGCTCGAGTAGGTTTGAGGTTGAAATAAAAACCGAGGGCGGTCATTCCTTCGGGGCATTCGGAAATACCAACGCTATTGCTGTTATGTCTGATATTATTTCCCAAATTTACTCTATTGAAGTACCGGAAATTGAGGGAACAAAAACAACATATAATGTGGGCATCGTCAGCGGCGGAACAAGCGTAAATACTATTGCTCAAAATGCAAAAATGCTCTGCGAATACCGCTCGGACAGTGCAGAATGTCTTGAAATTATGAAGAATAAATTTATGGAGATATTCAGCCTTGGTTATGATGCGGAAATAGCCGTGCGAATTGTTGGGGAGCGTCCCTGCGGCAGAAATGTTGATGGTATAGAGCAGGAAAAGCTTGACAAAATTTGCGAGAGTGCCACCGAGAGCGTCCTTGGATATACTCCGGAGAGAAAAAGCGGCTCCACCGATTGTAATATTCCCCTTTCTCTCGGGATCCCCTCTGCCTGCGTTGGTATTGTTTTTGGCGGAGGCGCACACACAAGGGAGGAGTGGCTTGAGAAAAGCTCACTTCTCGGCGGACTTGAGCTTTCGCTTCTTATTGCCTCTTCTTTGTAAAAAAATCTATTGACGAAAATGACTTTTAATGTTATAATATAATGTATTATTATTTATTGAGGATTTTGTAAAAATGTCGGAAAATAAGATAAACAGCCTTGTGCCTCCCCATGAGATGGAAAAGGCATTCGGCTTTATCCGTAAAATGCGTGCCCTTAATGAAAAGCGCTCGCTTGAAAATGGAGCTGCTCTAAAGGCGCATGTGCTTACCTTTGGCTGTCAGCAAAATGAAGCGGACAGCGAAAAGCTTGCGGGAATGGCTCACTCCATGGGATATGAGATAACGGTGGAGGCGGAGGAGGCAGACCTTATTCTGGTCAATACCTGCGCAGTTCGTGAGCACGCAGAGCAAAAGGCACTTTCAGTAATCGGTCAGTTCAAGCATTTGAAAAATAAAAAAAGCTCTCTTATGATAGGCGTTTGCGGCTGCATGGTCACCCAAAAGCATCGCTCGGAGGAGATAAGACGCAGCTATCCTTATGTGGATTTTGTTTTCGGAACATCGGGACTTCACCGTATGCCGCAGCTTCTTTATGAAAAGACCGTAAAGGGTAAAAGGTTATTCGCTCCCGATGAGGAGGAATACCTTGTTGCAGAGGGACTGAATATCGAGAGGGAGAGCGGATATAAGGCTTGGGTCAGCATTATGTATGGCTGTAACAATTTCTGCTCATACTGCATAGTGCCATATGTAAGAGGAAGAGAGAGAAGCCGCCGCATGGAGGATATCGTCTCCGAGGTTGAGGAGCTTGCGGCAAAGGGATATAAGGATATAACTCTCCTTGGTCAGAATGTAAATTCCTATGCAAAGGGCATGGAATATGATTTTGCAGACCTGCTTGACCGTCTTGCGGTGATTGATGGGGATTTTAAATTGCGCTTTATGACAAGCCACCCGAAGGACGCTTCAAGAAGGCTTATCGACACCATGGCAAGGCATGAAAAAATTGCAAAGCATTTTCATCTGCCACTCCAATCGGGCAGCGACGCGGTGCTGAAGGCCATGAACCGTCACTATGATAAGGCGCAGTATCTTGAAACTGTGCGTTATATCAGAGAAAAAATGCCCGATATAGCCATTACCACCGATATTATCGTGGGCTTTCCGGGTGAGACGGAGCAGGATTTTGAGGACACACTCGATATGCTTCGTGAGGTTCGCTATGATATGATCTTTTCGTTTATTTATTCCCCAAGAAAGGGAACGCCTGCGGCAGAGATGGAGCAGCTTGACGAAAAGGTTAAGGGCGAGAGATTTTCGAGACTTCTTGAGGTTCAGAATCAGATATCGCTTGAAAAAAATCTGCCCTTTGTTGGCAAAACAGTCTCGGTTCTCTGCGACGGAGTGAGCAAAAACAATGATGCGCTCCTCAGTGGCAGAACAGAGGGAAACAAGATAGTTTTCTTTGCGGGAGATAGCTCCGACGAGGGAAAATATCTGAACATTAAAATCGACCGTGCCGAGGCTTTTGCCCTGTACGGAGAAAAAATATAATTTTAAAAAATTCAGGAGAAAAGAAAAATGGAAATTATGGATATTGCCGTTATGCTCGGCGAAGCAATAAAGAATGACGAGAGAATGACAAGACTCAATACAGCAAAGGACGCATACGATCAGGATGTCGATCTAAGTAAGGCTATGATGGAATACGATGTTCAGCAGAAGGCTCTTCAGTATGAATACGAGAAGGCTGAAAAGGATATGGATCTTATCGGAAAGATCCAGGCAAAGATCGACGAGCTTTATAAGAAAATCACAGCCAACCCCATCTTCAATGAGCTTGATGCGGCACAGGCTGATGTAAATGCTCTTATGAACGAGGTAAATCAGACCATCACAATGACAATTACAGGTGTTGATCCTTCCTGCACACATGATTGCAGCACCTGCAGCGGTTGCCACTAATCAGAATTTAAATTATTTAAGCTAAAGGGGTAAAATGCCATGACTCCGATGATGGAGCAGTATTTTGAGATAAAAAATCAATATAAGGACTATCTTCTCTTTTACCGTCTCGGAGATTTTTACGAGATGTTTTTTGAGGACGCCAAAACAGCCTCAAGAGAGCTTGATCTAACCCTCACCGGAAGAGATTGCGGTGAGGCTGAAAGAGCGCCTATGTGCGGTGTGCCCTTCCATTCCTCGGAGGGATATATCGGAAAGCTCATTGAAAAGGGCTATAAGGTTGCTATCTGCGAGCAGACTGAGGATCCTTCTCAGGCAAAGGGGCTTGTGCGCCGTGAGGTTGTAAGAGTAGTCACTCCCGGAACTCTGCTTGAAACCAATCTTCTTAACGACAGGCAGAATAATTATCTTTGTACCGTTTATATGGGCGAATTTGAATGTGGCATAAGCTTTGCCGATATTTCGACTGCCCAGGTCTATGCAACCTCCTTTAGCGGTGATGATATGCAGGGGCATATCAGAAACGAGATAGGAACCTATTCTCCAAGTGAAGTCATATTCAATATCAGCCTTGCAAAGGCTCCCGAAATGGAGAATTTTCTCCATGAAAGATCGGGTGCTCTTATAGGAGATAATCAGCCATTCCGCTTTGAATATGCGGATGCGGTAAATGCCATTGAGACGCAGTTTGGCACTGACACACTTGATAGAATAAAGGGCGAAAAGGCGATGGCATGTGCCCTCGGCGCGCTTCTGGGATATATAAGGGAGACCCAGAAGGGAGATATCTCTTATATTAAGGAGCTGAATATCTATGGTGATGATCAGTATCTTCAGATGGATCTCAATACAAGACGAAATCTTGAGCTTACCGAGACTATGCGCACAAAGGAAAAGAAGGGCTCACTTCTTTGGGTGCTTGACAAGACCCAAACAGCCGCCGGCGCAAGAATGCTCCGCAAATGGATAGAAAATCCCCTTCTTTCAACAAAGAAGATACTTCGCCGTCAAAGTGCGGTTACCGAATTTTATGAGAATTTTATGCTCCGCGAGGAGACAAGCGTGCTCCTTTCGGATGTTCTCGACCTTGAAAGACTTATTTCAAAAATAGTTTACGGCACGGCAAACGCAAAGGATCTGCGCGCTGTGGCGAATACTCTTAAGGTCATACCCGAGCTTCGCAATCTTCTTTTTTCATGTGAGAGTGATGAGCTGAAGCGCCTTATGGGCGAGCTTGATGATCTTTCGGATGTCCGCGAAAAAATCGATGTATCGATCGTTGATGATCCTCCATTCTCGGTTCGTGACGGCTCTATGATAAGAGAGGGCTATAGCGAGGATGTTGACTATCTGCGCTCTGTTATGACAGACGGAAAGAGTTGGATAACAAAGATAGAGAACGAGGAAAGAGAGCTTACTGGAATTCCCAAGCTCAAAATCAGCTATAACAAGGTTTTCGGATATTATATCGAGGTCACAAAATCATATATGGATATGGTTCCCGATAGGTATATCAGAAAACAGACTCTCGCAAATTGCGAGAGATACATAACACAGGAGCTAAAGGACACAGAGGCTACCATTCTCGGCGCTGCAGACAAAATTTGCAGCCTTGAATATGACCTTTTTCAGTCTGTCCGTGCTTTTGTGGCGGAAAACAGCGAGAGAATACAGAAAACCGCGGCAACACTTGCCACAATCGACGTTTATATGTCTCTCGGTACTGTTGCGGCTCGCAATAAATACGTTTGCCCCTATATTGACGATAGCGATTCTATCATGATAAAGGACGGCAGACATCCCGTTGTTGAGCAGTTTGTTAAGGACACATATTTTGTCCCCAACGATGTTGATCTCGATTGCCGTACAAAGCGTCTTATGCTTATAACAGGACCTAATATGGCGGGTAAATCCACTTATATGAGACAGGTCGCGCTTATCACCGTTATGGCACAGATAGGCTCATTTGTTCCCGCGTCCGATGCAAGCATAGGAATTGTGGACAAGGTGTTTACAAGAGTCGGGGCATCGGATGACCTTGCATCGGGACAGTCCACATTTATGCTTGAAATGAACGAGGTTGCTTATATTCTCAAAAACGCAACAAAGCGTTCTCTTATCGTTTACGATGAGATAGGAAGAGGCACAAGCACCTTTGACGGCATGAGCATTGCAAGAGCCATTGCCGAATTTACAAATTCCAAAAAAATTGGCGCAAAAACACTTTTTGCAACACACTATCACGAGCTTACCACCCTTGAGGATGAATTTGAGGGCATTGTAAATTACAATATTGCGGCGAAAAAGAGAGGCGACAGTATCACCTTCCTTCGCAAGATAGTAAGGGGCTCGACAGACGATAGCTACGGAATCGAGGTTGCAAAGCTTGCGGGACTTCCGAATGAGGTCATTAAGCGAGCAAAAGAGGTTCTTGCGACCATCGAAAAGACCTCTGTAAATCTCCGCACCAGCGAGAGGGAAGATGCAAGACTTGAAATTGAAGAGGATAACACTATCAGCTTTGAGGAATGTCTGCGCGATCAGGCAATAGAGGAGCTTAAGGCGATAGATCTCAATACCGTTTCCCCATATGAAGCAATGCAGCTTCTCTTTGAAATTCAGAGAAAATTAAAATAAAAAGGAGGGTTTGCTGTGGGAAAAATAAATGTACTTAGCTTTGCTGTGGCAAACCTTATTGCCGCAGGCGAGGTTGTTGACCGTCCAAGCTCTGTTATAAAGGAGCTTATGGAAAATTCCATTGACGCGGGTGCTACAACGATAACAGTTGAGATACAAAAGGGCGGAACAACCTTTATGCGTGTTTCGGATAACGGCTGCGGAATCGACCCCGAGGATCTTCCAACGGCTCTTCGCCGCCATGCAACAAGTAAAATAAAGGATGCGGAGGACCTGGATGCAATAATGTCCCTCGGATTCAGAGGCGAGGCTCTTGCCGCCATCTCATCTGTTGCAAATGTTAGAATAATATCAAAAACAAGAGATAATACAACGGGAGCGATGATAGAATCCCACGGTGGAAATGTTGTTGGAGTTACCGAAAGAGGTGCTTCCGACGGAACGACTATCATAGTTGAGGATCTTTTCTTCAATGTTCCCGCAAGAAGAAAATTTTTAAAGAAAGATTTGACAGAATCAATGGCGGTTTCTGCCGCTGTTGAAAAGATCGCCCTTTCCCATCCCGAAATTGCCATAAAATTTATTTCGGACGGAACACTTCGCCTTGAAACAACGGGCGACGGAAAGGCAATGAGCGCAATATATTCGATTTTCGGAAGAGATTTTGCGTCAAAGCTTCTTAAGGTCGAGAGCGCGGGGGAAAACATAAAGGTCAGCGGATATATAGGACGCTCTGACAATGTGAGAGCAAACAGAAATTATCAGAATTTCTTTATAAACGGAAGATTTGTTAAGAGCAAAACGGCAATGGCGGCAATAGAGCAGGCTTATTCCTCGTATATTCCGCCCGAAAAATTCCCCTGCTGTGTGCTCTTTATCGATATCGACCCAAGAACCGTGGATGTCAATGTTCATCCCGCAAAGCTTGAGGTTAAATTCTCAAATGAAAAGCCTGTTTTTGAGAGCATTTACTATGCTGTCAGAAACACTCTTGAAAGCAATATCACAAGGCCCGAGGTTCAGCTTCAGAACGGTCATATTTCCTCTGCAGAATACAGAAATATGACAACGGGAAAGGTTTCGGGAATGGGAAGAGCTCCCGAGGTGCAGAAAAAACAAAATCCCCTTGCGGCTTTTGTTCCGATTGACGATAAAAGCGCACCGAGGGCGGAGCAGACAAAATATGAAACGGGAATTTCTGCCGCGGATAAATTCGGTCTCCCTATGAATTTCCCCAAAAAGGAGAATATCCCGACACCTGCCCCTCAAAAGCAGGAGGAGCCTTATATCTCTGTTCCGAGTGTTCTAAAAAAAGAAAGCTTCAAAAAGCACACGGAAGAAATTCCTTCCGCTCCCCAAAAGGAAGAAGTCAAGACCGAGAATATAAGAACCGAAATACTTCCCGGAGAAGTAAAGCCACAAAAAAAGGCAGAGATCAATTCTGACGCCGAGGAGAAAAGGGAAGAGAGAATAATTCCACCATATAAGATAATAGGCGAAGCATTCAATTCCTATATTTTCATAGATCTTGGCGAAAAAATGCTTATAATCGATAAGCATGCCGCACACGAGCGCATAATTTTCGAGCAGTTCAAGGAGATCATGCACAACCGCGAGCAGGCTTCACAGCTTCTTATGCTCCCCATCGAGATAAATCTTGGAAGAGACGAGTGTGCTTCTCTTGATGAATATAAAGAGGAGATCGAGTCGGTTGGATTTGATTTCGAAATATCGGATAATAAGGTAAGCGTTCTTTCATCACCAACGGGTATAAATCCCGAGGCTATTCCCGATATTTTCGAGACATTTGCCGAGAGACTTCTTTCGGGCACGGGAAATGTTTCGCTTACAAGGGATCTCGTCTTTGAAAAGGCACTTTATCAGGCCTCCTGCAAGGCGGCGATAAAGGCGGGCAGGCAGTATGCCGATGGGCATATAGAATGGCTTTGCCGCAAGATGATGGAGATGCCCGATATAACATTCTGCCCACACGGCAGACCCGTTGCCATCGAAATGACAAAAAATATGCTTGATAAGCAATTTGAAAGGTTATAAAATATGTTTGACTTAATAAAACAAGAAGGAAGAGCCAGACGCGGCTGCCTTCATACAGTTCACGGTGATATTCAGACCCCCGTTTTTATGAATGTTGGTACCTGCGCCGCAATTAAGGGCGGTGTTTCCACAATGGATCTTATCGATCTTAACTGTCAGGTGGAGCTTTCCAATACATACCATCTCCATCTGCGTCCCGGTGATAAGCTTATTCACGAAATGGGAGGACTTCGCAAATTTTTTAATTGGGATAAGCCTGTTCTTACCGATAGCGGCGGATTTCAGGTGTTTTCTCTCTCCCAGCTTCGCAAAATAACCGAGGAGGGCGTGCGCTTTGCATCCCATATCGACGGAAAGCGCATATTTATGGGCCCCGAGGAGAGTATGCAGATACAGTCAAATCTTGCGTCAACCATTGCAATGGCATTTGACGAGTGTGTCGAAAATCCCGCACCGTATAATTATGTTAAAAATTCCTGCGACAGAACGGCGCGTTGGCTTGTGAGATGTAAGAATGAGATGGCAAGACTCAATTCTTTGCCCGAAACCATAAATAAGGATCAGATGCTTTTCGGTATCGGTCAGGGCGGCACATATGAGGATCTGCGCATCGAGCATATGCAGACAATTGCGGAGCTTGACCTTGACGGTTATGCTATCGGAGGTCTTGCAGTTGGTGAAGCGACCGAGGATATGTACAGAATAATCGACGTTGTTGAGCCTTATATGCCAAAGCACAAGCCGAGATATCTGATGGGCGTTGGAACTCCCTGCAATATCCTTGAGGCGGTGCATATGGGAGTGGATTTCTTTGATTGCGTTATGCCCAGCCGTAATGCTCGCCACGGAAATCTCTTTACATGGCACGGAAAGATGAATATCTGCAACGAAAAATACGCAAAGGATGCAAGACCCTTTGATGAAAATTGCGGATGTCCTGCTTGCCGCAGCTATAGCCGTTCCTATGTTCGCCATCTTATCAAGGCAAAGGAAGCACTTGGTATGCGCCTTGCGGTTCTTCATAATCTTTATTTCTATAATGAGCTTATGCAGAAGATAAGAGATGCACTTGATGGCGGATATTTCGAGTCCTTCTATCAGAAATATATTCAGATCCTCGGAGAACGCTCCGAGAGCTGATAAAAGGGGCTGAATTTCAGCCCCTTTTATGTGCTTTTTTTTCGCTATTTTATAAACAGGGATTTATCGAGATGTTATGGCGGGAACGGAACCGTAGGGGCGATCATCGATCGCCCGCCACACAAAGTGCACAAAATATCGTTGCTTTTAACCGTTTGTTTTTGCGGGCGATCAATGATCGCCCCTACAAACACGCGGCAAAACACACCGATAAATTCTTGTTTATCATCTATACAACAAAAGGGCAGAGCCGAATTTGGCTCTGCCCGCTATTCTATCAGCCTATTTGTGCCGCAAGAAGCTTTTCTGCCTCGGAAAATGCCGCTTCAACAAGGGAAACGTTCTTACCGCCCGCAACTGCTCCGTCGGGACGTCCGCCGCCCTTTCCGCCTGTTACCGAAGCAACTCCCATTGCAAGCTTACCTGCGTGAGCGCCTGCCGCAACTGCCGCCTTACCGCAGCTTACAACGAAATTCAGTTTGCCGTCAGCTACAACTGCTATAACTGCAACGAGATCGTCGTTGTTTGCTCTGAGATCATCACCAAGACCGCGAGCTGCGTCAAGTGCCATGCCGTCAAGACGAGCTGTTACAAGCTTGAGTGAACCGACGTTCTTTGCATCCTTCATAATGTCTGCTGTCTTTGATGCCGCAAGCTTTGAACTCATTGCGTCAAGCTCTCTCTTCATATCGTGAAGCTCACTTTGAAGCTGTGCCGCACGCTTTGCAAGGTCGCTTGTCTTCTGAACCTTAAGCTCCTTCGCTGTCTCGGCAATAAGTGTATCCTTGCCCGCAAGAAGACGGAGAACTCCCACGCCCGTTGTTGCAACGATTCTTCTTACGCCTGCCGCAACGGAGGATTCGGAAATGATCTTGAAAAGACCGATCTTTGCTGTATTTGAAACGTGTGTACCGCCGCAAAGCTCGGTGGAAAATTCTCCCATCTTAACTGCTCTTACAACGTTTCCGTATTTTTCACCGAAGAGAGCCATAGCGCCCATTGCTTTTGCGCCCTCAATGTCGGTCTCAACCGTTTCAACATCTGCACCTGCGAGGATATTGAAGTTTACGATAGCTTCAACTCTTGCTATCTCATCCTCTGTCATTGCCGCAAAATGAGTGAAGTCAAATCTTGTCTCATTTTCGTCAACATAAGAGCCTGCCTGGGAAACATGGTTTCCGAGAACTGTGCGGAGAGCCGCCTGAAGAAGGTGTGCCGCACTGTGGCTTCTCATAATCGCGCTACGTCTTGACTCATCAACTCTTGCCCAAACAGTATCGCCAACCTTGAGTGTGCCGCTGCCCCCTGCTATCTTACAAATGTGAATATAAACACCGTCTGTCTTCTTTGTGTCGGTAACCTCGATCATAAGGTCGCCTGCATCGCCTGCAAAAATATGTCCGCTGTCACCAACCTGACCGCCGCCCTCACCATAGAAGGGAGTTTTATCAAGAACGAGAGAAAATTCGCCCTCATTTACCTGGTCAGCCGTGTTATCGTCAATGACGACGGCAAGAACCTTGCAGTTCTTTGCTTCTGTGCTGCCATAGCCTGTAAATTGTGTCTTATCAAGCTCGTGGAGAAGATCCTTTGATGACTCGGACCAGCCGCTGATATTACCTCTTGCGGCTCTTGCACGTGCTCTCTGCTCCTGCATAAGAGCGTTGAAGCTTTCGTTATCGAGCTTAAGTCCCGCTTCCTCTGCGATCTCGCGAGTGAGGTCTATCGGGAAACCGAATGTGTCATAAAGCTTGAAGGCATCCTCGCCCGAAATGGTGTCCTTACCGTCATTTTTAGCTTTTTCAATGACCTCGGAGAGAATATTGAGACCCGCATCAACGGTTGCGTCAAATCGTTCCTCTTCAAGCGCGATGACCTTAAGGATATAATCCTTCTTTTCCGAAAGCTCGGGATATGCACCGCAGCTTTCGCCGATTGAAACAGTAACCGTGTCAACAAGGAAAGGATGGTTGATTCCGAGAAGCTTACCGTGGCGGCAAGCGCGTCTGATAATACGGCGGAGGACATATCCTCTGCCCTCATTTGAGGGAATAACACCATCGCTTATCATGAACATAGCACTTCTTGAGTGGTCTGTTACCACACGGATGGAAATATCGTTTTCCGCATTATTTCCGTATGTCTTTCCTGCAATCTCACAGGTCTTGTCGATGACCTTACGGATGGTATCGACCTCGAACATATTGTCAACGCCCTGCATAACGCAAGCGAGACGCTCAAGACCCATTCCGGTATCAATATTTTTCTGTGCAAGCTCTGTATAATTGCCGTTACCGTCGTTATTGAACTGTGAAAATACGTTGTTCCAGATCTCCATGAATCTGTCACAATCGCAGCCGGGCTTACAGTCGGGAGAGCCGCAGCCGTATTTTTCGCCGCGGTCGAAATAAATCTCGGAGCAAGGGCCGCAGGGACCGCTTCCGTGCTCCCAGAAGTTATCTGCCTTGCCAAGTCTCACGATGTGAGCTGGGTCAACTCCGATTTTGTTTGCCCAGATAGCATAAGCCTCCTCGTCATTTTCATAAATGGAGGGCCAGAGAAGATTTTCGGGAATTTCAAGTGTTTTTGTGAGGAACTCCCATGCCCACGGAATAGCCTCGTCCTTAAAATAGTCTCCGAAGCTGAAGTTTCCGAGCATTTCAAAGAATGTGCCGTGGCGTGCGGTATGTCCAACTCTTTCAAGGTCGGGGGTACGGATACATTTCTGGCAGGTGGTTACCCTGTTTCTTGGGGGTATTTCTTCACCTGTGAAAAATTTCTTCATAGGAGCCATGCCCGAGTTGATGAGAAGCAGAGACTTATCATTTATCGGAACAAGGGGGAATGAAGGGAGACGAAGATGTCCCTTTGATTCAAAGAATGCAAGATATTTTTCACGAAGATCGTTAAGCGATGTCCATTCCATTGTTTTTATACCTTTCTATTTATGTGCAATAATTTTCATCTTAATATT
Organism: Eubacteriales bacterium; assembly: GCA_045648605.1. GTDB lineage: Bacteria > Bacillota > Clostridia > Oscillospirales > CAG-272 > SIG710. Next base: position 588 of record JAZROG010000032.1, on the reverse strand, counting down.
ATACCACTTATTTTCCCCAATGTCAACGATTTTTGAGCAAAATCGAAAAATAGGAATTTATCTTTGGCTTCCCCTTGAGGGGAAGCTCCCGCAGAGCGGGTGATGAGGTGTTTTTCGAAAGGTTAAAACTCTTTATTTTTCAACATTTTTGCTTTGACACCTCATCCGTCAACTGCGTTGACACCTTCCCCTCAAGGGGAAGGCTAAGAGCCCGATAAATTCCTATTTAAAGTCCTCCTTTAGCCCTCGTAGATCCCTCGGCAAGCTCAGAATGACAAGTCGGGTCGAAGTCGTCCACCTGAAATAGCGGTTATAGCTGATTTCATGTTTATATAATAAATATGTTGGAAAAAGCAGTACATATTTTTTTTTCGATTTTTTGAAATTTCAATTTTTGCATTGTGCAAAAGGTTGAAAAAATCTCGTTTTTATTAGCATTTTTAACGCTTATATTAGTAAAAAACGCACAAAAAACGAAAATAATATTGACAAACTGAGCGTTCTATGGTAAAATTACAGGCGAACAATATCTTTTTGTGTTTTGACTTTGACATTTTTTTGACAAAACACTTGTGCGCTCCCGTGACC
>JAZROG010000031.1:0-2287 GCA_045648605.1 Eubacteriales bacterium | reverse complement strand
AAGCTCAACAAACATGAGCGAGGCTGATATCGAAAAGGCTGTTAAGGATGCTGAAAAGTTTGCTGAGGAGGATAAAAAGCAGAAGGAAGCGGTTGACGCAAGAAACCATGCTGAAAGCCTTATTTTCCAGAGCGAAAAGAGCCTCGGTGAGCTTGGCGACAAGGTTACAGAGGAAGAAAAGGCTCCCATAAAGGAAGCTATCGAAAAGCTCCGCACAACTCTTCAGGGAAGTGACACAGAGGCTATCAAGGCTGATACAGAGGCTCTTGAAAAGTCCTTCTATGCTATCTCCGAAAAGCTCTATCAGCAGGCACAGCAGGCCCAGGGCGGCGCAGGCTTTGATCCTAATGGCGGTGCGGGCGCACAGGGTGGCGACGGCACATATTATGATGCCGATTTCGAGGATAAGACAGGCGATAATAAGTAATAGGTAACTGAATAAATGCGGAAAAGGGATCTTTGAAAAAATGCCCTTTTCCGCTTACCCATTTTAATTAAGAGGACATAAATAATGGCAGATAAACGAGATTATTATGAGGTGCTGGGACTTGATAAGAGCGCAGACGATGCGGCGATAAAAAAGGCTTACCGCTCACTTGCGAAAAAATATCATCCCGACCTCAACCCCGGTGACAAGACCGCGGAGGAGAATTTCAAAGAGGTAAACGAAGCATATGCCATCCTTTCCGATCCCGAGCAAAAGGCAAAATATGACCAATACGGTCATGCGGCTTTCGACCCTACAAGCGGTGGCTTCGGAGGCGGCGGATTTGGAGGATTTGGAGATTTTGGAGACATCGGTGATATCTTCAGCTCCATGTTCGGCGGAGGATTCGGCGGTTTTGGCGGTGGTTCTTCAAGACGTAGAAATGCTCCCGTTCAAGGTGATGACATCGGAGTTCATATAACCATTTCCTTTGAAGAAGCCGCTTTCGGAACAAAAAAGGAAATTACTTACAACAGAATTCAGAAGTGTCCCGATTGCGAAGGAAAAGGCGCTGCAAAGGGAACAAGTCCCGAAACCTGTACCAAATGTCAAGGCTCGGGTCAGATGCGAGTAACCCAGAGAATGGGCGGAATGGCATTCCAGACCACCACCACCTGTACAGGCTGTAACGGTAAGGGAACTATTATCAAAACTCCTTGTACGAATTGTAACGGCAAGGGTATGATAAAGGTCTCAAAGAAGCTGGAGGTCAATATCCCCGCGGGAATTGACGATGGAGAGCGTATTGCTCTTCGCGGTCAGGGATGCGACGGCAGAAACGGCGGCGCTACAGGAGATCTTATTCTCAGCGTCAATGTTAAGAAGCACAGCATTTTTGAGCGCGACGGTTATGATATCTATTGCGAGGTGCCGATAACTGTTTTTGAAGCAACTCTCGGTGCGGAGATAGATGTTCCAACCCTTGAGGGAAAAGTGAAATTCAAGATTCCCGAGGGAACACAGCCGGGAACAAGATTTACTTTGAAGCAAAAGGGTATTACAATGATAAATTCACAGCGTAAGGGTGACCTTTATTTCGATGTGAATGTTGAAATACCGAAAAATCTCTCTGAAAAGCAAAAGGATCGGCTCCGAAGCTTTGCGGAGGAGATCGGTGAGGGCTATTACGCAAAAAGAACGGGATTTTTTAAGAAAATTTCGGATCTGTTTAAATGATTTGAAATAGAAATTTAGCGAACAGTTTGTCCGTAAAAATCGTTTGTAGATCCCTCGACAAGCTCGGGATGACTTCCTGTGGCTGTTTGTCTATTTTTCTACATGAAATAAAAGGAAATCTCACGTCTTTACAAAAACGTCCCTCCCCCACGAGTCATCCCGAGCCTGTCGAGGGATCTACGAGGGCTAAAGGACGATAATCCCACAGAATGAGGTCATCCGTTAATGCTAATAGATTCTTCGCTACGCTCAGAATGACAGGACGGGGGTGAAGTCATCCACCTAAAATAGTCATCCTGAGGAAAGCGAAGGATCTACGTGCGCTAAAGGAGAAAAAACAGTTTGACAAATTCCTGTTTATCATTACCAAAATAAATAATAAGGAAGGTAAAAGCCTTGGAATATACAAAGGAATGGACACAGCTCCGTGTGACGGTGAAGCTCTCTCTTCTTGATGCCGCCACAGCGATAATGAGCATGATAGATAACAACCTTATGATAGAGGATTACAGTGATATTGACCTTAAGAGCGTTTACGGAGACCTTATTGATGAGAGTCTTCTGAATGCTGATAAGACTATCGCTTCAATCTCTGTCTTTATCCCCTGCGAAAAAAGCCCAACA
>JAZROG010000030.1:0-14434 GCA_045648605.1 Eubacteriales bacterium | reverse complement strand
ATCTCACCGATAAATCCCTGTTTATCTGTGAAAATCGTTCGTAGATCCCTCGTCATCCCGAGCCTGCCGAGGGATCTACAAACAATTATCACAGTTTTTGCCACAACCGGCAAAAATTCAATTTATAACTCACCGACAAATTCCTCTTTGAAATCAAAAAGGGGCTAAACGGCATTCTGCCGTTCAGCCCCCGGATCGGGTTTATTTGTTTAAATCAGTGTTTAATCATTCGACCGTAACCGATTTTGCCAGATTTCTCGGCTTATCGACGTCGTTTCCACGCAGAGCGGAGACATGATAGGCAAGCATCTGGAAGCAGGTAGTGACCGCAAACGGAGCGAAAAGCTCATCCCCAAAATTACAATCGACGGTTATGATCTTTTCCGCAGGCAGAGCGAATTTCTCTGCAATTTCCTTTGTGGTTATTATGAGAACTCTTGCGCCTCTGCTTGCGACCTCTCGTATTCCCGAGATCATCTTCTCGGCAAGTGCAGAGACGGTCATAATTGCAATGACGGGAGTTCCGTCGCTTATAAGAGATATAGTTCCGTGCTTCAGCTCGCCTGCTGCATATGCCTCGCTGTGAATATAGGAAATTTCCTTAAGCTTCAGCGATGCTTCGCTGCAAAGCGCGCTGTCAATTCCTCTTCCGATGAAGAAAAGATTCTCACTTTCGAGAAAATCCCCCGCCATTGCCTTTATTTTATCGCAAAGCATCAAGGCACTGTCAATATAGGCGGGAACATGATGCAGAAGCGAAGCGCAAAGCTCCTTTGCTTCGTTTTCGCTTATACTTTTATGAGCCATGGCAAGTCTGACGGCAAAAAGATAGAGAAGCGCGCACTGAACGCTATACGCCTTGGTGCTGGCAACCGAGATCTCGGGGCCTGCCAGGGTATATAGCACGCTGTCCGACTCTCTTGCAACGCTTGAGCCGATGACATTCACTATCGAAAGGGTATAAACTCCCTTGCTTTTTGCATGGCGCAGAGCTGCAAGGGTATCTGCCGTTTCGCCCGACTGCGAAAGGAGGATAACAAGGTCATCCTTGCTAAGAATAGGGTCGCGATATCGGAATTCCGATGCAATATCCACATATACCGGAACTCTCGCAAGCCTTTCGATGATATTTTTTCCGATAAGTCCTGCGTGCATTGCAGTTCCGCAAGCAACTATGTGTATATTTTTAAACTTGGATATCTCCTCGGAGTCAAGCTTATCTACTCCAAAGAACGGAAGCGAATCCGCGCCGATTCTCCCCGAAAGCGTCTTTCTTACAGCCTCGGGCTCTTCATATATTTCCTTTAACATAAAATGAGGAAATCCGCCCTTTTGAGCTTGCTCGATATCAAGGTCGATACAAAGCTTTTTTTGAGGGCGTGAAGCACCGCTGCGGTCAAGAAAATCGATCTTATCGCCCGAAACGATGGCAATTATACCTTCATCAAGCTGATAGCAATCCTCTGCCTTTCCAAGAATGGCAGGAATATCCGAGGCGATAAAGCAACCTGTTTTTCCCACGGCAACGATGAGGGGACTATCCTTTCTTATGGCAAACATTCTGTCGGGAAGCGAATCAAAAATAACGCCAAAGGCATATGACCCGCGTATTTCCTCTGTTGCCCTCCAAATTGCCTTTACCGGATCTCCCAGCTCTGCGAAATAGTGATCTATCAGCTTTGCCGCCCGCTCCGTATCGGTATCAGACTCAAAGCTATAGCCTTTTTTTCGCAAAATCTCCTCGATCTCCGAATAATTTTCTATTATCCCATTATGTACAAGAGCAAGATTTTCCGCTCTGTGAGGATGGGAATTCACATCGGAAGGTGCGCCGTGAGTTGCCCAGCGCGTGTGACCGATGCCGCATCGTCCTATGGGAGCACCATCGGAAGATCTTATCCTTTCCTCAAGTGCATCAATTCTGCCACGTGTCTTGACCGTAATAATACCGTTTTCCGTAGAAACGGCGATGCCTGCGGAATCGTACCCTCTGTACTCAAGTGCACGGAGACCGCCGAGAAGATATGGAACGGAATCCTCCATACCCGTATAACCGATTATTCCACACATAATTATAAAACCTGTGCGGGCAAAAGCCCGAAAAGTCAGGCATTCTGCCCGATCTTTCTGAAAAATTTGATTAATATGCTTTTTGCATTTTTGTCTGTCCCTTTGTTTTACAATTGCTCGTATATTTGCTGACAGACTGCGACAGTATGCTCTGCCGGAGAAATATCCGCCGAAAAATTTCGATAATTTCTCTCCTCGTCAACCTCTGAAGATAAAAGATCAAAGGTCTGGCGCTTTAGTCTTTTTAATTTTTCTTTTTCCGTCAAGTCTTTTTTCGATAACCGAGGCGATATCATCGCAGACCTTTTTTATCTGCTCCATATCGTTGCCCTCTGCCATAACTCTTATAAGCGGCTCTGTTCCCGAGGGACGCACAACAACTCTTCCAAGCTCGCCAAGCTCATTCTTCGCCTTTTCGATGCTTTCCTTAACCTCTCTATCGGTATAGAAGAGCAGCTTACCCTCTGCACTGACAGTAAGATTGACGATAACCTGAGGATATCTGGTCATTACCGATGCAAGCTCCGAAAGCTTTTTGCCCTTTCTTCGCATAAGCGAAAGAAGCTGACAGGCTGTAAGCTGACCGTCGCCTGTGGTTGCGAAATCACGGAAAATAATGTGTCCCGACTGCTCTCCGCCAAAGGAATAATCCTCAAGGAGCATCTCCTCCAGCACAAAGCGGTCTCCAACCTTTGTTGCAACGAATTTCAGATCATTTTCTTTGCAGAATTTTCCAAATCCGAAGTTCGTCATGATAGTTCCGACCACCGCACTGTGATTAAGACGACCTCTTTCCTTAAGATCAAGGGCGCATATTGCCATTATCATGTCTCCGTCGATAACATTACCCTTTTCATCAACCGCAAGACATCTGTCCGCGTCTCCGTCAAAGGCAACTCCGCAGTCAAGGGAGTTATCAACAACATATTTTGCAAGGGCATCAATATGTGTCGAGCCGCAGTTTTCATTGATATTAGCTCCGTTTGGTGTGTCGTTTAAAATGTGCGCACCGACGCCAAGGCTGCTGAAAAGCTGTCTTGCTGTGGCACTTGCACTGCCATTTGAGCAGTCAATGGCTATATTCATTCCGTGTGGAGAGTAAAGAACGCTGCTCCTTATATGGTCGATATAGTCCTTTGCTGCCTTTTCGGCATAGGTGATCCTTCCGACTCCTGCTCCTGTGGGCGGAATGAGTCTGCTTTCCTTATCGAGAACGATTGCCTCGATTCTCTCTTCAAGGGCATCCGGCAGCTTATAGCCGTCGCCGCTGAAAATTTTTATCCCATTGAATTCCGAGGGATTGTGCGATGCGGATATCATTATTCCCGCATCAGCCTTGTATTTTCCCACCAGATATGCAACCGCGGGAGTTGGTACAACTCCGAGGCTTATAACGTCTGCTCCCATCGAGCAGATTCCTGCCGATACAGAAGCCAGCAGCATATCGGATGAGGTTCTTGTGTCCGAGCCTATAGCAAAGAGCGGACGTCTTCTGCAGCCCTCCGAAAGGACCGCTGCCGCAGCCTTGCCGATCTCCATAGCCCTTTCGGGACTAAGCTCGGTATTGGCGATTCCACGAACGCCATCTGTTCCGAATAGTCTTCCCATTTTCTGTGACCTTCCTTTAATAAATTTTTGCCGCAATGTCGCCTTTTCCCTTATAGATGCTGTGCGGCGGGACATAGCCTCTCACTCTTTCGAGCGGATAGACATTTGTGCTCCTGCCTATTACGGCACCCGGACAAAGGACGCTATTGCAGCCAATTTCGGTAAAGTCACCGAGAATAGCTCCGAATTTTTTGAGACCCGTTTCGATCCTATCATTGCCAAATGCGATCCCAATGGGAGTTTTATCGCTTTTGACATTTGAAGTTACAGAGCCGGCACCCATATGAGCCTTGTAGCCGAGAATAGAATCACCTACATAGTTAAAATGGGGGATCTGACATCCGTCGGAAATAATGCAGTTTTTAAGCTCCACAGAATTTCCGATAACACAGCCGTTGCCGATAAGAGCTTTACCTCGAATGAAGGCAGATTGGCGGATCTCGGTATTTTCACCGATAATGCATGGTGCACCTACGGTTGCCGAGGGGCTGACGGATGCGCTTTTTGCGATCCAGATTCCCTCGGATGGCGAATCATATTTGTCGGGCGGCAATTCTTTGCCAAGCTCAAGGATGAAATCGCCGATATGGGGAAGAACTTCCCAGGGATATTCATAGGAAAAAATCAGTCGTTCCGCCGCACTGTGCCCGCGCTCGAGGAGAGCAGAGCAAGTGAGCTCTTTTACCATGTGTTCACCTCCTTTATATTTTTTTATATATGCAAAATGCGGCAAGATGCTGCATAAAGCAACTGTTTTTAAAGCTTTTTATTCCGGAAGAGCGGGAAAGGACGTAAAATACCATCCGTTTCCGGTGTTTTCAAAGATAAAATCAAAATATTCAGCCTCCTCAATGCCCTCAAAGCTTACCTTTGCGGTATATCTGAATTGCTTTTCTGAAAATCCGCTGAGGAAAAATTCGGTGGAGGCAACAACGGGTGCGGAAGGCTCCTCCTCATTTTGAGATTCACTTTCCATAGGCATTTCTTCCGTTTCCTCGGTTTCTTCTATCTCTTCCGTCTCGATTTCAAATCCGTCTGCCATTCTATCAGATATAAAGCACAAAACCCCATCCACATCGGCATAAAGCTCACCTGCTGTGTCAATAAGGTCATCTGCAATGGAGCGGACAAAAATGCTTCTCAGATATTCTGAAAGATTTTCAAGGCTGACTATGGCTTCGCCCTCAAGCTCCTCTCTCGCGGTGCTGTCGTTTACGGGATAGCAGATTCTTCCGTCCTCTCTTATCATTTCCGTATTGATATCATAAGAAAGCCCGCCCTTTGCAAATCCGATTGCCTCGAGAGCCTTTGCATACTGAAATTCTATGAAGGAAAGTGCCTTTTCATTCTCGATGGGGGTTCTCAAATCCTCATCGAAAATACTTTCGGGCGGCATTGCTTCAAGCGTTTCCGCTTCTGTTTCCGACACAGCCTCCTTTTCTGTTTCAATGCTTGTATCCATGACCGTGTCTGTATCATTTCCGCTGATTGTGCTGTTATTTCCGCAGGAGGCAAAAAGTCCGCCGAGAAGGAGACAAAGAGCAAGCGTTACCGAAAAAATTCTGAATTTCATAGCGTTATTCTCCTATCAAAAGCTTTGAAAATATCCTTAATATTTTACCATAACAATGCCCTTTTGTCAAGGCTTGCGAATTTATGGCTCGGATATTTTTATGGAAAGAATAGAAAAAACTGCAAATGCTATTGATTTATTGATAGAAATACTGTATAATATCGTGCAGATATCTGAAATATGGAAGGAGATATAAAATGCTATTTGGAAAGCACATAAATAAATACTATCTGCGGCATCTGCCGTCCCTCTTTTTCGGTGTGCTTGCGCTGGTTGTAATCGACTATCTTCAGCTTATTGTGCCAAGGCTTTATCAGCTCGTTGTAAACGGACTCAACGACGGAGAGGTGCTTCATGAGGGCAGTATGGTAGCCTTCGACATGAATTTTCTGCTTGACGAGATATGCTTCCCGATGCTGATAATCATAGTCGCTATCGCATTTGGACGCTTTCTCTGGAGAATATGCTTCTTCGGAGCGGGAATAAAAGTTGAAACAGACCTTCGCCGCCGTATGTTTGACCACTCAAAGGAGCTTTCACAGCAGTATTATCAAGTCAACAAGGTTGGCGATCTCATGTCGCTTTATACCAACGACCTTGAAACCGTTCAGGAATGCTTCAGCTGGGGAATTATGATGTTCAGCGATGCCCTTTTCTTAAGTGTTCTTGCACTTGGAAAAATGGCAAATATGGATCTCACTCTTACACTTCTTTCTCTCATCCCAATGGTGCTTCTTCTTGTAAGCAGTATCGTCATAAGTAAGTATATGACCGAAAAATGGGATAAGCGACAGGAAGCTTTTTCGCGCCTTTCCGATTTTTCACAGGAAAGCTTTGCGGGAATTGCCGTTATCAAGGCATTTGTCAAGGAGGGCAAGGAGCTTCTTGCCTTCAAGGCTCTCAATAAGGAAAATGAAGACAGAAATGTTGAATATACGAAATTTTCAACGCTTCTCCGCATTTCCGTAACACTTCTTGTTGAGTCTGTTATCTGCGTTATCCTCGGCTACGGCGGATATCTTGTTTATAAGGGTGTTTTCAATGCGGGACAGCTTGTTGAATTTATCGGATATTTCACAAGCATCGTCTGGCCTATCATGGCGGTCAGCGAGCTTATCGAAATGGGCTCGAAGGGCAAGGCTTCTCTTCTCAGAATAGGAAAGCTTCTTGATGCCAAGCCCGATGTTTGCGACACGGAAAATGTTATAGATGTACCTGCACTCAAGGGAAATATCGAGTTTAAAAGCCTCACCTTCCGTTATCCCGGCTCGGAATACGATGCTCTTGTGGATGCTTCCTTTAAGATAAACGCAGGTGAAAACGTCGGAATTATCGGAAGAACAGGCGCGGGCAAGACAACAATAGTTGACCTTATTTTAAGAACCTATAATGTCCCCGACGGAGCTGTTTTCCTTGACGGACACGATATAAACACGCTTCCCATAAAGACAGTCCGCAAAAACGCGGCGTATGTTCCGCAGGATAATTTCCTTTTCAGTGACACCATTGAAAATAATATCGCATTTGCAAGTGATAAGGGCGGTCACGATGAGGTAATCGAAGCCGCAAGGCTTTCGGATGTTCACGGAAATATCGTTGAATTTACCGACGGATACGATACAGTACTCGGTGAGCGCGGAGTTACAGTTTCGGGCGGTCAGAAGCAGAGGATTTCAATCGCAAGAGCACTTATGAAGAATGCTCCCATTCTTATCCTTGACGATTCGGTTTCTGCCGTTGACGTTAAGACCGAAAAGGTGATCCTTAAAAATCTCCGCGATATAAGAGCGGGCAAAACCACCATCCTTATTGCCCACAGAGTTACCACCATCGAAAATATGGACAAGATCATTTTCGTTGATGATGGAAAAATACTTGCCGTGGGTACTCACACAGAGCTTTACGAGGGATGCGAGAAATACAGAAACACAGTTGACCTCCAAAGGCTTGATGAAGAGCATTCAAAAAAAGAAAACGAAAGGACGGTAAGCGAAAATGCGTGAGTATTTACCAATCCTTATAATGGGCGCAATAATCGGCACCTTTGCCATCGTTTTCCTCATTGCTTATTTCTCAATAAAGGACAAAAAGCAATCCATAGGCTTTGACAGAAGCATGAAGGACGGAGAGATAGTCAAAAGACTTCTCGTCTATGCAAGGCCTCATATAAAAAGCTTTGTTTTTGTTCTTCTTCTCATGGCTTTTTCCATTGCATATGAGGTAATTTCCCCGCTTCTCGTTGGATATATCGAGGGCATGATAAAGGACGAATTCCGGATGAGCAGACTCATTGCCATCGTCATTGTATATGCTGCAATACTTCTCCTCTCTCTTGGCTGCTCCTATATTCAGGCGATAGTTCTTCAGAAAACAGGTCAGAAGATACTTTCCGCGCTCCGTCAGGATATTTTTACACATATCGAGAGCCTTTCCCATGCACAGCTTAACACTATGCCCGTTGGCAAGCTGGTGACAAGAGTTACAAACGATACCAACGCCATTTCCATGATGTTCACCAATATTCTTGTGAACCTTATAAAGAATGTTTTCATCATTTTAGGCGTTCTTGCTGCAATGCTTGTGCTAAATTACGCGCTGACCCTCATGGTGCTTTGCTTTGTGCCATTCCTTTTCCTCTTTACATTCATCTTCCGTAAATTTTCAAGACGCGCATACCGCCGTGTTAAGGACGGAACAACTGCCATCAATACATTTCTCTCGGAAAATCTTTCGGGAATGAAGATAATTCAGATCTTCAACCGCGAAAGCCGCAAAATGGAGGACTTTTCCGAGCAGAACAAGCAGCTTGGCAAGGCGAAAATGCAGGAGATCTTCGTTTTCGGCATTTTCAGACCTGTTGTTTATATGCTGTATATTTCATCCATCCTCTGTCTGCTTTACCTTGGCGGAAAGGGATATATAAATGATGTTGCCTTTTTCGGTCAGACCATAACAAGTGCCACCGTGGTTACATTCTATATGTACATCAACAAATTTTTCAACCCAATCCAGAACCTTGCGGAGCAGTTCAACTGGCTGCAGTCGGCATTCGCTTCCGCAGAGAAGATATTTACCGTTTTTGATATCGAGCCGGATGTCACCGACGAGGATGATGCCATTGAGCTTGGCGATGTCAAGGGGGATATCGAGTTTAAGAACGTTTGGTTTGCATATAATGAGGGCGAATGGGTGCTGAAGGATGTTTCCTTTAAGGTGAATGCAGGTCAGACCGTTGCATTTGTCGGCTCGACAGGCTCGGGAAAGACCACCATCCTTTCGCTTATCTGCCGAAATTATGATATTCAAAAGGGCGAGATACTCATTGACGGAATAAACATAAAGAGAATCAAAATCGCCTCTCTGCGCAGCCATTTCGGGCAGATGCTCCAGGATGTTTTCCTTTTTTCGGGCACTGTCAGAAGCAATATTGTGCTCCGCATGGATAATGTGGATGACGAAAAGGTCATGGAGGCTTGCAGATATGTCAATGCCGATAAGATAATCGAAAAGCTCCCCACAGGGCTTGACGAGGAGGTACGAGAGAGAGGAAACAACTTCTCCCAGGGTCAAAGACAGCTTATTTCCTTTGCAAGAACGATAATCCACCGTCCCGAGGTGATGATACTTGACGAGGCAACAGCAAATATCGATACCGAGACCGAGGTGCTTATTCAGGATTCCCTTGAAAAGCTGATGAATATCGGAACTCTTCTCATGGTTGCTCATAGACTTTCCACCATCCGCCGCGCGGATAATATCATCTATCTTTCCCATGGCGAGATAATCGAGCAAGGCTCGCACGATGAGCTTCTTGCAAGAAAGGGACGATATTATGACCTTTATATGCTCCAGAGCGATAAAGAAAAACTTTCAAAAAATTAACAAATCGGCTTGTCTCAAGCTTTAAAATTTTTTGTTTTCTTGACAAGCTATACAAAAAACACTTGCAACTGCGGCAAGTGTTTTTTGTATATTTGTACAATATATAAAACAAATTCAAAACGATTGCTTTTCATCATCTGAAAGCGGTTTTTCCATCTCCCATATAAACCTCTGTGCGGAAAACAGTATAATACTCGCTCATAATGTCCGAAAGAATTCCAAAGCGTTCCTTAATTTTAGTTATGAGCATTTCGGGGGAGAGATAATTTTCGGGAGTTGCCGAGAGAAGCGCGGAAATGCGGAGAAGCTTCTTTTCCCTGTCATATCGAATATCAATATCCCCGATAAGGGGCGAAATGTCGATCTCCTTTTCGCCGCTTTTTGTATGCTTCATCATCATTATCGGCTTTTCGGCAAAAAGTGCTTTCGTCCTTTCAGCAAGCTCCTCATTTGCATTCGGAGAAAAAATTCCCATCTCATATCTTGCAAATCCTATATCCTGAAATTTCTCCTGCGGCTCATAAACATCAATAACCGAAAGCTCGTCTGTCAGCACCTGATTGAGCCTGTATTTTATCTCACCCACAGTCATATGCTCACGCAGACGGATATCAAGATATTCACATTCGCTCTGCGTTCCCACCGAAAGCGGAAGCGCAAAGACCATTTTTGCATGGGGATTGAAGCCCTGTGTGTACCAAGCGGGTATTCCCGAGCGGACAAGAACCTTTGCAAATGTCCTTTGCAGGTCAAGATGGGAAATATAGCGAAGCATACCCACCTTGCGGAATTTTATTCTTATTGGCTGTGGATTTGCATCCGAAATCATTTTTGCGGGCAGCATGATCTCTCACCTCCAAGCTTGTTTGCTCCGCATCCGCTGCATTGTTCTCTGCAGGATGGGGTCGTCCTTTCCGCAAGTGCATTTTTGTGCTCACGGATAAGGAATTCCTTTGTAACTCCGCAATCGATGATGTCCCAAGGAAGAACCTCATCATATTCTCTGCGGCGGTTCGCATAGAATGCAGGGTCAAGTCCCGCTTTTTCTATGACGGAAAGCCATTTTTCATAGTCAAAATGCTCGTCCCATGCGTCAAAGTGGAAGCCTTCCTCACAGGCGATCTCAAGAGCCTTGCCAAGACGGCGGTCGCCCCTTGCAAGAACAGCCTCAATATGTGATGTATGCGGCTCGTGATGAGTATAACGCACCTTTCTGTCTGTAACGCACTCTCCGAGATAATCGAGCTTTTCGTTCAGCATATCAACGGTATCCTGTGGCTCCCACTGGAATGCCGTAAAGGGCTTGGGTACAAAGCAGGCAACGCTGATGGTAACCTGCGGCGACTTACCCTTTTTGTGATTGGGATTATGATAATATTCGTCAACAACTCTCGTTGCCAGCTTTGCAATTCCTTCAAGATCCTCGCTTGTTTCAGTGGGCAGACCGTTCATAAAATAGAGCTTTACCTGTGTTTTGCCAGCATCAAAGGCAACATTTACGGCACGCATAAGGTCATCCTCAAAAACATTCTTGTTTATAACGTCGCGAAGCCTCTGTGTACCCGCCTCGGGGGCGAAGGTGAGGGAGCTAGACCTTACAGTCGCTATTTTTTCCATAAGCTCCTTTGTAAAGCTGTCAACTCGGAGTGATGGGAGCGAAAGGCTGACCTTTTTCTTGTCTGTCCATTCGAGAAGATCGGTTGTAAGCTTTTCTATCTGCGTATAATCACTGATGGAGAGTGACGAAAGGGAAATTTCGTCATATCCCGTGTTTTCATAAAGGCATTTTGCCTGCTTGCAAAGAACCTCGGGAGATTTTTCTCTCACGGGGCGGTAGATTATTCCCGCTTGGCAGAAGCGGCAGCCTCTTATACATCCGCGATAGACCTCAAGCATAATTCTGTCCTGAACCGTCTCGATATATGGCATTACCACCTTGTCGGGGAAATATGCCTTGTCCATATCATTCATTATGCGCTTGGTTATTTTTTTCGGAATGTCATCAAAAATGGGTGTGTAAGCCTTCACCGTGCCGTCATCATTGTATGTGACATCGTAGAATGATGGCACATATATTCCCCCCACCTCGCGGGCAGCTCTGTGGAGAAAATCACGGCGGTTGTATGTGCCTCTCTCTTTCATTTCGATGTAAAGCTTTGTAAATTCTACCAGTGCATCCTCGCCCTCACCTATGCTGAAGCAGTCGAAAAAGTCCGCAATAGGCTCGGGGTTATATGAGCAAGGGCCCCCGCCGATTATGATGGGCATATCATCCCCTCTGTCGCAGGAGCGCAGAGGAAGCCCCGAAAGCTTTAGCATATTCAGCACATTTGTATAGCACATCTCATATTGGAGAGTAAAGCCGATGATGTCAAAGATCGAAAGGGGATCGCCGCTTTCCTGCGCAGTCAGCGGAACATCGTATTTTATCATCATTTCTTCCATATCGGTCCACGGTGCATAAGCTCTCTCGCACCAAATGTCCTCTTCACGGTTGAGTGCACCGTAAAGGATGCGTATGCCGAGATTTGACATACCTATCTCATATGTATCGGGAAAGCAGAAGGCAAAACGAGCCTTCACCTCGTCTTTATTTTTAAGAACCTGACCATATTCACCGCCCGAGTATCTGCCCGGCTTTTGCACCGTGCGGAGAATGTTGTCAAGCCTTTCTCTGTAATTATCATTCATACCAAGAAAAATCCTTTCACTTCAAGCTTATCTTATATGATACCACAAATCCCGACTTTTAGCAAGAGAATAACGAAAAATAATCACTTTTAAGAAAAAAATCATTCTTCCATATGTTGCAGTTTTGTAACCGATTGATAAAATTATTGACAATTCTATGCACGCGTGCTATAATTTATCGTGATATATTATTTTTTAAGGAGAAAAAAATGAAAAAGTTTCTAAAACCGTTAGCTCTTATTTTAGCTGTAACCATGCTTTGTCAAATGCTTGTCATCAGCGCGGTAGCTGAGACAAAGAGCGGAAATTGCGGAGCAAATGCCACCTACTCTCTCAATACCGAAACAGGAGTTTTAACCTTGGACGGTACCGGAGCCACAGACAACTATGATAAATTCGGTGAAGAAGGCTGGACTCCCATCTGGAAGCCCGGTGATCCTCCCCCAAAGGTCGTTCCATGGAAAAAGAATGCCGATTCGATTAAAACCGTTGTTGTGGGAGAAGGCATTACAAAAATTGGAAACAATGCTTTTTCGCAGTGCTACAATATTCAAAATATCTTTTTCTTCTCAAAGGACACACAGCTTTCATCATCTGCATTTGAAACGAGCAAGGGTGTGTACACAATACATCTCTATCGTAACAGTCCCGCGGACAGTTATTTCAGCAGTGAAAAGCATGCCAAGGTATATCTGGACGCTACTGCCGCAAACGAAAACGATTTCCAATACAAGATCAATCCCGACGGCGAATCGGTAACCATAACATACTACAACGGTCAGGACACCGAGATTGTGATCCCCTCTGCTATTAAGGGATATACCGTAAGTGCCATCGGTGGACTCTCATTCGGATGGTGCAAAGCTACAAATATTACCATTCCCGAAAGCGTCGCAGTCATCGAAGACAGAGCATTTACAAATTGTGAAAATCTTCATACCGTAACATTCAATACAAAAGATGTGAGCATCGGCTCTGATGCTTTCTTCTCATGCTTTAAATTGAAAACGGTATTGCTTTATAAGAACAGCACAGCAGACAGCTATTTTTCAAGCGAAAACTACAACAAGCTGTATTTTTCCGAGAAATATACCGTATCTTATGATGCAAACGGCGGCGAGGGTGCTCCTGAACCGCAGACAAAATCAGAAAACGTAGCTCTCACCCTCTCGGATGTTGTTCCTACTCTTGAGGGACACATATTTGCAGGATGGGCAACAAGCAAAAACGGCGAGGTAGCGTATCTTCCCGGCGATATCTATACAAAAAATGCTGCTATCATTCTCTATGCAGTCTGGGAGGAAGAAAGTGGCGATGAACCCATCGTTCCAAATGATTTTGAATATAATGTCAATCCCGATGGAGCAACGGTGACAATCACAAAGTATATAGGTGAAGGCGGAGACGTGGCTATTCCTTCGGAAATCGACGGATATAGCGTTACAAGTATTGGACCTCAAGCCTTCCATTCCTGTAAAAATCTGACAAGTGTAGCTATCCCCGATAGCGTAACCCTTATCGAAGACATGGCATTTGGTTATTGCAGCAATCTTACCGACATCTCATTCGGAAGCAGTCTTAATGTTATAGACAGCAGAGCTTTTGAAAATTGCACAAGTCTTACAGTTGTGACAATCCCTTCAAGCGTTACAAGCCTTGTTAAAGAGCCTTTCTTTAACTGTATTTCAATTACAGAAATCAAGGTTGACGAAGAAAACGAATATTACTGTGATGTTGATGGAGTGCTTTTCACAAAGGATATGGAAAATCTTATCCATTACCCCGTAGGCAGCGACAATACGGAATATGAAATACCCACCGAGGTAAAAAATATCGACGGATGTGCATTCTATAATGCGTTAAATTTGAAGAGCATCACTATTCCGGACAGCGTGGAAAGCATTGGAGCCTTTGCATTTTTCTCCTGTGAAGGTCTCGAAAATGTGACTATACCAAGTAGTATGAAAACAATAAATCGCTCTGCATTTGCATACTGCTATGCTTTAACAAGCATAAGCATTCCCGAGGGTGTTACAAGCATCGATGGCAGAGCCTTTGTCGGCTGCTCCTCTCTTGCAAGCATAGTTATTCCAAAGAGTGTAACGTCAATCGAAAGCGATTCGTTCGCAGAATGCTCTGAACTCGGCACAATATACCTCTATAAAAACAGTACAGCGGATGAATATTTCAGCGCTGATGAATATACAAAGGTTTATCTTGACGGCGAGATTGAAGATCTTTTCGGTGACGCAAACAGCGATGGAGAGATCGACATAACGGACGTTGTACTCCTTGCGCAGTACATTGCGGCTTGGGATGTTGTGATCGACGAAATCAACTCCGATTGCAATATGGACAACACTATAAACATAAAGGACGTCGTGCTCCTTGCACAGTATCTTGCAGGCTGGGACGTATCTCTCGGTTAAATTGAATTTTCAGGGCTGAACGGACATCGTTCAGCCCTATTTTTTTACTTGAAATTGTTGTGTAAACAGGGATTTATCGGTGAGATGAAAAACGCAAATCTGTAGGGGACGGCGACCTCGACGTCCCTAGAAGATGTGAAATTACCAGAGATTTTTAAATGACAAATGGGACGTCGAGGTC
>JAZROG010000029.1:0-4046 GCA_045648605.1 Eubacteriales bacterium | reverse complement strand
TCGAAAAAGGTAGGAATATTTTTCGTTCTTACATTCGTCGGCGTACTCGGTACGACAGAGTGTAAGAACGGAAAAAGCAAGTAAGCACAAGGCTTTCCTCTGGATTGCCTTGTGCTTCTTTTTGAATTTTATTTTTTCTCTCTTTTTTGACTTTTTTATTTTTACTATTATCTACTTGGGGTATTACAGCTTTTTCGACAGTCTGAGCCTCCGACGAAAAAACTCGTCGGAGGCTTTTTGTTTTCTTAAAAAGTGTTGTTATCCGCTTCAGTTTCCACCGGGGCCGTCTCTGCGTTCACGAGTGTCGGGAACCTCAATCTTGCCCTTGATATCTCCGGAATTGGTAAGAGGCTTTTTTTCTTTAGACTCTTGCTCCTTTTTCATATTCTTGTTTTGAGACATAACTATTACTCCTTTCCTATATTTAGTTTTCGCAAATTCAAATCAATTCATCGGGGTCGTTGGTTGGCGGCAGGCAGCTGTGCCCTCTGCAGATATAATAAGTGGTTTTACCGTTTTTGAGGGGATATTCTTTTGTGGCTTGCAGCAGAAGGGTAACGATCGCATCGGGTGGTAATACAAGCGGCAATCTGCTTTTCTCTGTCTCTTCATCGAGGATTATTTTTACCTTCGTCATCGGACTTGCGTGCTCAAGCAGTGATACCAAAAGCATGGCGTGATTTGTGGGATATTGTGCTGCGCTTTGCGCAAGAAAGTCAAGCTGCCGCGCTGCCGCTGTTTCGTATTTTTCTTCATCTGTGAGATGGGACAGGCGAACAAGATTATACGCCATAAGTGAATTACCGCTTGGAATAGCGCCGTCATAGGTCTCCTTTGGGCGCAGGATCAGCTCTTCGTGGTCTTTGCCGTACATATAGAATCCGCCCGTACTGTCTCCGAAGTCCGCCATGACCTTATCGCATAAACGCTTTGCCCGATCTAAAAATTCATTTTCGAGCGTTGCGCGGTACAGCGACAGTTGAGCGAAAATATATGCGGCATAATCATCGAGAAAGCCTCTTACACCACGTTTTTTCATATGAAAGCTGACGTGAAGCATATCACCGTCGCACAGATATTTCTGTATAAAGCGGTGGGCATCCACTGCGGCGGCAAGGTAGGTTTCATTTCCGCTGACAAGATACAGCTCACACATAGCGGCGATCATCAGACTGTTCCATGATGTTAATATTTTTTCGTCGCGATGGAGAGAATACCGCTTTTTTCGGTAATCCTCAAGTATAGGCAGAAAATGCTCAAGACTTTTATCGGAAGGATCGCTTTTCAGGAGATTAGGGATATTCTTTCTTTCAAAATTTCCCTCATCCGTGATGTCAAAATGATGCTTGAAGAGCTCGCCGTCCACCTGTCCAAGTATCCCCATGACCTCGCTTGGTGTAAACAGATAATATTTTCCTTCCTCGCCTTCGGTATCGGCATCCTGCGAAGCATAAAAGCCGCCTTCGGGGGAGGTCATTTCGCGGAGAATATAGCTCGCTGTTTTTTCTGCGATTTCAAGATAAACTTCCTTCCTTGTTACAGAGTACGCCTTGCAGTACGCAAGGATAAGGAGAGCGTTGTCATACAGCATTTTTTCAAAATGAGGTACGAGAAATTTTTTATCGGTGGAATAGCGGCAGAAGCCAAAACCGATGTGGTCGAACATCCCTCCGCGATACATCTGCATCAGAGTATGCTCCGCCATCTTCAAGCACGAGGCAGATTTGTATCGCTTATAATATTCGAGCAAAAACAGCAGATTATGTGGCGTCGGAAATTTCGGCGCACGTCCGAATCCGCCATTCTTTTCATCATAGATGCTCTCATACTGCGATACTGCCAAGTGAGTCAGATCAATATCAGCAATTTCAGCCGAATACTGCGATCCATTCAAATGCTTTATGATCTCGTCGGACTGCTTTAGCAGCATATCACGGTCGAATACCCACTTTTCGTGTATGGCGAGCAGTAGCTCTCGGAATCCTATCATACCGCTGCGCGAAATTTTGGGGAAATAGGTTCCCGCAAAAAAAGGCTTTCCGTCAGAGGTCATAAAAATACTTGTGGGCCAGCCGCCGCTTCCCGTAAAGGCTTGACAGAATGTCATATAGACACTGTCGATGTCGGGACGCTCCTCCTTATCCACCTTGACAGAAATAAAATATTTGTTCAAAAGCCTTGCGATTTCTTCATCCTCAAAGCTCTCGTGAGCCAGAACATGGCACCAATGGCACGCGCTGTATCCAATGCTTAAAAACACGGGCTTGTCCTCTTTTTCCGCGCGCTCAAATGCCTCGTCGCACCAGGGATACCAATCAACGGGATTGTCCTTGTGCTGAAGCAAATAAGGACTCGTTTCCTTCGCTAATCTGTTGCTCATATCTTCACCTCCGTTATCTTTTTTATTTTTCGCATTTTCAAAGCGATTTATACGATATTTTGACATGTATGTAAGGATTGAAAATCACAAATAATATTAGTATCACAAATAGGAGGTAAAAAAGATGACGAAAGACGAAATGCCAATTGGATTTGCTATGGCCTTGGCAATGAATCCCGAAGCCATGCAGAGGTTCGGGGCGCTCAGCGAGGAACAAAAGCAACAGATCATCGCAGGAACACATTCTGTAAAAAGCAAAGATGAGATGCACCGATATGTGAATTCTCTTGTAAACGGCAAGCAATGAAAGGTGATATTATTAAATCGGTGTGGCAGGATAAGGTGCCTCGCATACGCTTTGAAGGCTTGGAGGGCAATAAAAAAACCGATGCTTTGATCATCGGCGGTGGAATTGCAGGGATTTTATGTGCCTATAAGCTAAAAAAAGCGGGAGTGGATTGCATGCTTGTGGAAGCCGCGGAGATTTGCGGCGGCATCACCGAGAATACCACGGCGAAGATCACGCTTGGTCACGGATTGATCTATGACAAAATGATAAAACGCTTTGGCGAGAGCAAAGCGCGTCTTTACGCAGAGGCTCAAGCAAAAGCGATCAAAGAGTATGCCCATCTTTGCGAGAGCATCGACTGCGACTATGAAGTGCGTGATAATTACGTCTATTCCTTGACCGACCGTAAAAGGATCGAAAAGGAGGTTGCCGACTTGGGTCGTCTCGGAGTAAAGGCAGAGCTTTCGGACGCTCGCGAGCTTCCGTTTACGGTTGCGGGCGCGGTGCGTGTAAAAGATCAAGCGCAGCTTCACCCGTTGAAATTTCTGTACGCCATAGCGGAGGATCTGCCGATCTTTGAGCATACCAAGGTCTTGGAAATAATGCCACACAAGGTTTGCACCAATCACGGTGAGATCTCATACAAAAAGCTGATCATAGCAACCCATTTTCCGATGCTCAATAAGCACGGACTATATTTTCTCAAGCTCTATCAGCATAGGTCCTATGTAATTGCTCTAAAAAACGCGCAGAACGTGGACGGAATGTATGTGGACGAATCTGACACAGGACTTTCCTTCCGCAATTACGGCAAACTTTTGCTTCTTGGTGGAGGCGGACACCGCACGGGTAAAAAGGGCGGTTGTTGGCAGGAGCTTGAAGCTTTTGCCCATAAGCATTACAAGAATGCTCAGATCGTTGGCAAATGGGCAACGCAGGATTGTATGACGCTGGACGATGTTCCCTATATCGGGCAGTATGCCAAATCCACGCCCAACGTCTTTGTGGCAACGGGATTTAACAAATGGGGGATGACAAACGCCATGGTCGCTGCTGATATCCTTTGTGATCTCGTTAAAGGGAAGCACAACCCATATGCCGCAGTGTTTGATACTTCGCGCACCGTTCTGCGCCCACAGCTCGCAGTCAACGCCCTTGAATCGGCAGTAGGACTTCTTACGCCTGCCGTGCCTCGTTGCCCTCACCTAGGCTGTGTTCTGAAATATAACCGCGCCGAGCACAGTTGGGATTGCCCTTGCCACGGATCGCGATTTACCGAACACGGTGAGCTGATCGATAATCCCGCGACGGATGATCATCGCTCGATTCAATGAAAAAAGCCTCCGCGAAATGGAGAGCTTCAAATCGGCAAATCAG
>JAZROG010000028.1:0-23850 GCA_045648605.1 Eubacteriales bacterium | reverse complement strand
CCCCAAACAGACCGTTTCTCGGTGCAGATAATGCGGTTTGGCTTCTTATATCGCTAAAATATGGGCAATGCCCAATAAAAGAAAAGGAATATAAGTATGAAAAAAACAAACATTTTTAGAAGTTTGTTTTCGCTTATGCTTATGCTCACCATCGTTGCGGCGATGACTCTTGCATTTGCATCCTGCGAAAGCACTGAAAAAGTCGGAAATGATACCGCTATCACAGGCACCGAAGAGGAAAGAGCCGAGATCACAATAACTGTGCAGATAAAAGGCTCCGACGGAAATGTTACCGATTTCGTTATCACAACAAAAGCGGAATTTCTCCGCGGCGCACTTGAAGAAGAAGGTCTTATTGAGGGCGATGAGAGCGAATACGGTCTTTATGTAAAGGTCGTAAACGGCGAAAGAGCCGATTATGAGGCAGACGGTGCTTATTGGTCCTTCCTTAAGGACGGCGAATACCTTATGAGCGGTGTTGACACCACCCCTATTGCCGATGGTGACGTATTCTCCATCGAATATACAAAGGGTTAAAAAGCAATGCAAAAAAATGTGAGAGGACACCGATCATTGTCAATAAAGGAGATTGCTGTGTTCTCTATGCTCGGAACTGTGATGTTTTTCGGAGATTTTCTTATGGAGATGCTCCCCAATATCCATTTTGTGGGCGTGCTGACCGTTATATATACAATGGTTTACCGAAAAAAGGCTCTCATTCCCCTTTACATATATGTTTTTCTTAATGGATTATACGGTGGATTCAGCCTTTGGTGGTTTCCGTATTTATATATATGGACTGTTCTCTGGGGAATGGCAATGCTCATCCCCAAAAAGCTTCATATTGTTGTCACAGCCGTTATTTGCAGCTTCATATGCGTTCTGCACGGTATAGCCTTTGGAATTTTGTATGCACCGGCGCAGGCGATAATGTTTTCGCTTGATTTTAACGGAATGATAGCATGGATAATTGCGGGGATTCCCTTCGACATAGCACATTGCATAGGTAATCTTGCGGCATCCGTAATTATAATTCCGTTGATCACTCTTCTCTGCCGCCTTGAAAGGCTTCCTTTGCCATTCAGGACAGGCAAAAAATTATAAAAAACACGGTCGTCTCATTTTGATATAATCCCCTTAGAGTAGACACTCGAAAAAGCAAAAAAGTTTCGAGACTACTTTAAGGGGGTTATTATTATGCCAAGAAGATCGCACAAGAACAAGGTATATAGCGTAGAGTTGAAGACACAAGCAGTAGAAGCATATCTAAGAGGAGAAGGAAGTTTAAGAAATATTTGCAAACAGTTTGGGATTTTAGCTAATAGACAACTCAGAGACTGGATTTTATGGTATAATGGTCATAGAGAGTTTAAGGAGCGCAGTAGCGCGAGAGGAGAGATCTATATGACCAAGGGAAGAAAGACAACACAAGAAGAACGTGCAGAGATCGTAGCATTCTGCATAGAGCACAACAAGGATTACGGTTTAACGGCAGAAACCTACAACATATCGTACCAGCAGATCTATGCCTGGGTACGCAAGTATGAAGAAGGTGGAGTAGACAAGCTTAAGGATAACCGAGGCAGAACCAAACTGATAGAGGAAATGACCGAGGTTGAAAAGCTGAAAGCTGAAATGAAGATACTTGAAGCTAAGAACAGACAGCTTGAAATTGAAAACGCCTTCATAAAAAAATTACAGGAGCTGAAAGGTGGTGGTCGCTGACCGGAGTGCGACAGGAGCATATCTACATAGCCATTGAAATTCTGAATACGCATATGGGTTATTCCATCAAGGAAATATGCATTTCGTTGAAGCTGAATCGCTCTTCTTACTACAAGTGGAAAAAGAGGGATCCAAGTAAAAGTGAGCTTTTGAACGTACAAATTACAGAATATGTAAAGGACTTTTACGAAGAAAGCAACGGAGTTCTCGGATACAGACAGATGTGTATTAACATTAACCGAGAAAAGATCGATGAACTTCCGCACAAGGTAAACGTCAAGAGAGTTCGCCGCATTATGCGCATACTTGGATTCAAATCCGTTATCCGTAAGAAACGCCCGGATTATGTAAAATCTACACCCGAAATTACCGCAGAGAATATTCTGAACAGAGATTTCAAAGCAACCGTTCCGTTTGAAAAATGGCTTACCGACGTTACGGAATTTAAGTATTACGTTGGTCCGGAGGTGAAGAAGCTTTACTTGTCTGCAATTCTCGATCTTTATGACAGACGTATTATTGCATACAAAATCGGAGATAGCAACAACAATGAATTGTTTTTTACCACCTTTGATGAAGCAACAAGTCTTTATCCTAATGCGAAACCAATATTTCATAGTGACAGAGGATTTTAGTATACTAACAAGGTGTTTCACCAAAAACTTGTTGATGCGGGTATGATCCAAAGTATGTCACGTGTCGGCAGATGCCTTGACAATGCTCCAATGGAGGGCTGGCGGGGTATCTTAAAGTCCGAGATGTACTATCTTAAAAGGTTTACCAGCCGCGAAGAACTCGTTACTGCTATTGAAAACTACATACACTTTTACAATACTCGCCGTTACCAAAAGCGGCTGAACTACATGACACCGTGCGAGTATTCCTTCGCCACCGCCGCGTGACGAAAATCTCCCCCTGCTGCGCAGCTGGGGGAGATCAAAGAATCTATTCAATTTGTAAATTCTTTTTGTTTTTTGGTCTGTCTACTTGACAGGGGGCACATAAGATCGTGAATATGGTCTTTTTCATATTATTTCTCCCCGATAATTATATAGTAAGTATATTTTAACCAATATAAAAAGATTTTTCAATATTTTTTCAAAAAATAAAGTCAGGGCTCATTTAAAGCGATAAACAGGAATTTATGGTGATTGATGCGGAGATTTGCTGAGGGCTCAATTTCGGTAATTGTTTATCTGTTAAAAAGTAACTTACCCCATCGCGCCTCATGCCGGCGTGGCAGTAAGTTACTTCTCCTAAGATAATCAATTATTGAAATTGAGCCGTCAACATAAAAACTAATAGCCTATTGACAGTAATGAGGTTTTCCCTCATAAGACTCACCTATAATAAACATAATGAACAGTTATGGTTCGCTCAGTGTTTCCATGCTCAAGGTCGATACCCGTAAGAACTACTCCGTCGCCCGAAAGAAGCTCCCAAGCCTGCATATCTTCCACAGGAGTTCTGAAAACCACCTCGGAGGAGGCAAAAACAATGAATTCACCGTTTCTTATACTGAATGCACCGCTCTTTCCGATGACCTCTTCAACATCATCCTTGCGCTCGGTAACATATCTTATGAGTTTTTTGCTTATCATCTCCGCCATTTCAAGGCGAAATCTCTTGCTATTTACATTTTTCGGCTTAAAAAGCCTTTTAAAAAGTCCCATAAGCGCACCTCAAAGGTATAATTTGGCAAGACCACCCTCACCTGTCTCCCTATATATCTTGGAAAGGTCTCTGCCCGTTTCATACATGGTCTTGACAATAAGGTCAAAGGATATCTTTCTCGTATCCGTAAGGAAATTAGCCAGATTAACCGCATTTATGGCACGCATTGCCGCAACGGCATTTCTTTCGATACAGGGGATCTGAACAAGTCCCTTAATGGGGTCGCAGGTAAGGCCAAGATGATGCTCAATTGCAACCTCCGCAGCATATTCTATCTGCGCTATCTCCATTTCGTATATCTCCGCAAGGGCTGCCGCAGCCATGGCACAGGCACTGCCGATCTCCGCCTGACAGCCGCACTCCGCACCGCTGATAGAGGCATTTGTCTTTATAAGATTTCCGATAAGCCCGGCAGTTGCAAGTGCGTGAAGAATGGTATCCGTATCAAGCTGCTTTTTCTCTGTTATATAGCGAAGCACAGCCGGAAGAACACCGCTTGCACCGCAGGTAGGGGCAGTTACGATAACACCGCCCGAAGCATTCTGCTCACTTACCGCAAAGGCATAGGAGCAGACAAGCCTATTCTGCTTTGTTTCGGCACTTTCGTCCATATGTCTCTGATTAAAAAGGTATTTTGCTTTGCGAAGAACGCCGAGGCCGCCAAAAAGCTCACCGTCAACATGTAGTCCGCTTTCAATAGAGCCGAGCATTGCACCCCAGATAGTGCGCAGATACGCCCATATCTCCTTGCCCTCGACCTCCTCGACATATTCCCAAAGCCTTATCTTCTTGCTCTCGCAATAATCCGCAATATCCTTGAATTTGTGGAGCTTATATATCCTCTCGGGAGTATATTCGCTCCTTCCCTCAATATGTATGGCACCGCCGCCAACAGAAAGAACCGTCCATTCTCCGATGGTGGCACCGTCCTTTATGGCGCGAAGCTTCATAGTATTTGGATGCGGAAGTGATGAGGTAGTCTTATCGAAGCGCACCTCATTGGGGATGGGGTCAAGAACCTTTTTTATGACGTAATCTGTTCTGTGGCCAACACCTGTAAGAGCAAGTGAGCCATAAAGAGTCACCTCAAAAAGATCCGCATCGGGATACTCTGCGCGAAAAAGGATGGCCGCCTTTTCGGGGCCCATGGAATGTGAGCTTGACGGGCCTGAGCCGACTCTGTAAAGCTCCTTTATTGATTCCATTCCGTCCTTATGTGCTCTGCGGGCCTCTTCATCACGAGGAATCAGATCGTCAACAAGTATTCCAAGAGCATTTGCGATTTCACCAAGGGTATCCACCGTGGGATATGCCTCGCCCCTCTCCCATTTTGAGACCGCTCTGTTTGAAACTCCGAGACGGTCGCCAAGCTCTTTTTGGGAAAGCCCTCTTGATATTCTGAATTTTCTTATTCTTTCTGCAAACTGCAATTTTTCCATTTGCAACCTCTTTTATCTGTAATAGAATAATTATACACCTTATGCGTCATAAAGTCAAGAACGTTTTTTATTCGCGCCCAAAATCCACGCAAGCGGAGCAAGCAACGCCGCCTCAAGCAGGATATAGAAAAGCATTTCATAAATGGTAGCACCCGAAAGATAATAATAAGGTGGGAAAAGCCTTGAAAGCATTTCAAGGGGCGCTATTCTGAAGAACACGGGACATATGATGAGCATCAAAAGCGACAGAATCGGTGCAAGAGACACAAGTATGCTTATTCTGCGGCTGATAAAAAGAATTATCATGCAGAAAAGCGACACCGCCACCGCATAAAGGACTGCCATAACAAGCTCATGTACGATGCCCACTCCCCTGCCCGACACATATAATGAAGCGACCATAACGAGGCAAAGATCAAAAACAGCAACAAAATGATATGCAAAGCATAAAAGATGAAGCCTTACTCCGCGAAGGGTGAAAAACAGATCTCTCTCTCTGTCTGAAATCCAGAACATTGAGACAGTCATCCCCCCAAGCACGCACAAAACCGAGAGAAGTCCGCGCAAGGGTGCCGAAAGATATTCCGAGCCGCCTATCATTTCGCTGTTTTCCGAAAGATCGAAAAGCTCGCTCCCCTCGGGCATCACCGCAGCATAGTATTCCTCCAAAATATCATCACCGAGATCCTCTGAAAGCTCCTTACGAACAAAATCAATATAAAGCTCATGTCCTATATATGGGAAAAGGACTCCGCCAAGCTTTTCGCGCATGAGCATTGCTGAAATATTCTCTTCCCTTTGGTAAATATCTACCAAATGATTTTTGGATGACGTTTTTTCCGCAAACATCCTTATTTTTTCACTGATATCCGCTTCAAATATCCAAGCCGCATCCGCTTTTCCGTATCTGACAGCATCCCTTGCGCTCTCCTCGTCCGACAAAGCAAAGCGTATTATTCCTCTCTCTTCCGCAAGAGAATTTATTATCTCAAGGCTTATGGGATCATCATCCCGCGCCGCAAGATAAACAGTCAAGGCTCCGCCATCCATGCCGGCAATTATCCCGAGTGCAAGTCCTGCAAGAGGAATAAGAGCAAGGAGGGCGATAAAGCCTTTTTTCATAAAAAATCTCTTATGAAAAATATTTACCCAAACAAAAAATCGCTTAAAGCTCATTATTCTCCGCCTCCCTTTGCCATTCTGCGCCATCTGACCATTGCACACAGCGAAATAAACAAAACAAGATAAAGACCGAGAACGATCAGATTTGATCTTATATCATCGCCCGTAAGCGAACCGATCAAAACAGACCTTGCGCATCCCGTGGGCATAAAAGCGGACAGCCTTTGAAGCGGCGTCGGGAAAAATGTTATGGGATAAAGACATCCCGAGAGATAACAAAGGAAAAGTGATGCAAAAAAATGAGTGAGCGCACCTGCCATTATTCCGTCCGTCATCTCAAAAATGAGAAGCAAAAATGCCGAAAGCATCGAAAGTACAATCAAAGCAGATATAAAAAGCTCTGTGCCGATTTCAAATCCGACAATACCCAAAAGCGCATCTCCGAAAAAGACAATTACACCGCCGAGCATTATCCCGCCCGCTATGGCAAGAACAGCAAAAAGTGCAAGATATTCGCAGATGATCTGTCCTAAAAAACCAAATCCATTTGCGCGCAGGGACATAGAAAGAGCATCATTTTTGCCGGAAAGCACACCTGCGGCACCTATTCCGAAAAGAAGCAAAACAAAAACCACCGCGCCGCAGAATATAGACGGTATTATGCCAACTCCATCGACATTTTTTACTATCTCTGTCTCAAAAATCTTATTTCTTGCAAGAATCAGATTTACATATTCCATTGCCGCAAGGTCTGCCACCTCGCCGTATTTTCTGCCTTCAATGAGATCTCTTGCAAGATTTCCCGATGCATAAACGCCCCGCTGTGATTCCACAAGAATGACAGATACCACATCAAGTACCTCTTCCTTTATAAAATCACCCATCATAGCAGAGCCGTGCCTTGTAACATATTTCAGCCTTCCCACATCGCCATAAAAGGCATTCATAACAAAATCCTCGGGCACAACGATATAGGCAGTAAGCGCTCCACGCATAAGTGCTGCTTGCGCTTCATCCTCCTCCATCATGCTGATGCTTATGGCAAAGCGGGATGAATCGAAATTTTTAAGTGCTGCCATTCCCAGGGAAAGATAGGAATCCTCGGGGGCTCCCACAATGGCTATCTCTATCTTTGAATTCTTCTCATTTTCACTCTCAAGAAAAAATGAAAATGCAAAAAAAACGCAAAAAAGGAGCGCCAGAGAGATTGCCACAAGAGAAGGCAAGGCGCGGGCAAATTTTTTTATAAGCAAGATGAAATATGTAAATTTCCGCATCAGAACATCTCGGTAAGAGCCCTTGTGCTTCCGTTATAATCCCTCTGCACTACCCTTCCGTCCTTTATCACGTATATTTTATCGCATATTTTAAGCTCACTCTCATCATGAGTCGTGAGAAGCACTATGCCGCCCCGATTTTTATGCTCCATAATAAATTCACTTATCTGCTCCTTGCAGATAAGATCAAGCGCGGCGGTAGGCTCGTCAAGAATGAGAATGTGAGGCGAATTTGCAACTCCGCAGCCAATGGAAAGACGTTTTTTCATTCCTCCCGACATTTTGCAAACGGGAATTTTCAGAAACGCATCAATTCCCAGCCTTTTCAGCATTCCGTCATCGAGAGATGCTTTAAGCGCCCTTTTGTCATACCAAAGGCGAAGATTATCAAGTGCCGAAAGCTCGGAAAGAAGCGGATTTCCCTGCGGTACATAGCCCACAAGCTCACATCTTTTCTCTTTCGATTTAAAAAGACTTATTTGGTCATAGAGAAAATCGCCTTCGTCTGCTCTCTGTACCCCCGCAAGGATAGAAAGCAAGGTGGATTTTCCGCATCCGTTAGCGCCAACGATACCTATGCACTCTCCGCTTCCGGCAGAAAAGGTCACACCGTCAAGCACTGTCTTTTTTCCGTATTTTTTTCTGATATTTTCTATTCTGATCTCCATATTGATCTCCAAAAAAGAGACATCGACCGGAAATATCGTCCTGCCGATGTCTCGGAAATTATTTTTTATCCGACCATTGCAAGATAAAGCTCAAGTATGCTCACTATCTCTGAGGGAATGGGGGAATTCTTCATGTTTTCGATAAGAGCGGAAAGATCAAGTGCGCCCATGAGTGCAGAGGGATCAAGATTTTCATCAATAACTATAACATCCTCTGTGGGAACGTCGATTTTTTCTACCTTCTTCTCCTCGCTTCTTATACTGATGGCGGCAAATTCATCCTCTCCGTTCATAACGGCAAGCTTCACATTTGCTTTATCGGCAGAGGCATCAAAGTTTAAGCGCAGTGAATATACGGTAAGGAAAGCGGAGAACATTTCTGCACCGTCAAAATCGGGAGTCTCAAGAAGCTTAATATCGATAGTACCCTTTGTGAGCTTTTCATCAAGCTCTGTCAAAGTTATCTCGGCATAATCGGTCATTCCGTCACCGATAATGAATTTTCCGTTTATAGCCTTGCCGCTCTTTCCCTCTCCGCGAAGCACAGTCTCTTCCTCAATCTTAAGCTCAAATCCGAAGCTTCCGTCCTTTCCCGCTGTGCCATAGGAAATAAACTCACCCATATCACTAGAAAGTGCTCTTCCGATTATCTCGTTTTTGCTGTTTATGTAATCTGTGATAACAAAAGCTTCGATCTCGTCATTTCTTTCGGATTCCGACGCTTCAATATCCTCAAGAGTCCAATCAAGCTGCTCGATAAGACCGTTATAAAGCTCTTCACCACTTGTAATATCGCTGTTTGGAATTTGAGCCAAGGTGTCTCCCAGAGCCATTATAAGAGTATTAAGCTCTCCATCGGTCTTAGCGGTCTCTATCATCTGCTTAACAATATTTGCAGCATCCGCCTCGGTAAGAGTTGCTTTTACAACAGTGCAGCTTTCGGTAACACCGTTTGCTGTGAGAGCACCGTCGCTCTTTTCAACCTTTTCAATACCCGAAACGAAAATCTCCACATACTTCTTTACAAGAGAAGCCAAGGTCTCTCCGGATGGAAGAGACGCAAGCAGATCAAGGGACACATTCGGTGTGCCGCTCTCAAGCTTCAAAGTATTTGTCAGTGCTTCGGGGATAGCAAAATAAATGCTCATATCGGTCTTATCCATCAGCATCTGTATATCAGCAAGTTTGCTTTCGCCAAGGAGAAGAGAAATATTGCAGCCGACAGAATTCTCATCTACATATGATTCGCCGTCAATTCCTATATTGGAAAGCCATGAAAGATCCATCTCGGCAAGAAGTCCCAGCATTCCGAGTGCTTCCTCTGAAACATCTATATCAATGCTCGATAAAGCACCTGTTGACTTTGTTGCTTTAACACTTGAAAGATATTCATCATATACATTAACAAAAGCATCAATTCCCGCGTCAACAGCCTTCATTTCCGCGTGCTTAAAAAGCTCTGCGGGATCTTCTATCTTCTTTTCGCCGCAAGAAGCAAGCATAGCGGAAAGCATAAGAACAAGCGCAAGTAAAATCGCCAAGGTTCTCTTTTTTGTCATGTTGGTAAACATAAAACTTTCTCCGTTTCTCATAATGATAAATTTTCGGCTTATGCCGATGTCTATATTATTACACAAAATCGTATTTTTGTCAAGAGTTAATTATTGTTATAGAATGTCAAATAGGAATTTATATTAGGCTTCCCCTTGAGGGGAAGCTCCCGCAAAGCGGGTGATGAGGTGTCATCTGTAAGAGTAAAAAGCTTTATTTTACGTCCCTTTTGTGCCAACACCTCATCCGTCAGCAGAGCTGCCACCTTCCCCTCAAGGGGAAGGCTAACAGTTCGCTAAATCCCTGTTTGATATAAAAAACACCGGGTCACGATGTGACCCGGTATGATATCATTCCGCCAAGGGAACAAAATTAAAATCAATATTTTGACGGTTATAATCAGGGAAAATAGAAACAAAGGTCTTTCCGCGGTTGATAACAAGCTCGTTACCTTCCATATCAAAATACTTTGTAGGTGAATCCTGTGTCGGCTTTGACCATCTTATTTCCTCGCACCTTCCGCCCGAGATATAGTAGCCCTCGCCGTTCTCATTTTCCGTTATAACATCAAGATGTCCCGCGGAATCATTAAGCGACACAACACTGCAGAAAAGAACAAAGACATTTGTGAAGCTTATCTGCTTGCCGTTTGTACCGTCAACATGAGGAACGTCCTCAAACTGATAGCGGTAATATGCGTCTGTTGCCATATCATAGTCAAATCTTACAGTCTGATACTTTGAATAAGGAAGAAGAACGCAATTTGCCTCCTCGCCACCGAGAATTCGCTTTGTTCCGTATTCTGTAAAGAAAAAGGCATCCTTATTCTTGAAATCCTCGCCAAGCTCTGTTCTGTACTTCTTCTGGGTTATACCCTTAACTATTCCCTCGCCCGTTGTCATGAGTGTATGCTCATAGCTCATGGTCTTGAGTCTTTCCTCATCGCGGAAGAACACGCCCGGGAGATACATATTGACACCGTTAAGGTTATTTATCCCTCTCTCGCTTATCTCAATAAATCCCATATCGCTTGCTCCCGCATGGACGTATATAGCATCATAATTCTGAGCAAGGTCAAGATAATAATGACGACAAGAGCGCACAGAGCCTATCTTCTGAAGGCTCTCATAATCACTTTTGAGCACCATGAGCCTTGTGATTCCGCCCTCAACAAGACATTCATACATAATGTCGCAATCGTCGATGCCCTCCTGTGGGAGTGCACCCCATAGATTATTTATCATAATAGCCACAGGTCTTGTGGAATAAAGATCCTTCGCAGCACCAAGTCCTGTAAGGGGATTTATATAATCGGGAATCACGATAACGGGCTCGGTTTCCGCTTCCGTTGTGATCTCCTCCGTTTCGGTCTCGGTTTCAGGAACGGTATCACTCTCGGTTTCAAAAGAGGTCTCTGGGTCATTTGAAGCAACATTTGTATCTGTGCAAGAAACAAATGAAAGCGAAATCATAAAGAGCGCAAGAAGCGCAATGAATATCCGCTTCATATTCACCTCTTATTTATTTGCCATGTCGAGCCAAACAAGTCCGAGTCCGAATGCGTCATAAAGACCGTTCTTATCGCCCTGCTTTACAATTTTTGTGGGATCCTTCGAGTCCACAACCTGAATAAATACCTTATCGGGGACATCGTTTTCTCCAACCTTTTTATAGGACATTATTTCGAGAATGAGAAAGCACTTATCAGCCTCCTTATCTCCATAGCAAATTGTATCACCCTCGCGGACAAGGGGCTTGCCCTTATATTCAAGGTATTTTCCGCTTACCTTTTCTGCCATTATATTATTCCTCCTAAAAATCATTATTTACTATATTATACCTCATTTGCCTCTATAAGTCAACGATAATTTGTAAACTTGTTTCCTTACTTTATGACATAGGGCGACATTTTTTCATAAAATGAGGACTCTTTCGGCTCACGAAGACAAAGAGTGAAAAGTGCCTCGGCTTTTTTTTCAATTTCATAAAGCCTTTCAGCATCTGTTTTTTCCTTGCCGTAAAGTCCTTCGATAACCGATTTTTTATCTGCAGTTTTTGTGACGACGGGTATTCTTCCATTCTTTCGAATCTCCGCAAGAAGTCCTCTTCCTTTTTCATTTGCTGCAAGAAGACGTGTGCAGAAGGGAGAAAGGCGCATATCAGCTCCCTTTATCCCAAGCGCTGAAAACAGAAGCGCACGACGGAGCCTTGCATCGGTATATTTCTTTGTTGAAAGCAATTTGCAAAGCTCCTCATAGCTCTTTGCCTCCTGTGCGGTACGCACGATGCGGTTGTGGAGTCCTCCGCTTATGCCCTCGCAATCCGAAATAGACTCGGGCAAGGCAAGTCTCATTGAAGAAAGAATACAAAGCCCGTATTTTTCCATATCTGTCGGAAAATCACCTCTTTTTTCTGCCATCAGAAGTGCCTCGTATGCTTCATTTGGCATATGAGGGGCGATTTTTTCCTTCTCTCCCGCAAAAATCATTTTTCTGAGAGCCGATGCCGATGGAAATTCGCCCTCAATGCTCTCGGAAAGAAAATTGTCCTCTCTTTTGACGGTTTTCGGTGAAATTTTTGAATCGAGACGCATCAAAGCTTTTAAATATTCAATGGCAAGAATATTGTTTGGACTCTCCAAGGCTTCGTTTTTTCCGTAAAGAGATTCATATGCAAGCTGCGCAGATGCGGCATAGCCCATATCTCCCATATAAAGCGCGCGGAATTTCTCGGCAAATTCGCTTGAAAGCTGATTTTTTGCAACCTCTGTGAGAAGATCAATATCTCCCAATTCACTGCCGAAGATAAGCTCATCAACAACCGTAAGTCTATCGGCAATTTCCACCGCCGCCATAGCAAAATATTCCGCTCCACCGGCAGAAAAAGGCATAGGAAGCTCAAGAACAAGGTCTGCACCCGCGAGAAGCGCTGCCTCTGCTCTTGCAAATTTGTCAGCTATGGCAATCTCGCCTCTCTGAACAAAATTTCCGCTCATTATGCAGACGATATTTTCCGCCCCATTTTCTCTCGCTTTTTCAAAAAGATGGGCGTGACCCATGTGAAAAGGGTTAAATTCGCAAATTATAGCTGATGTTCTTTTCATAATTTATCTTTTCCTCTTGAAATTTCCTGAAAAATGTAGTATAATTATCTCTGTAAATATATTATACTACATTTTTGGAGGTTTTTCAATGAAAATTCTTGTAATTAATGCAGGAAGTAGTTCTCTTAAGTATCAGTTCTTTGATATGGAGAACGAAACAGTTCTTGCAAAGGGTAATTGCGACCGTATCGGTATCGCGGGAAGTGCTATCAAACATAAGCAGCTCATCAAGGGAGTTGAGTATTCCGAAGAAACACCTATGAAGGATCATTCCGATGCTATGAAGGCTGTTATCGCTGCTCTTACAAGCACAGAGCACGGATGCATCACAAGCATGGATGAGATCAGTGCTATCGGTCACAGAGTTGTTCACGGCGCATCCACCTTTGCAGAATCCGTCGTTGCAAACGATGAGATCATCGAAAAAGTAAGATCCTTCCGTGATTTTGCTCCTATCCACACAGATGCCAGCCTTATGGGTATCAAGGGTTGTACAGAGGCTATGCCCGGCAAGCCCCAGGTATTCGTTTTTGATACCGCTTTCCATCAGACAATGCCCGCTGAGGCTTATATGTACGGTGTTTCCTATGATATGTATGAGGAGTATGGCATCCGTCGCTACGGTATGCACGGTACATCTCACAGATATGTTTCGGGCGAGATGATAAAGCTCCTCGATATGCCTGTAGAGGACACAAAGATCGTTACTTGCCACCTTGGAAACGGCTCTTCCATCACAGCTGTTAAGGGCGGTAAGGTTATGGATACATCCATGGGCTTCACACCTCTTGCTGGTGTTGTTATGGGTACTCGTTCCGGCGACCTTGACCCTGCTATGGTTACATACATCATGGATAAGAAGGGCTTCACACCTGCCGAGATGAGCGACTATATGAACAAGAAGTGCGGCTTTGCAGGTCTTTGCGGCTCTTCCGACTGCCGCGATGTTGAGGCTGCTGCAAAGGAAGGCGACAAGAAGGCTCAGCTCGTTCTTGATATGCTCGCTTATCAGGTAACAAAGTATATCGGCTCTTACAGCGCCATCATGGGTGGTCTTGATGCTATCGTATTTACTGCAGGCATCGGTGAGAACACTCCCTCCATCCGTAAGGCTATTGCCGACAGACTTGCCCCCTTTGGAGTTAAGCTCGACGAGGATGTAAACGCAAAGGCAAAGGTTCAGAGCAATGTTGTCAAG
This sequence comes from Eubacteriales bacterium, assembly GCA_045648605.1. Lineage (GTDB taxonomy): Bacteria > Bacillota > Clostridia > Oscillospirales > CAG-272 > SIG710. Next base: position 10,093 of record JAZROG010000028.1, on the reverse strand, counting down.
CTCTCAACTGATGATTCCAGCGTTAAGGTTTACCTTATCCCCACAAACGAGGAGCTTGTTATCGCAAGAGATACAGCAAGACTCGCAAAGGATCTTGTAAAGTAATAATTTATATAGTATATAGTGGCTTCGTAGAATCACGAAGCCACTTTTTTATTAAGATTTTATGCGTTTCTTCCAAAAAATTATTCCAAAAATCAGACCAATGACGAAAACCAAAGCGCATGGCACAAGAAGAAGCAGAGGTGTTATTTTCGTTATTTTCGTTTTCTCCGGCTCATCTTCCATAGTTTCTTCGATGACTTCTCTTTCACTTTCATCTTCTTGTTTCTCTGTAATTATTTCTCCGAATCCAAATTCATCACTCGTGCCCAAAAGCTCAATTATCCGTTCCCTCAAGGCAGTGTTTTCAGTCTGATTTGCATATTCACGTATCTTATTTTTCAGTGACATTAAATAATTTCCGCAAAAAACCGTTTCTCCGTCATAATCATCCTCAATATAATCAAGCAAGAGCGAGTAATATTTATCATCCGAAATAAGCTCGTAGTTTTTCAGATAGCTTATTTTTCCCCCGACCGACTCCGCGGAAATCGACTCCTCTCCACTCCAATCATAAGCTCCGCTTCCCACAATAAGTTGACCTTTGTAAGTTATCTTTTCCAATTTTTTCAGTTCTTCATATGTTATATTTTCATAATCGCTGTTCGGGGTATCAACTCTCTCAATATCACAGTAAATAATATCTCCGTTTGCATCATGAATTGAATATGACAATCCGCCGCCACGGTAATTCAACTTGACATCGGCAACCGCGGCAAGCTCAAAGAGCATTCCGTTTTCCTTATAAAAATCACTTTTGGCGGTTATTATGAACTTTTTTGAACCGTAGCCATAGGGCAAGCTGCTTATTTTGATGCCACATCCGAAATATGAACCGCCCGGGTCTTTGAAGCTGAAATATCCATCCTCATCTGTCTTGACTGTCTCCACCGCAGTTCCAACTCCATCAGATGTGTAGCGGTCAATATAAATTTCAATTCCCGAAAGGTAAATATCATCCCCACAAACAACTCGCCCATAAATTAAAGCAGGCTCATCCGATGCCGTCACATAACCCACAAAGCAGAAAAACAAACACACAAATACAGTAAAAAACAAAAATTTTCTTCTCATAAGAGCCTCCTTTTTTATTTCATTATAGCATATAAAAAAATTATTGTCAATACGCACAGTCCTTACAAATTCAATTTCACAGCGTTTTGCAAACAGGAATTTGTCAAACTATTGCCGAGGACGAATATTAGGCTTCCCCTTGAGGGGAGGCTCCCGCAAAGCGGGTGATGAGGTGTCACCGATATGCTTGAAAAGCCTTGTTTTACAGCACTTCGTGCCTACACCTCATCCGTCAGCGGAGCTGCCACCTTCCCCTCCAGGGGAAGGCAAGTGCTCATCCTCACGCGCCGATAAATTCCTATTTATATACTATCAATGCAACGAAAAAGGGGCTGGATTAACCAGCCCCTAAATTTAATTATTCTTCGTCAATGAGCTTGATGATAGCCATTTCAGCTGCGTCTCCTCTACGAGGACCGAGCTTGAAGATCTGTGTATAACCACCGTTGCGATTTGCATACTTGGGAGCGATCTCGCTGAACAGCTTTGTTACAACGTCTTCCTTTGTGATGTATGCAAGTGCTGCACGACGGCTTGCAAGAGTATTCTTCTTGCCAAGTGTTATCATCTTCTCTGCAAGTGAACGAACTTCCTTCGCTCTTGTCAGAGTTGTCTCAATGGATCCATTCTCGAGCAGATAAGTTACCATACCTCTCAGCATTGCATTTCTGTGAGCGGTAGGTCTGCCGAGTTTTCTTGTTCCGGGCATTTTGTTCCCTCCTTCTGCTTGTTTTTGTTAAAAGCTAAAAGTTGAAATTCTATCGGCTTATTCTTCCTCTTTCTTGAGGTCGAGGCCGAGAGAATGAAGTTTTAATATTACTTCCTCAAGCGACTTCTTTCCGAGGTTACGAACCTTGATCATGTCCTCCTCTGTACGGTTGGTAAGATCCTCAACCGTGTCGATGCCTGCACGCTTCAAGCAGTTGAAGCTTCGAACAGACATGTCAAGCTCCTCAATGGTCATCTCAAGGACCTTTTCCTTGATGGTTTCCTGTCTCTCGACTAGAATTTCTGTCTTCTTTGCTTCATCTGACAAATCCACAAACAAGTTGAGATGCTCGTTGAGTATCTTGGCGCCGAGAGAAATCGCTTCCTTCGCCGTAATTGTGCCGTTTGTAAGCACATCAAGCGTAAGCTTGTCAAAATCCGAGTTGCTTCCTACTCTCGTAGGCTCTACCTCGTAGCTGACATTGTAAACGGGAGTATAGATAGAGTCTGTATATATTGTACCGATGGGTGCAGATACATTCTGTCCCAACTGTGCATTGTGGAGCTGCTTGTTCTTGTCCTGGGATACATATCCTCTGCCATGCTCAAATACAAGCTCCATATAAAGTCTCTCACCCTCGCCTACTGTTGCGATATGGTGATCGGGATTCAGAATTTCGATGTCCGAATCCTGTCTGATGTCACCTGCGGTAACATTCTTTTCACCCACTACTTCGATTATTACGGTCTTAGGAGTGTTTGTGTGAAGCTTTGCTGTGATTCCCTTTACGTTTACAACGATTTCGGTCACATCTTCCTTCACACCGGGTACTGTGGAAAATTCATGAAGCACACCCTCGATCTTGATGCTTGTTACAGCAACTCCGGGCAGCGAGCTGAGGAGCACGCGGCGAAGAGAATTTCCGAGTGTTATGCCAAAGCCTCTTTCAAGGGGCTCAATTACGAATTGACCACTTTTACCGTCGTCACTCATGCTGGCAGTCGTAATATTGGGCTTCTCTATCTCAATCATTCCTGATAACCCTCCTTAATTATTTAATAATGCGTTTAATTTTCTCTGTGATCGGAAAATTTTTCTTATGCGGCTAAGATGCCACACAAGGCGGAGTTATTACTTGGAATAAAATTCGACGATAAGCTGTTCGTTGAAGTCGAAATCGATATCGTCACGAGCAGGAAGTGTTACTACCTTTGCGGAAGCTGCTTCCTTGTTTACCTCAAGCCACTTGGGGAAGGTTGCCTTCTCAAGTCCCTCGATAAGACCCTTGATCTTCTCGGAGGAGCGGCTTGTGCTCTTAACAGCGATAACGTCGCCTGCCTTAACTGTATAGGAGGGGATGTCAACCTTCTTGCCGTTTACGGTGAAGTGACCGTGACGAACGAGCTGACGTGCCTCTTTATGGCTCTCTGCCATTGCCATTCTGTAAACTACGTTATCAAGACGGCACTCAAGAAGTCTGAGAAGGTTCTCACCTGTCATTCCTTCCTGTCTTTCTGCCTCCTTGTAGAGGTTTACGAACTGCTTTTCAAGAACGCCGTAGTATCTTCTGGTCTTCTGCTTCTCACGGAGATGCATACCGTACTCTCTGACCTTCTTGTTTGCCGCGCCATGCTGACCGGGAGCACTGTGTCTGCGGTCGATTGCGCACTTACCTGTCATGCAACGCTCGCCCTTGAGGAAAAGCTTAACGCCTTCTCTGCGGCAGAGTTTGCAAGCAGGACCTGTATATCTTGCCATATCTTCTTACCTCCTCTAAAGATTAAACGCGTCTGCGCTTAGGCGGTCTGCAACCGTTGTGGGGTATGGGAGTTACGTCCTTGATGAGTGTGATGCTCAGACCCACAGCTTCAAGAGCGCGGATAGCTGATTCACGTCCTGCACCGGGACCCTTAACATATACTTCAACGGTTTTCATACCATGCTCCATAGCAGCTTTTGCAGCTGTCTCTGCTGCGGACTGAGCAGCAAAGGGAGTGGACTTTCTGGAGCCCTTGAAGCCGAGCTCACCTGCGGATGCCCAGGATACTGCGTTGCCCTGAGTATCTGTGATAGTGATGATAGTATTATTGAAGGTTGACTGAATATGAGCCGCGCCCTTTTCAATATTTTTGCGTTCGCGTCTCTTCTTGATGACCTTCTTAGCAGCAACTTTTGCCATCTGTCTTTATCACTCCTTATTTCTTCTTGTTCGCGATTGTCTTCGCGGGACCTTTTCTTGTTCTTGCATTGGTCTTTGTTCTCTGACCTCTTACGGGGAGACCCTTTCTGTGTCTGATACCACGGTAGCAGTTGATCTCGATCATATTCTTGATGTTGAGTGCAACATCGCGGCGAAGGTCACCCTCAACCGTGTAGTTATTTTCGATCTCGTCACGAAGCTTTGCAACCTCTGCCTCGGTAAGATCCTTTGCACGTGTGTCGGGGTTTATGCCAGTCTTTGCAAGAATGTCATTTGCGCTTTTTCTTCCGATACCGTAAATGTAGGTCAGTGCGATCTCTACGCGCTTGTTATTCGGAATATCAACACCGGCTATACGAGCCATTCTGTTTCACCTCTCTGTTTAAAATGTAGTGAATTTTGCTTAACCCTGTCTCTGCTTATGCTTAGGGTTCTCGCAGATGACCATTACATGGCCTTTTCTCTTGATGATTTTGCACTTTTCGCAAATCTTCTTTACGGATGGCTTTACTTTCATTGTATTACACCATGCCTTTCTAAAAATTACTTTGCACGCCAAGTGATGCGGCCCTTATCGAGGTCGTAAACCGATACCTCTATGGTCACCTTATCACCGGGCAGTATTCTGATATAGTTCATACGAAGCTTACCCGAAATGTGTGCGGTCACTATATGACCGTTGGGCAGCTTTACCTTGAAGTTGGCATTGGGCAGCGCCTCAACTACCGTACCTTCAAATTCAATTACATCATCCTTTGGCAAGAATAATCCCTCCTTTTGCCATGAGTTTCATTCTGATGGGAAATTTGCTCTCTGTCCTACCCCACCTTTAATCAGCCGTCCGACCGTGAGCGTCATAACAACCGCCCTCGGTAAGAATCAGTGGTTTTGTGGCAGATGCGCCTTTCCGATATGAGTTTGAGCCTTTAAAATTCTTAATTCGGATCGGTCAAAATTATCGGACCATCATCCGTAAGAGCAACCGTGTTTTCATAATGAGCGGAAAGCTTTCCGTCAAGTGTCAGAACCGTCCAGCCGTCTGACATTTCCTTAACATCGCCCGTACCGACATTTATCATCGGCTCGATGGCGATCGTCATGCCTCGGCAGAGCCTCGGTCCTCTTCCCGCGGTTCCGAAATTGGGAACATCGGGAGCCTCGTGGACATCTCGTCCAACGCCGTGACCGATATACTTTCTGACAACACTGTAGCCATAGGATTTTGCGCAGCTTTCAACTGCATTTCCGATATCTCCGACCCTGTTTCCTTCCTTCACCTGCTCAAAGCCGCGCTCAAAGCAGAGCTTTGTTGCCTCAATAAGGCGTTTTGCCTCATCGGAAACATTTCCAACAGGAAAGGTTCTTGCGCTGTCTCCATGAAAGCCATGAAAGAAAGCACCAACATCAACCTTAACGATATCACCCTCGCGAAGGATAACCTTTTTTGAAGGAATACCATGGATGACCTGGTCGTTAATACTGATACAAGCACTTCCAGGGAAGCCGTAAAGTCCCAGGAAGGAGGGCTTTGCACCGCATTTTTCGATGAAATTGCGAATTTTCGCATCCACCTCATAGGTGCTTACCCCCTCGCAGATCGCTTCTTCAGCAACAAGCAAAGCCTGTGCCGTGATGCGGCCTGCATCTCTCATATCCTTAAGCTGGGCAGAATTTTTTAACTGTATCATATTTGCCTCAGAGCTGACTCAAAGCTTCAAGAGTCATTTTCTTTATCTCCTCGACAGCACCTACACCGTTTATTCTCTTGAGGATGCCCTTCTTTTCGTAGAACTCTTCAAGAGGCTCTGTTTGGGTGTGGTAATTCTGAAGTCGAGCGAGAACTGTCTCGGGTGCGTCGTCCTTTCTCGTATAGAGCTCGGCGCCGCATTTGTCGCAGGTCTTATTGTCCTTTGAGGGCTTGAAATCAAGGTGATAGGAAGCACCGCAATCGGGACACATACGTCTCTTGCTCATTCTGTCAACAATTACCTCATCGGGAACCTCAAAGGTAACGACAGCGTCGATCTTCACGCCCATAGCGTCCAAAGCTTCTGCCTGGGGAATGCTGCGGGGGAAGCCGTCGAGAATAAAACCGTTTTTACAAGCATCACCCGAAAGATGATCTTTAATGATACCAATAACAACCTCGTCGGGAACGAGAGCGCCCTTTTCAATATAGCTTTGAGCCATTTTGCCGAGCTCTGTCTCGTTCTTTATTGCATGACGAAGGATGTCACCGGTAGATATCGCAGGAATATTGAACTTTTCTGAAATAAATTCGGACTGAGTACCTTTACCCGCACCGGGCGCACCCATTAAAATCAAATTCATGTGATATCCTCCGGAAATTAATCAAGGAAGCCCTTGTAGTTACGAAGCGACATCTGAGCCTCAAGCTCACGGAAGGTTTCAAGAGCAACACCGACAACGATGATGATCGAAGAACCGCCGAACGCGAGGGATGCGAACGTGCCGCCTGCGATAATGTTGATGCACATAGGCAGGATGCAGATCACAGAAAGGATCAGAGCGCCCACAAGTGTGATTCTGTTAAGAACCTTTGTGATATAATCAGATGTGGGCTTACCGGGACGAATTCCGGGAACGGCACCGCCCTGCTTCTTCAGGTTGTTTGCAACTTCAACAGGGTTGAAGGAAATGGAAACATAGAAGTAAGCAAAGAGTACCAGGAGTATGAACTCTATAAGGATATAGAGCCATGTGTCATAGTTGAAAACTTCAAGAACACTTGTCCAGAAGCTGCTGTTCGGGAAGAAGCTTGCGATCGTTGCGGGAATCGAAACAATTGAGCTTGCGAAGATGATAGGCATAACGCCGGTCATATTGACCTTAAGGGGAAGGTTAGTTCCCTGTCCGCCGTACATCTTTCTTCCAACGACTCTCTTAGCATACTGAACGGGAATTCTTCTCTCACTGTCTGTCATCCAGATAATGATAACGAACATTGCGAGAGTAAGAAGAAGTGAAAGTATGAAAAGCACTACGCCGAGGATAGTAGAGCCAACAGTTGCTGTATCTACCATTGCGATCATAGAAGCTACCATACCGGGGAAGCTGGAAATGATATTAGCAAAGAGTATCATAGAGATACCGTTGCCGATACCGTGCTCGTTGATCTTTTCAGCAAGCCACATAACAAGTGAAGAACCTGCGCAGTAGCAAGCGATGATAACGATCATATCAAATGCGGAGACCTCGCTAACCATACCGGCAGTCTTAAGATACATTGCGTATCCGATACTTGTGATAAGTGCGAGTCCGACTGTTACATAACGTGTTATAGCAGTGATCTTCTTTCTGCCCTCTTCGCCGTCCTTAGAAAGCTTTTCAAGAGCGGGAATAGCGATTGTAAGAAGCTGCATAACGATAGAAGATGTGATATAAGGGCTTACGCCAAGTGCAAACAGAGTAGCCTTACCGAATGCTTCACCGGAGAGGATATTCAAATAAGCGAATATCGAGCCGCCGGCAAACAAATTAGCACTTTCCATTACACTCTGATTGATGTAAGGAACAGGAATGTTAGCACCAAGGCGGTAGAGGACGATGATGAGAAGGGTGAAGAGAAGCTTGCTCTTCAGTTCAGGAGTCTTCCATGCATTCTTCAGCGTCTGAAACACTTATACCACCTCTGTCTTTCCACCTGCTGCTTCTATCTTTTCCTTTGCAGTTGCAGAAAAGACTGTTGCTTTTACAGTTAAATTCTTTGTGAGCTCACCGTTGCCGAGAACCTTCACTCCGTCTTCAACCTTGCGGATGAGTCGGCAAGCGAGAAGTGCTTCTGCGTCAACAACTGCTCCGTTTTCGAAACGGTTGAGATCTTCAACGTTTACTGTTACATAAGACTTAGCAAATCTGTTTGTAAAGCCTCTCTTGGGAAGCTTTCTGTAAAGCGGGATCTGTCCGCCTTCAAATCCTGGTCTTACGCCACCGCCGCTACGAGCGTTCTGGCCCTTGTGACCCTTACCTGCTGTCTTACCGTTACCGGATGCAGGTCCTCTACCCTTACGATACACGGGAGTATTGGAGCCGGGAGCCGGTGTAAGTTCATGGAGTTTCATCGTTTATTCCTCCTTTATGCGTTTTCTACTTTGACGAGGTGCCAAAGTACCTTGATCTTGCCTGCGAGAACAGCGTTGTCCTCATGAACGATGCTGTCGCCTACGCGATTAAGACCGAGAGACTTTGCAGTCGCCTTCTGGTTGGGCTTGCAGCCGATGATACTCTTTACAAGTGTTACTTTCTTCATATCATTTGCCTCCTTAACCCTTTACCTGTTCTACGCTGATATCACGGGTCTTTGCAACCTGCTCAACAGTGCGGAGCTGCTTCAAGCCCTCAATTGTAGCCTTAACTACGTTTGCGGGGTTGTTGGAGCGAAGGCTCTTTGCACGGATATTGGAAATACCTGCAAGTTCGAGAACCTTTCTTACTACGCCACCTGCGATGATACCTGTACCCTGTGCAGCAGGCTTAAGAAGTACCTTACCTGCGCCAAACTCACCGAGTACCTCGTGAGGAATAGTTGTATCCTTGAGGGAAACCTCTATCATATTCTTTTTTGCATCCTCGATACCCTTGCGGATCGCTTCCGGTACCTCGGCTGCCTTTCCGAGACCGTAGCCTACGTGACCATTGCCGTCACCGACTACCATGATAGCTGCGAATCTTGCGATACGACCACCTTTAACGGTCTTGGAAACACGGTTTAATGTGACAAGCTCTTCACGAAGGTCAAGAGTTGCCGGATCAAAATTTCTTGCCATGTTTTTTCTCCTTAAAAATGTTCAAAAAATGTGGTTTTGAACAGTGTACAAACCGACAATCAGAACTTCAGGCCGCCCTCGCGAGCGCCGTCTGCCAGTGCCGATACACGTCCGTGATAAAGATAGCCGCCTCTGTCGAATACGACTTCTACTATACCCTTTGCTGCAGCTCTTTCAGCGATTGTTGCTCCAACCTTCTTAGCTGCCTCAATATTGCTGCCATTGCCCTCAAAGACCTTTTCAAGGGTGGAAGCGGAAACCAATGTTACACCGTTTACGTCATCGATGATCTGTGCGCTGATATTTGCATTGGAGCGATATACAGCGAGTCTCGGACGCTCGGGTGTTCCGGAAACCTTTGCTCTTACTCTGATGTGTCTCTTGAGACGAGCCTGATTACTGTCTTTTCTTGAAACCATTACATTCCACTCCTTTCAATTATTTACCGGTCTTACCGGCCTTACGGCGAATTCTCTCGTCGGAATACTTAACACCCTTACCAAGGTAGGGCTCGGGGGGTCTCTTGCTTCTTACAACTGCTGCTGCCTGTCCAACAACTTCCTTATTGATACCCTTAACGATAACTGTGTTAGCATTGGGGCACTCATAAGTTACATCGCCGTCCTCGAAAATGATAGGATGGCTGTGGCCAAGGTTGAGTGTAAGTGTTTTGCCCTGCTTCTGAGCTCTGTAACCTACGCCAACGATCTCAAGAGTCTTGGAGTAACCTGCGGAAACACCAACTACCATATTATTGATAAGTGTTCTTGTAAGACCGTGAACTGCTCTGTCCTCTGCCTCATCTGTGGGGCGAGTAACTGTAACAACTCCTGCATCAACAGTGATTGTCATGCGAGTGCTGAAGCTCTGCTCGAGTGTACCGAGAGGACCCTTTACTGTAAGCTTGTTTTCATTACCCACTGTAACAGTAACGCCTGCGGGAACTGTAATGGGCATTCTTCCAATTCTTGACATATCATTTACCTCCCGCTTTAATTACCATACAAAGGCAATTACTTCGCCGCCAACATTCTCTTTACGAGCCTGCTTGTCGGTCATAATGCCCTTGGAGGTGGATACGATTGCTATACCGAGACCGTTCATAACGCGGGGCATATCCTCGCAGCTTGCGTAGATACGGAGACCGGGCTTGGATACACGGCGAAGACCGCGGATAACCTTGGACTTGCCCTGACCATACTTCAGAGTTACTCTGATAAC
>JAZROG010000027.1:0-19115 GCA_045648605.1 Eubacteriales bacterium | reverse complement strand
ACGACTTATTCAGGCGATGTGTAATGTTTACGATTACCGTATTTATTGCCTTTATGGTTATAGGCAGACTTATGTCGGGCGTACATTGGATTACCGATATCATCGGCGGTGCTTTGTTAAGCACAGCGATTGTGTTGATGTATTATTCTATCGGTAACATAGTAGCAAAAACTGAACAAATTTCATTTTGTCGAGCAGAATAAGCGGTGAATACTAATGCGATTTTGGTGCAACACTTTATCGGGCGATATTCACGATATCAAACGGTATTGCTAAAACTCAAAGAGATAATTACCCGTTTGGGATTATTTCGATATATAAAAAGCTCTGCTTCGGCAGAGCTTTTTGTATTTATGTGACTTGACTTTTAGCTAAAATCATGGTATAATCTTACTAATCGACAAATTTTAATTATGTGAGGTAGTAAGTATGTCAGTTGTGCTTAGAAAAATGACCGGTGATGAGTTTGATGTTTTTTATCGTGAGTGTATAGATCAGCTTACACAAGAGCTTATGGAAGAACTTAATCTTAGTTACCAAGAGGCAAATGAGGCAGCAATCAAGGAATTTACCGGCATCGTTACCGATGGTTTACAAACGAAAAATAATTTCCCGATGGTGATCGTAGAAGAGGATAGCGGTGATACTGTGGGATTTGTTTGTGTTCTCTATAAAGGGGAAGATGATGACAAAATGAACTTCATATATAACCTCTCTATCTGTGAAGATAAAAGACGTAAGGGGTATGCAACCACGGCTTTGAATTTAATAGAAAAAATGGCTGCAGAAGCCGGTTGCCTTGTCAGTATATTGTTCGTAAAAGATAGCAACACAGGAGCAAGAGCATTATACAGCAAACTCGGATACAGAGATTATAAGCAAGATGGATGCGGAAAATATATGTTAAAAGAATTGAATATTTGAATAAGTAAGTAACTAATTTCACTCAACCGATGGTTTATTTCTCCCCACTAAACCATCGGTATGTGTATTTTGTGCGAAATATTTATTATACTGTATGTGAAAGGAGGGGCTTATGGATCAATTAAAAATTGGAAAGTTTATTGCCGAGTGCAGAAAACAGCAAAATCTGACGCAAATGCAGCTTGCGGAAAAGCTGGGAATAACCGACAAGGCGATATCCAAGTGGGAAAGAGGTATTTCGATGCCTGATTCCTCGATTATGCTTGAGTTATGTGATATTCTCGGCATCAGTGTAAATGAATTATTAAGTGGGGAGAAAATTGTTATGGAAAACAACGATCAAAAAAACGAACAGCTTTTGCTTGATATGGCAAAAGAATTGGAAAAGAAGAACAAAACGATCTGGAATGCAATGTGGACGATCATGATAGTGAGTATCATTGGACTGATCGGAGGTCTTGCGATCATCGCGTTTTTTATGCCCGAGGGTCCTTGGATGCTTGTTGCAATACTTACGCTCTGCGTGGTCTTCCTGATACCTTGCTTCTACGCATTAAAGCTTGAGGTCAGTGTGGGTGCTTACAAGTGCAAAAATTGCGGTTACGAGATCGTGCCTACCTATACTGAGGCACTTAATGCGTTGCATAGAGGAACGACTCGGTACTTGAAGTGTCCTAAATGTAACAAACGCACTTGGTGCAAAAAGGTATTGAAGAAGTAAATTCCAATATGTCGAGCAGAATAACTGTGAATACTGATATGATTTTGGTGCAAAAAACTCCGAGAGATAATTATTATCTTATATACAAAAAGCTCTGATAGTCAGAGCTTTTTGTGCTTTATAGGACGGTTCAATTTGTAAAGAATAGAACCGTCCTATTTACATTTCGGGAAATTTATGATATAATGTAATTGTCAGATAAACTTTAATTTGTAAGGGAGAATTCAATGATTATTTTGATTGCGGGTGCATCCCATACGGGAAAAACAGCTCTTGCTCAACAACTGCTTGAAAAATATAAATATCCGTATTTGTCCATTGACCATTTGAAAATGGGTTTAATTCGTAGCGGTAACATAGAACTTACCCCTATGGATGATAATGAACTGACCGAATACTTATGGCCGATCGTTCGTGAAATGGTTAAAACGGCTATCGAAAACAAACAGAACTTAATTGTTGAAGGTTGCTACATTCCATTTGATTGGCAAAAGGATTTTGATTCCGAATATCTTGAAAATATTAGATATTATTGTCTTATAATGAGCGAAGGATATATCAGAAGCCATTTTGCTGACATAAAAAAATATGCAAATACCATTGAAAATCGTTTGAATGATGAATGGTGTACAATGGCGAGTGTATTGGAAGACAATGCCGAAATCTTAAAACTTGTACAGATGAATAAGTTGAATTATATTCTTATCGATGATAAGTACGAAATCAATATAGATTTATAATTATAAATACCAATTTGACGGAGGAGACAATGGCAAGAGAAATCGATCCCAAAGATACCACAAGGGCTTCTGCATATGAGCTTTGGATGAAAGCACCGAATCCAATGGTTACTTTTTTTAAAACCTTGGATGTGACAAATCTCATCAGGATATCAAAACGTAAGCATCTGAAATTCAATATGCTGCTTGATTATTGTATTGGAAAAGCGGCTATTGGTATTAAAGAATTCTATATTCTTCCCGTTGGTGAAGGGTTGATACAGTATGATACGATTGCTGTAAATACGATCGTAAAGAACAAAGACGGGGAAGTAAGCTCCTGTGATATTCTGTTTACGAATGATTTGGACACATTTAATCTTGATTATCTGAAATATACAGCGCTTGTGGCAAAAAACTCTCATGACAGAGATTTGTCATCAGACAGTATGGTTATCGGCACATCGGCAATCGTTGATACAGAAATTGACGGTGCTGTTGGTATGAATAGCGGTATTTTCAATAATCCCTTTATCATTTGGGGTAAATACAGAAAAAAGCTGTTCAGATATTATCTTCCAATATCTTTTCAGTTCCATCATACGCAAATGGACGGAGCTCATGCAGGTAAATTTTTTGAAAACCTGCAAAATGAAATTTATACCATAAAATAAACTTCAAGAGATGTTTTTATACAAAAAAATCACGTCACTCGCGCTTGCGAGTGACGTGTTGCATTTCTTATCAGAAATTGAAGTAATTTTTAGCGTTGTAATAGCTGCTATCGGAGGCGATCTTGGTAAGAGCCTTCATATCTGCGGGATATTCGCCGTCCTCGACCCATTTGCCAAGCAGGTTACACATAATGCGTCTGAAATATTCATGACGAGTATAAGAAACAAAGCTACGGCTGTCGGTGAGCATTCCAACAAAGCGAGCGATCATGCCAAGGTTTGCAAGGGCGCGCATTTGGCTCTCCATACCGTCTCTCTGATCGTTGAACCACCATCCAGAGCCAAACTGTATTTTGCCGGGGATACCGCGCCCTGGAAATTTCCGAGCATCGTTCCGAGAACTAATTGTCTTTGGGATTGAGGGTGTAAAGAATGGTTTTTGGGAGCATATCCTTCTTTTCAAGACCTTTGAGGATCTTTGAAAGTCCCTCTGCAACCTGAAAATCGTTTACAGAATCAAAGCCTGTGTCGGGACCGAGCTTCTCGAACATTCTTGTGTTGTTGTTACGAAGAGCACCGATGTGGAGCTGCCAAACCCAACCGCGCTTTGCATATTCCTCACCGAGATAAATGAGCTTTTCGATGGTGTCATCGTCCATTGTGTCAACGGCGTGGTCGGAAAGACGGCATCCGTTTTCGTGGAAATAGTCCATTCTCTCGGGGAAGTCCGAATTTATCTTTGAAAGATCGGGGCGGAATGCGGGAATTACCTTTGTTTTTTCGCCCTTAAGTGCCTTGTGGTATTCAAGAGTGTCATAAGGTGCATCGGTGGTGCAGATAACCTCAACATTTGATTTTTCGATAAGTCCCTTTACTCTGAATTCTTCCTTTGCAAGGCATGCGTTTACAGCATCCCAAATTTCCTTTGCGTTGTCCTCGCATAGCGTTTCGTCGATATCAAAATATCTATTAAGCTCAAGGTGAGTCCAATGGTAGAGGGGATTTCCGATAAGGAGCGGAACTGTTTTTGCAAAAGCAAGCCATTTTTCATAGTCATCCGCATTGCCGGTTATGAATTTTTCATCAATACTGTTTGTTCTCATCTGTCTCCATTTATAATGGTCTCCGCCAAGGAATTTTTTTACTGAACATCTTTTTATTCACTTTCAAGTTTTTTTAGTATTATAAATCAAAACAGCGATTTTTTCAATGGATAAAATGATAAAATTGAACTTTTCGCTACAAAAAAATCCAAAGATATTGTTTTTTTGCAATTCATATGATATAATTAATCATATTTGTTTTTAGGAGTGGGTTTTATGGAAAGCTTCATGATTAAAAAAAGAATCAACCGCATATGCTTTGCCATGTTTATATTTTTAGGAATACTTACCGCGTTTCAGTTTGGGGCTTCTTTTGCAGAAGTGATTCTTGCTCCGCTTTTTTTCGGAAAAAGCAAGGAATTTGAGCTTGCTTTGAATATTATCGGTTCGCTCTCTTATGTTGTGGCTTATGCCGTGCCTGTTCTTATCTTAAAAAGGGTCTATGCAAAGGATCATGCTCCCACGAGAACAGCGCCGCGAATGGGAAATCATCCGATACCGATGATTTTTGCCTCGCTTTCCATGTGCTTGGCAGCCTCGCATTTTTGGAGCTATATCTCCTCGGGAGGCGGTGATATTCAGATCTATCATGGTGACAGCATAGTGATACTGATGCTTTCCACCGTTCTTGTACCTGCATTTTGTGAGGAGCTTTTCTTCAGGGGATTTATCATGACAAATCTCATGCCCCTCGGAAGAAATTTTGCAATTATCTCAAGCGGAGTAATTTTCGGTCTTGTTCACGGAAATCACGATCAGATATTTTTTGCAGCCGTTGCGGGCATTGCCTTTGGCTTTATATATGCAGAAACAGGTACGATATGGTGCGGTGTTGTTGCCCATATGCTCAATAATTTTATCGCGGTTGCGGAAACAGTGCTCTGGGGAACTCTCAAAACAGGTACTGCAATAAAGATAAATGTTGTTATCGAAGCCTTTGTCATGCTTTGCGGAGTTATCTCTATAATTTATCTTGTGAAGATAAGAAAAAAAGAGAAAAGAGAAGAGATGGCAGATGGGGTCTTTGGTATAGTCTCCGAAAAGCTTCTTGACGGTGGCAGAAGATATACCGTTTCGGAGTATATAAAAGGCTTTTTCAGTCCCGCGATGATCATTTTCCTTTGTTATGTTGCTCTTAGTGAGGTGGCTTATGTTTACCTTTTCTGATGTGACAGACGATAAATTATTTATGAGCGAGGCGCTGAGGGAAGCAGCACTTGCCGCAGCGCACGGAGATGTTCCTGTTGGCGCGGTGATCGTTTCGGATGGAAGGATTATCGCAAGGGCACATAACGAAAGAGAAAAAAACGGCATGGCAACAGCCCATGCGGAGCTTCTTGCAATTGAAGAGGCTTGCAGAATAAAAGGCGGATGGCGTCTTTCCGGCTGTACTCTCTATGTCACTCTCGAGCCTTGCCCTATGTGTGCGGGAGCAATAATAAATTCAAGACTGGGAAGAGTTGTTTTTGGAGCAAAGGATGCAAGAGCGGGAGCACTTGGCTCTCTTATAGATTTGAAAAATTATCCCCTGAATCATAAACCGCAGTGCATAAGCGGCATTATGGAGAGGGAATGTGCCGACATTTTGCGTGCTTTTTTTGCAAAAAAACGGTAATGTGCATAAAAATTCAAAGCTTTTTCGTTAATTATGAATAAATCTGAAAATATACCTTGACTTTTTCACTTTATCGTGATATAATATACACATTCTTCTATTTTTTACAAGATCTGATTTTGGAGGACTAATGTCTTCCGAATGAATATATATCAGATAAACATTTTTTCAAAGGAGAAAAATCATGAAAAAACTCACATCCCTTGTTCTTGCTCTTCTCATGATCGTTTCTTGTGCGGCTTTCGCATCTTGCGGCGAGAATGAAGCAAAGGACACAAATGTACTCGTTATCGGTGGTATCGGCCCTCTTACAGACGCTTATGCTAACTACGGTAACTCCGTTAAGAACGGCGCAGAGCTCGCTGTTAAGGAAATCAACGATCGTGGTGGTATCAACGGCTTTACAATCAAGCTTGACTTCCAGGATTCCCAGGGTAATCCCGAGTCTGCTGTTGCTGCTTACGGTAAGCAGATGGACGATGGCATGATGGTATCTCTCGGCTGCGTACTTTCCGGCGAGAATGCTTCTGTTGTTGCTGCTGCAAAGGAAGACGGTATTCTTCTTCTCACACCCTCTGCTTCTGCAGACAATGCTATCACAGATAACGATGCTGCATTCCGTATTTGCTTCTCCGATTCCTCTCAGGGTATCGCTGCAGCTAACTACATAGGTGCAAACAACCTTCCCAAGAAGATCGCTATCTTCTACCAGGCTGATATCGACTATTCCAACGGTCTCCGTGAGGCTTTCCTTTCCAAGGTTGCTGATAACGGTATCGAGATCGTTGCAGAGGAGTCCTTCACAACAGATACAGCTTCCGATTTCTCCACACAGATCACTGCTATCCAGAATTCCGGTGCAGAGATGATCTTCATGCCCATCTATGCAGATGAGGCTTCCACATTCCTCACACAGGCACAGGGCAAGTTTGCTGAGTCTATGCTCTACTTCGGATGCGACGGTCTTGACGGTATCCTCGGTAAGGTTGCTGATTCCGCACTTTGCGAGAACGTTCTTCTTCTCACACCCTTCGCAGCAGATGAACCCAAGGAGCTTGTTCAGAACTTTGTAAATGAGTATAAGGCAGCATACGGCGGTGCAACTCCCGACCAGTTTGCAGCAGACGGCTATGATGCAATTTATGCAATCAAGGCTGCTATGGAAAAGGCAGACATCACACCTGAAGCTCAGGCTGACTTCAACAACAGAATCGTTAAGGCTATGACCGAGATCACAGTTGAAGGCGTTACAGGTAACATGACTTGGGAGGCAAGCGGCGAAACAGTTAAGCTTCCTCTCGTTATGATCATCAAGAGCGGCGTTGCTCAGCTTTATACAGCAGAATAATTTTATTTAACACATAGCAATATACCTGCGGTGGGCAAATGCTCGCCGCAGGGAATTGTGTTTTTTATAGGGAGACTAAAATGAGCTTATTTTTTCAAACTCTCATAAGCGGCCTCAATCTGGGAAGCATCTATGCACTGATCGCTCTCGGATATACGATGGTTTACGGAATTGCAAAAATGCTTAATTTCGCTCACGGCGATGTAATTATGATAGGCGCATATTCGGTTATCGTAACCGTAAGCAGCCTTGGGCTTCCGCCCGTCATTGCAATACTTATCGGTATTGCCTTTTGTGCTCTTCTCGGTGTTTCCATCGAGTTTCTTGCGTACAAGCCTCTCCGCAAGGCATCGTCCCTTGCAGTTCTTATCACCGCTATCGGTGTCAGCTATTTCCTTCAGAATATTGCACAGCTGATCTTCGGTACACAGCAGTTGGCTTTCCCTAAGATAATCAACTTGAGTGCCATAAAGATCGGCAGTGTTCAGATAGACGGAATTACTCTTGTTACTCTCTGCGTTACCGCAGTTATAATGGTGCTTCTTACCTTGTTTATCAATTTCACAAAGATTGGTAAGGCAATGCGCGCTGTTTCCGAGGATAAGGAAGCGGCTGAGCTTATGGGTATCAGCACAAACAGGACTATTTCCATAACCTTTGCTATAGGCTCGGCTCTTGCTATGATCGCAAGTCTTTTCTATGGCGCAACCTATACATATATTAAGCCTACAACAGGCTCAATGCCCGGTATCAAAGCATTTACAGCCGCGGTTTTCGGCGGTATCGGCTCAATTCCCGGAGCAATGCTCGGCGGTATCATGCTCGGTATTATCGAGCAGTATGCAAAGGCTTATATTTCCACAACAATGTCGGATGCGATCGTGTTCGGAGTGCTTATTCTTGTGCTCCTTGTTAAGCCCACAGGTCTGCTCGGCAAGAAGATAAGTGAGAAGGTGTGATTATGGCAAAGAAAAATTTTAATAATGCACTTAAAAAAGCCTTTTCAAAGGACGCGCTTACCATTTATCTTGTTGTTGCTATCTATGCCGTCATTTCCGTAATGCTTTATGGAGATATGGCAAGCAGACAGCTTACCAATATGCTCATTTCCGTTTCCAGCTATATTGTTCTTGCGGTTTCTCTTAATCTTGTTGTTGGACTTTTGGGTGAGCTTTCTCTCGGTCATGCAGGATTTATGAGCGTTGGTCTTTTCAGTGGATGTCTTTTCTCAATGTGGACCGTGGATATTATCCCCATGCTTTATATAAGACTTCCTGTTGCTATGATCTTTGGCGGTCTTTTCGCTGCTATCATAGGCTTTGTTGTTGGACTTCCCGCTCTCCGTCTTAAGGGTGACTATCTTGCTATCGTAACACTTGCTTGCGGCGAGATCATCAAGAATATTATCACAAATCTTGAGATCACAGGCGGTGCTCTCGGTCTTACAACAACAAATTCCGGTTCATATATCTATTCAAAGCCAAAGGTGCTTCTGCCTTATGCCATCGTTCTTGTTCTTATAACCGTTGTGGTTATGATGAACATTAAAAAATCCCGTCACGGAAGAGCGATCATGGCTATTCGTGATAACAGGATCGCAGCAGAGGCAACGGGCGTAAATGTTACATATTATAAGCTTATAGTTTTCGTTCTTGCGGCATTTTTTGCAGGTGCGGCAGGCGTTCTTTACGGACACAGCTTTGCAAATATCAAGCCCGCAACATTTAACTATAATATGTCCATCGAGATACTCGTTATCGTGGTTCTCGGCGGTATGGGAAGCATAAACGGCTCTATTATTGCCGCTATCGCGCTGAAGGCACTGCCTGAAATGCTCCGCGGACTTGATAAGTACCGTATGCTTATTTATTCGATAGTTCTTATTGCAGTTATGCTTCTTAACTCCAATCAGAAATTCATCGAATTCAAGAGCAAATTCAGCTTCAAGAGCCTTTTGAAGATAGGTAAAAAAGCAAATAAGGGGGAAGTAAACGATGAGCAATAATAATGAACATAAGCCAAAGCTCGTTCCTTATCCCTCGAATGCCTTTGTACCCGAGAGAGACCTTGGAAAGAGACCCGTTCTTGAGGTAAACCACCTCGGTATCGACTTTGGAGGTCTTACTGCGGTTGACGATTTTTCGCTTATTGTCGGCAGAACAGAGATCGCAGGTCTTATAGGACCTAACGGCGCGGGTAAAACTACCGTATTTAATCTTCTTACCAATGTTTATCATCCCACAAGAGGAAGCATCCTCGTTGACGGTATGAGCACAGCGGGAAAATCGACCCATCAGGTTAATCACATGGGAATTGCAAGAACCTTCCAGAATATCAGACTTTTCTCAAATCTTTCGGTTCTTGATAATGTTAAGGTGGGACTTCATAATTCCATGAAGGAGAATTTCTTTGCTGCTATTACCCATGGATTTGGCTATGGCAAGGCAGAAAAAAAGGCAGATAAGGAAGCTCTCGAGTTTCTTGACTTCTTCAATATGGCAGATCTTGCTTCTGCTCCTGCGGGAAGCCTTCCTTACGGTGCGCAGAGAAGACTTGAGATAGCAAGAGCACTTGCAACCTCTCCAAAGATCATTCTTCTTGACGAGCCTGCTGCGGGAATGAACCCCTCAGAAACTGCAGAGCTTATGGAGAATATTCGCCGTATTCGTGATAATTTCGGCATTGCAGTTATGCTTATCGAACATGATATGAAGCTTGTTATGAATATCTGTGAGGGTATCTGTGTTCTTGACCACGGTAAGGTTATTGCAAAGGGTACTCCGGATGAGATCAAGTCCAATCCCAAGGTCGTTGAAGCTTACCTTGGAAAGGCAAAGGAGGCGTGATGTCATGTTAAAGGTTGAAAATCTTAATGTTTATTACGGAAAAATCCACGCACTCAAGGATATAAATTTTGAGGTTGGAGAGCACGAGATCGTGGCGCTTATCGGCGCAAACGGCGCGGGTAAATCCACAACTCTTAAGACAATTTCCGGTATGCTCCGTTCAAGCACGGGAAGCATAACCTTTGGAGACGAAAATATTTCTCATATTGAGTCATATAAGCTTATCACAAAGGGACTTGCACACGTACCGGAGGGAAGACGAGTTTTCCTTCAGATGACTGTTGAAGAAAATCTCCAGATGGGGGCATATACAAACCCCAAATACATGAAGGAAGGCCTTGAGGATGTCTATAAGCGCTTCCCAAGACTTCTTCATAGAAGAACTCAGGTAGCTGGAACGCTCTCGGGCGGTGAGCAGCAGATGCTTGCAATGGGAAGAGCGCTTATGAGTCAGCCAAAGCTTCTTATGCTGGACGAGCCTTCTATGGGTCTTGCGCCCATCCTTGTTGACCAGATCTTCGATATCATAAGGGAGCTTCATGCGCAGGGAACTACCATCCTTCTCGTTGAACAGAACGCAGGTAAGGCTCTTGAGATTGCCGACAGAGCATATGTTCTCGAATCGGGACGCATAGTTCTTTCCGGCAGCGGTGAAGAGCTTGCGCAGAGTGAGGAGATCAAGAAAGCCTATCTCGGCGGCTAATATTAAATATCAAAAAGGAACTGTTAAGCAGTTCCTTTTTTTCTTTATTATTGATTGACATAGCTCTTTGAATATGGTATAATTTAAGAAAAAAGTCGAAAGAGGTCATAAAAATGAAGATCAAGACAAAAAAGCTTTCATATGAGAAGGCAATATCGCTTCCCCGTGAAAAGCATAAAAAGCCCATAAAGCCCTCGATATTTTTCAGAACCCTCATAAGAGTAATTTCTGTTTTTGACCTTATGGCAACGAAATTTACCTTTACAAAAAGGAATATGGAAAAGGCGGGAGACGGCCCGTATCTTATTTTGATGAATCATTCCAGCTTCATCGACCTTGAGATCGCTCATAGGATAATGTATCCAAAGCCGATGTGCATAGTTTGTACATCCGATGCCTTTGTTGGTATGGATATTCTTATGAGACTTATCGGATGTATTCCGACTCAAAAATTTGTAACCGATATGACCCTTATTAGGGATATTATTTACACGATAAAGAATAAAAAGACGAGTATCCTTATGTACCCCGAGGCAAGCTACAGCTTCGACGGAACGGCAACACCTCTCCCGCAAAGCCTCGGTATACTTGTGAAAAAGCTGGGTGTTCCTGTTGTAAATATCCGTACATACGGTGCTTTTGCGCGTCAACCGCTTTATAATTGCCTCAAAAAGAGAGATGTAAAGGTCAGTGCTGATGTGGAATGTCTCCTTTCAGCCGATGAAATTGCCGAAAAAACTGCCGATGAGATACAGAATATCCTTGATAGTGCCTATGATTTTGATAATTTCGCATGGCAAAGGGAAAACGGAATTGTAATTGATGAAAAGGACAGGGCAGTTGGTCTTGAAAGAATACTTTATAAGTGCTCGCATTGTGAGAGCGAAGGCGAAATGATAGGCGAGGGTGATACCATTGTATGCAAAAAATGCGGGGTAGCTCACCGCCTTACCGAGCTTGGAGTCCTTGAATGTGAAGGTGTGGCAAGATTTGACCATATCCCCGATTGGTATGCTTGGGAGAGAGAATGTGCCCGAAAAGAGCTGATTTCCGGCGAGTACCGCCTTGATACAGAGGTGGAGATAGGAATAATGGTCAACCATAAGGCAATATATATGGTGGGTGAGGGAAGACTTACCCATGATATCAGCGGCTTCAAGCTGACAGGCTGCGGCGGAAAGCTTAATTATGAGCAAAAGCCGCTTTCCTCCTATGGACTTTATGCCGATTACTATTGGTATGAGATCGGCGATGTTATCTGCATCGGAAATAAAGACTGTCTTTACTATTGCTTTCCCAAAAAGGATGGCGTGGTTTCAAAAACAAGACTTGCTGCAGAGGAGCTTTTTAAGATAAGCAAGGAAAAGCAAAAGCAGGCTGTAAAATGAAAATAATGACGTATCTTCAAAATGGATATGTTTCCGATCATAAGGCTATGATTGCAGAGGTTAAGTAATGTTTTTTAACCGTAGGGTGCAAGCTCACCCTGCGGTTTTTTAATATAAATTTGCGTAAAAGCCTTGACAAAGAAGGAAATATGGTGTATAATAGGCACAATGACTTTGGAAAGGAGAAAAACACCGAAAAAATGGACGGAGACGGTTGTATATCCGGAGATAGTAAGCCTCCTTCTACTGATTTTATAATTTTGCGGCGGCATAGTCGTTGTCTTTTCGAATGGGAAAGACGGCTGTGTCTTTTTGTGTTGTCATAAGCAAAAACTTCAGGCAAAAAAACAGTAGAAAGATCATTTAAGATTAACGGAGGATAATTATTTTGGGTAATACTATATTAATGTTGCTGCTTCAGGTTTTGCTTATAGCGCTTAATGCTATATTTGCGTGCGCCGAGATAGCAGTGATAAGCATGAACGATACTAAACTTGATAAGCTGGCAGAGCAGGGCGATAAAAGGGCAAAAAGGCTTAAAAAGCTTACCTTTCAGCCTGCAAAATTTCTTGCCACCATCCAGGTCGCAATAACCCTTTCGGGATTTCTCGGAAGTGCGTTTGCGGCAGATAACTTTGCAGAGCCATTGGTTGAATGGACAGTAAAAGCCTTTGAGCTTCAGATCACAGGTGCGGCTCTTGCAAGTGTTAATTCCGCTGCAGTTGTTGTTATAACGATTATTCTTTCATTTTTCACTCTCATTTTCGGAGAGCTTGTTCCAAAGAGAGTTGCACAGAGAAAAGCCGAGTCACTTGCTCTTGGAATGTCGGGGCTTATATACTTTATTTCAAAGCTTTTTGCTCCACTCGTGTTCATTCTCACCGTTTCAACAAACGGTATCCTCAGACTCATGGGAATCGACCCCAATGAAAATGAGGAAAGCGTCAGCGAAGAGGATATAATCATGATGGTTGACGCAGGAAGTGAAAAGGGAACTATCGACAGCGAGGAACAGCAGTTTATTCAGAACATATTTGAATTTGATGACCTCACAGCCGATGAGATATCAACCCACAGAACCGATGTCTGCCTCCTTTGGATGGACGAGACTATCGAGGAATGGGACAAGACCATACATGACAGCCGCCATAACCTTTATCCCGTGTGCGGCGAAACAGTTGACGATGTTGTCGGTGTACTTAATACAAAGGATTATTTCAGACTTGAAAATAAGGACAAGGAAACGGTCATTCGCGAGGCTGTGAGACCTGCATATTTCGTTCCCGAAACTGTAAAGGCAGACGTTCTTTTCAGAAACATGAGACAAACCAAAAATTTCTTTGCCGTTGTTCTTGATGAATATGGCGGAATGCACGGTATCATAACTCTCAATGACCTTATAGAAAGACTTGTTGGCGATATTACCGATGATGAAACCGCAGAGGAAAAAGAACCGGAGATATTGCCGCTTGATTCCGAAACATGGAAGATCAGCGGAGTAGCACCGCTTTCGGATGTTGCATCAGCTCTTGAAATGGAGCTTCCCACCGATGAATATGACACCTTTGGAGGACTTGTTTTCGGTAACTATGGCTCTGTTCCTGAGGACGGAACAACCTTTGAGATCGAGGCTTGCGGACTTGCAATTAAAGTAACCGATGTTAAAGACCATCAGATAGAAGCCGCAATTGTCTGCAAAGCTGAGCCTGTCAGCGAGGAAGAGGAAAAGTCGGAAGACTGATAATGAAATTTGCGGATCTAACGATCCGCAAATTTTTGATTTTAATAATAACAAAACGAGGTAAAAAATGCTTAAAAGATTCCTTTCGTATTATAAGCCGCATATGAAAATATTCATTCTTGATATGCTGGCTTCGCTTATCGTTTCTCTTGTGGGAATAGTTTACCCGATCGTAACGAGAACAATGCTCAATACCCTTATTCCCGAAAGAAAATATAAGATGATAGTTGCCTCGGGTGCAATACTTCTCGGCCTGTACCTTTTCAGAATGCTTCTCAACTATTTTATTCAGTATTACGGTCATGTTATGGGTGTAAAAATGCAAACCCGGATGAGAACCGATATGTTTGCTCATCTGCAGAAGCTCCCGTATAGCTTTTACGATAATAATGAAACGGGTAAAATAATGTCGAGAATGACAAATGACCTCTTTGAGGTAAGTGAGCTTGCTCACCACGGTCCCGAAAATATTATCATTTCTTCGATTTCGATAATTACATCCTTTGTGTATCTTTCAAGCATAAATATCTGGCTTACCCTTATAATTTTCGCTTGTGTACCTTTCCTTTTGCTGATCTCACTTGTCCTTCGCAGAAAAATGAGAGATGCCTTTACCGAAAGCAGAGCTGCAACCGCTGATATAAACGCTTCTCTTGAGAGCAGCGTTTCAGGAATCAGAGTCACAAAGGCATTCTGCAATGCGGATAAGGAGCAATCGAAATTCGAGGTGGGCAATGAAAGATATACCTCATCCCGCAGCCGCGCGTATAAGGCGATGGGACAGTTTCATTCCGGTACATCCTTTATAACCGATATTTTCGATGTAATTATCCTTATCGCAGGCGGATTTTTCCTTTATAACGGTGTCATAAATTTTGCAGATTATTCCGCATTCGTTGTTTCCGTAAATCTCTTTATTTCACCTGTTATGACCCTCATAAACTTTATGGAGCAGTATCAGAACGGTGTTACTGGATTTACCCGTTTTGTTGAAATAATGGAAACAGAGCCGGAAAAGGACAGCGAGGGTGCGCTTGATATCGAAAATGTTCGCGGTGAGATAGAGCTTAAAAATGTCACATATGCCTATGACGGCGAAAAGGACGTGCTTCTCGGAGTTGACCTTAAAATAGAGAAGGGAAAGACCTTTGCGCTGGTTGGCCCCTCGGGCGGTGGAAAGACAACTATCTGCCACCTTATCCCGCATTTTTATGATGTTACATCGGGTGAAATACTCATAGACGGAAAAGAGATACATTCCATCACAATGGAATCGCTGCGCAGAAATATCGGTATCGTTCAGCAGGATATCTATCTTTTCGGTGCAAGCATAAAGGAAAATATCCTCTACGGTAGGCTTGATGCAACCGACGAAGAGGTTATTGAGGCGGCAAAGCGCGCCAATATCCATGACTATATCATGACTCTTGAGCATGGCTATGATACCCAGATAGGCGAGCGCGGAGTAAGGCTTTCGGGCGGTCAGAAACAAAGACTTTCGATTGCGAGAGTTTTTCTTAAGAATCCTCCCATTCTTATTCTTGATGAGGCTACAAGTGCCCTTGATAATACAACTGAAATTCTTATTCAGCAATCTCTTGATGAGCTTTGTCGCGGCAGAACCACACTCGTTGTTGCCCATAGACTCTCGACAATAAAAAATGCCGATGAGATCGCAGTTGTTGCCGATGGTAAGATAATAGAGCAGGGAAATCATAATGAACTTATTGAAAAGGGCGGAGTTTATTCTGATCTTTATGCCCTCCAATTCAGAAATAATCAGTAAAAAGTAAGACTCGGCGGACGAATTTTTCGGTTCGCCGAGATTTTTTAGAAAAAAGTGTTAATTTCATTCCGAAAATCTTACATATTGGGCAGAGACACCCGGAAAGGAGTATTTGAAAGCTATGAAAACAGATGAATTTGCCGAAAAAACAATAATAGAGCTTTTTAATTTACGTTCAGAAAAAGCCATAGCCATGTGTCAGAATAAATACGGCAGACTTGCTTATTATCTCTCATATAACATTCTCGGCAGCAATGAGGATGCAGAGGAATGCGTAAACGATGCAATGCTTGGTCTTTGGAACAGTATTCCGCCGGAAGAACCGAGGTCGCTTGTGGCATATCTTTGCTCTCTTGTTCGGAATATTTCGCTCAATAAATATGCTTATAACAATGCGTCAAAGAGGAAAAATGAATTTGACCTTGTTCTCGATGAGCTTGATGAGGTAATTCCGTCGGGAGATTGGCAGGAAGAGCTTTCCGAGGGGGATATAATTGAGGTTATAAACAGATTCCTTTCTGGTCAAAAAGAAAAAGACAGGGTAATATTTGTTCGCAGGTACTATTATTCGGATTCTTCCCGTGATATTGCCGATGCTATGGGAGAAAGCGAGGGGGCTGTTGCCATGAGGCTTACGAGACTTCGCGCAAAGCTGAAAAAAGAACTGATAAAGGAGGGAATATACATATGAAAAAGACCGATATTTTCAGGATGATGTCTTCGATTGACGAAAAATATATCGCAGAAGCAGCGGATCTGAGCCGATTTAAGAAAAAACACTTCGGCGCAAAGGGCGTTTTTATAATTGCGGCAACTGTTGCTCTTTTGGCAGTTGCGTTTGCCTTGCCATTTTTAATGAAAAATGACTCGGATGTTCCAAAGGGATATGATTTTACAGCACCCGAATTTGAAAATTTTGAGCTTGACGGAACAACTCTTATTTCCTATAAGGGCGAAGCCACCGAAACACTTGTTATTCCCGAGGGAATTGAAAAAATAGCGCAAAATGCCTTTCTTTCAAACAAAAATTCGGAGAAAATTAAGATCATATATCTTTCAAGCACCGTAAAGGATGTTGATTATGACGCTTTTGCGGGATGTCTTTCACTTGAAACTCTTGATTTTGATGAAAATTCGGATTTTATATTGCGTGACGATCTTATTTTAAGCGCGAACGGAGAAACAGTTTTTAAATACATTGATGACGGAAGTAAAAGCTATACCATTCCCGATGGGGTAAAATATATTGCCGCTCATGCTTTTCAGATGTCCGAGCTTGAAGAGGTCATTTTTCCCGATGGACTTCTCTATATAGGATATAATGCCTTTGCGGGACTGCCCCTTAAGGCTATAAATCTCCCCGATAGTGTTATGGAGCTTGCAGACGGAGTATTTTCAAGCTGTTTCCAAGCAGTTGACGGAAGCTTTCCTGATGGAATGAAATTTACCGAGAGCAGCTTTAATAATGTTCCTTTTTATCAATCGATGCTTGCAGGAGCTCCGTGCCCCGGAGAGGATTTTGTAAGAGGCAGCGTTACTATTGAGGAAGCATTTAGAAAAAGCAACGGGGAAAATATAACAAGCCAGTTTGAGGATGTTCTTGAATATTACAGCACGGGAATTATCCCCGAGGACACCTTCTGCTATGGCGGTATCACCGAGGGACAGAAAAAGCCCGAGGGAGCGATAATTCCTAGCATAGATTCTCTTGATTTTGCATCTCTTGAGCTGAAAACAAACGACTGGAATGCAAAGTCTGTTCTTGATGTCATAATTCCCTGCGAGGGCGGCTATGATATGCTTATAGGCTATAGAATATATGAAATTTGGGAGTGTCTCTATTGGAATGAGGTCAGATGGAGAGTTGAGGTAATAACCTTTATACCAAATGACGCAGAGGGAAGTGCAGACAGCACCATGGGAGAATGGTTTATTGAATTTGGCAAGGAGGGTGAAGCTTATAAAACAATAACATTTACAAATAAAGATGGCGTAAGCATTTATGAGCACCGTTTCCCAAGTGATATAGAATACAGAATGACCATTTCACCCGACGGAAACAGATTCCTTATTGAGTATATGAATGCGGGAGATTGGAACTTCTTCATTGAAGACCTCACGGGCAAGCTCTATCACACTTGGTGGAGTTATGATGCACCCTGCGTGCCGTATCTTGGTAAGGGAGACGGAGTCTATATTGCCCATAGCGCAGAATGGAATACAGACCCCGAAACCATGGAGCAATATCCTATAAGAGCCAAGAACGAAAATGGCGAATTTCTCATGGATTACAGCACGGGCGAGATACTGCGCGACGATATGTATATTTACTATGATATTTATTATGTAGATTATGAGCTTAATTTTGAAGATACCCAAACGGTCTATGACGGCTCTGACAGATATGTGGAATGGATCAGAGAGAATTATTGGATAGCCGAGGGCGATGCCGAGGGAAATATCATAAAAGAGGAATATAGCAAAGGCTCACGCGGATTTATTTACAAAGCACCGCATACATGGGATAGCGGTATGTTTGATACGGGGCGCAGTGAAAACAACCTGAGAGCGGAATTTGTGGGAATGCTCATAAAGGTTCCCGCGGAATACAAGATGACCTCAGAAAATCATTTTGGCTGGACTGAATTCAAATTTGATAAAGACAGCCTTGAGCACCATGAGGGCGACGGAAAATATATTAAGGAATGGGCAGCGATTTCGGGGAAGGATGCAAGTGGAGGAGCACTGCGTAAGGTTTATTACGTCGAGATAATAACTCCCGATAATTATATGACTCAGATATATTTCTATTCATGGTTTGACGGTGATTCGGACGATTATTTTGAGAGGGTGCTCGTTCCCGTTATCGAAAGCGTAAGAGTTTGCGATGCAATGCATATTGAAAAAGTATTTGCGGAAAAGGCGGATGCGGGACAATTTATGACAGTGGAATTTTCCGACGGTGAGGAAATTATCAGCGGTACTTTTGATCTCGAAGGAATCGTTGACATGACACGTTATACCGATGAGGATTATACCGAGCTTGACCACAGCAAGGGATATTATGATTTTCTCGGAATGTATGATCTTGCGGTGCTTAAATTCGAGGATGATTATTATTTCACAGCATCCGGTGTTTTTGTTGGCAAATATGATTTTAAGTTCAAAGACGGCAAATTCTTTCGAATTGAATGATTTCTTCAAATAGGAATTTATATTAGGCTTCCCCTTGAGGGGAAGCTCCCGCAAAGCGGGTGATGAGGTGTCATCTGTAAGAGCAAAAAGCTTTATTTTACGTCCCTTTTGTACCAACACCTCATCCGTCAGCAGAGCTGCCACCTTCCCCTCAAGTGGAAGGCTAATAGTTCGCTAAATTCCTGTTTGAATTTTTTTTACAAAACAAAAGAGACTGAAAATCAGCCTCTTTTGTTTTTGTGTAGATTAGAATTAACCGAAAATCATTGAAAATTCAGCCTTTTTTGTGCTGCCGGGCTGGATGCGGAACATATCAGCGCGTTTTTCCATGTCCTCAATAACGCAGTCATTT
>JAZROG010000026.1:0-33911 GCA_045648605.1 Eubacteriales bacterium | reverse complement strand
CTCCGCTTTAGGCAAGAGAAAATAAATCTCTTTTGATATTATACAGTATTTTACTCTAAAAGTCAATACAATTTCGAAACTTTTTTCCGATTTTTTTATTTTTTTGCCGAAAAATTACTTTACAACGATATTTACTATCTTGTTAGGCACTGCGATCTCCTTTATAATGGTTTTTCCTTCGATGAGAGGAAGCACCTTTTCATCTGCCTTTGCCGCAGCAATCGCCTCATCCTTCGGGCAATCACGAGGAAGCATGATAGTTGCACGGAGCTTACCGTTTATCTGAACAGCTATCTCAACGCTTGAATCAACTGTCTTTGCCTCATCATAGGTAGGCCATGGAGCAAGTGAGCAGAAGCCTTCTCCGCCCTTGGATTCCCAAATCTCCTCACAGAGATGAGGAGCAAAGGGACAAAGGAGACGAACAAGCACCATAAGCTCGTCGATTGTAAGTGTTCCTGCGGAGTTGATTTCATTTACAAGCTCCATCATAGCCGCAATTGCGGTATTGAACTTCATATCCTCGATATCGGAGGAAACCTTCTTTATAGTCTTATTAAAGGGAACCTCAAGCTTTTCGGTTACACCCTTACCCTTTGCCATTTCAGCAAGGTCTGCGATTCTTTCAAGGAATCTCTTACAGCCCATAACACTGCTTTCCGACCAAGGAGCTGCACTTCCGTATTCACCCATAAAGAGAATATAGGTACGAAGCGCATCCGCACCGAGCTTTTCAACAACGTCATTGGGGTCAATAACATTTCCTCTTGATTTACTCATCTTAACACCGTCGGGACCGAGAATAAGACCCTGTGCGGTTCTCTTTGCATAAGGCTCGGCAACAGGAACCTCACCGATATCATAGAGGAATCTATGCCAGAAGCGGGAATAGATCATATGTCTTGTAACATGCTCCATACCGCCGTTATACCAGTCAACGGGCAGCCAATATTTCAGCTTATCCATATCTGCAATGCCTGCATTGCACTTGGGATCGATATAACGGAGGAAGTACCATGAAGAGCCTGCCCACTGTGGCATTGTGTCTGTTTCTCTTCTTGCCTTGCCGCCGCACTTCGGGCACTTGCAGTTTACAAATTCTTCTATCTTTGCAAGGGGACTTTCGCCGTCCTTACCAGGCTCAAATTCCTTTACGGGAGGCAGACGCAGAGGAAGCTCCTCATAGGGAACGGGAACCATGCCGCACTCGGGGCAATGAACGATCGGGATAGGCTCACCCCAATATCTCTGGCGGTTGAATGCCCAGTCCTTCATCTTATACTGAACGCCCTCTTCACCGATTCCCTGCTCCTCAAGGTATTTTATCATGCGAGCAATGGAATCCTTCTTATTTGTAAAGCCATTAAGAAAGTCGGAATTGACCATTTCACCGTCACCGGCATATGCGCCTGTGCTGATATCTCCGCCCTTGATAACTTCGATTATATCAAGTCCGAATTTCTTTGCAAAATCATAGTCTCTTTCATCATGCGCAGGAACTGCCATGATAGCACCTGTGCCATAGCCCATCATAACATAGTCTGCAATGAAAACAGGAATCTCCTTGCCTGTGATGGGGTTGATCGCTCTCATTCCCTCGATGCAAACGCCTGTCTTATCCTTTACAAGCTGTGTTCTCTCAAATTCAGTCTTCTTTGCACACTCGGCTCTGTATTCTTTAATTGCATCCATATTGGAAATGCGGTCTGCAAGCTGATCTATCATGGGATGCGCGGGAGCGATAACCATGAATGTAACTCCGAAGAGAGTATCGGGTCTTGTTGTATAGATACGGAGCTTTTCATCTGTTCCCGCAATGGAGAAATTAACAAAAGCACCTGTAGATTTACCGATCCAGTTGACCTGCTGCTGAATTACCTGAGGCAGATAGTCAAGTCCTTCAAGACCTTCGAGAAGCTTATCCGCATATTTTGTTATGCGCAGATACCAAACGTCCTTGGATTTCTGAACGATGTCACTATGACAGATATCGCACTTACCGCCCTGGGAGTCCTCATTGGAAAGGACGACCTTACAGGAGGGACAATAGTTTACAAGTGCATTATCGCGGAACGCAAGTCCATTCTCAAAAAGCTTGAGGAATATATACTGTGTCCACTTATAGTAGTCCTCCTCGGTTGTGTCGATAACTCTTGTCCAATCGAAGGAGAAGCCTACCTTTTTAAGCTGTGAGGTGAACTTTTCGATGTTTTTATCGGTAACTATTCTGGGATGAACGCCTGTTTTTATAGCGGTATTCTCTGTGGGAAGACCGTAAGCATCAAAGCCGATGGGGAAAAGGACATTATAGCCCTGCATTCTTCTCTTTCTCGAAACGACCTCAAGACCGCTGTATGCCTTGATATGTCCAACGTGCATTCCCGCACCGGAAGGATAAGGGAATTCAACAAGTCCGTAGAATTTCGGCTTATCCGATTTATCCTGAGCCTCAAAAATATGAGCCTCGTCCCATTTCTTTTGCCATTTGCTTTCAATTTCTGTAAAATTGTACTTCATTTTTTGCTCCTATTTATGTTATGTCAAAAATTATTCATCATCTTCGCTCTGCTCCTCGCGCTTTCCGCGATAGAGCTTATCAAGATTATAAAATTCTCTTGCCTCGCGGCTGAAAACGTGGACAACGACTCTTCCATAGTCAAGCAGTACCCATGTTCCGTTTCCTCTGCCCTCATAATTCAGCATCGGAACCTCGCAAAGACCAAGCTGATATTCAACCTCGTCCGCAAGTGTCTTTATATGTGTGTTTGAGTTACCGTTTACAAGTACGAAATAGTCAGAGATGTCGGTCTTATCCGCAACATAAAGGATCTTTATATCCTTTCCCTTTTTGTTATCGAGTATTTCCGCTGCCTTTTCAGCGATGACCGCGGGGTCTGCATCGCGGAGGCAGACAACATTCATATTTTCTTCCATAATTTATTTCCTTTTCATTTTATTCTTCATCATTTGGTATGTTTTCGTCAAGGGGTGCGTCAACCTCCTCGGTATCGGGAACGACAGGCTCGCTTTCGGGAACTTCTGTCTCTTCAGCGGGTGCTTCCGTGTCCTTTGGCTTGTCATTCACCACCGGCTTTGACTGCGGCTTTGTTGCGGGAATATAAATTCCGTCCTCATCCACCTCGTTGCCCACATAAATATCGCTTCCGCTCTCGGTATTATATATTTCAACCATATAATCCGCATCGGGATTTGTGAACATTCTATCGGGGTCAAAAATGCTGTCCGGAATATCTCTTCCGTAAACATTGAGATACTGATTTATCGATGAAAGCATTGCACTGCGGCTAAGAACATAGTACCATGTTCCCGTGGTCTTATATTCTCTTACGCTGTTGCCGGGCAAGGTCATCATAGTCAGCTTGTCAAGGCCAAGCGAAAGAACCTTTGTGCCGAAATAAATGAATTCATTAAGTGTAAGATTTGTATCCACATATTTAAGCACCTGTGTTCCCACCTGAGTCAGCGTCGAAGCATTTATGCTTTCGATAAACTTCTTCATAAAGGCAGTCATAAAGAGCTTCTGCGCATCTGTTCTGCCGATATCGGCATTTACATATCCGCTTCTGAATCTTACAAATTGCTCGGCTTTCTTTCCGTCAAGCGTCTGATATCCCTTTTTCAGATTGATATAAAGTCCTTGCTCCGGATCACTGTATTTCATATCTCTCGGAACATACATCTCAACTCCGCCGATGATATCGACTATATTTCTGAATGCTACAAGATTGATAGATCCGTAATAGTCGATCTTTATGCAGAGATTCTTTTCAAGAAAATCCGCAAGATCTCCAAGATCACGCTCAAAATATCCCAGAGCACCGTTCATCTTGTGGTAGCTTCCCTCTCGGGAGTTGTATCGCGCATAAGTATCTCTCGGCATCTGAATGATATTTATCGCGCCCGTATTTGTATCAAACTGTGCAAGCATATTAACATCGGTAAGTCCCGCAGCCTTGTCATATCCAACAAAGAGGAAATTATAAACGCCTTCCTTGCGCACATATTTCTCCTCTTCCTTTTGTGGCTGATCGACCTTTTCGCCGGAATCATCCGTATCCGTCTCGACATCTCCCGTATGAAAAGGAATTTCCGTATCAAGCGTAGGATCTGCGGGCGAAAAATTTTTGGCAACAATAACGATACCTATGGCTATTGCGATGACAGTAAAAAGTGCAATGATAAGCACCTCATAGTGCTTTTCTTTTTTTGGCATGGTGAAATTTGAATTTCTGTTATTCATTTTATTTTATATCCTCATGGGCATTGCCCAATAATATTCAAGGTTTTGTCGGGGCTGTGCGCTCCGAGATGCTTACTAAAAGATAATTTCTTGCGGAAAATGTGTTTTCATCTATCGGTATTCCTTCATCAAGCAGCTGCCTTATGGTCATATCAAAGGACAAGGCAAGTGTTCTGTCAAGATGAAGCTCCCGCTCATCTCGGCTCATTTTATGCGGCTCTGCACTATAAAAATACTCACGGAGACGGATGCAATCCTCAAATCTTCTTCCCGCCTCGATATAATCAGCGAGATATATGAGCTTTTCGATTATACTCATATTTTCTCTGCCCGTGGTATGCCACCTTACAGCTTCTATGACCTCTTTTTCGGCAAAAAGCGGATATTCGGTGGGTATAACCGCCGCCGCAGTTATAGCATGAAGTGTCTTGGGCGCATTTTTTGCGCAGTATGAGATAATTATACCAAGTTTTTCACATAATTGCAACTGTTTTTCATGAGAAAATTCTTTTGTTATATCATGAAGCAGTGCGGCAGCCCTCAAAATATCCATTTTTTCGGGTGCGTAAATTTCTCCAAGCCGCACAGCCTCCTCCTCAACTCCGAGAGTGTGAGCAAGTCTGAAGCCGGACATAAGAGATGATATTTTCTCTCGTAGCTGCTCGATATCGCTTGTATCAAACAAATTTTTCACCTCATTTGTAAAGTCCCTCGGTTCGGATATAGTCTCTTACCGCAGGTGTGACCAGCCCCGAAATGTCCTCGCCAAATCTTATCCGCTCTCTTACGGCGCTTGATGAGATTTCGGTTGGTTCTAATGATATAAGACGTACCTTCGCACCAAACTGTTCCCTGTATTCATCGGATTTTTCCATGATTTTCCGTTCTGATGTCCCGTCATTCTCGCGGCACACGCAGACCACGGTGCAAGAGCTGAATATATCCTCTGCATGAAACCATTTTCCGAGAATAAGGAACATATCGGTGCCGAAAAGCATAAACAACTCATCATCGGGATATAGCTTTTTTAGTTCTTCAAGAGTATCTGCGGTATAGCTTTTCCCGCCCCTCTTTATCTCTATGTCAGAAGCATTGCATTTTTCACCGCAAAAGGCAAGACTGCACATATATAGCCTCGCTTCGGGTGATGCAACACCGCTCATATCCTTTTTATGGGGAACAAAGGTAGGAATAATGATAAGCTTGTCAAGTCCCACTTGGTCAATAAAAGCCTCAGCGGCCTTTATATGCCCGATATGGGGCGGAGAAAATGTTCCGCCGAAAATTCCGATTTTCATATAATCAGAGAACTATCTTTCTGTTCTTCTCCTTTGAGGACTGACGGTAGAGTACAAATTTTGTACCCACAACGCAGACCACATCGCTCTCGGTTGCCGCTGCAAGCTCCTCAGCGGCACTCTTTGCGCTCTCTGCGCTGTTATCAAGAACCTTCATCTTGATAAGCTCCTTTGCTTCAAGAGCATCGGAAACGGTCTTTATTAGATTTTCACTGATGCCGCCCTTGCCCACCTGCATAATGGGATCGATCCCATTTGCCATGGCACGAAGAGTGGCTCTCTGTTTACTTGTAAGCATAAATTGTGTTTTCTCCAAATCAAATTCTTTTTGCAAATTCTGCCGCAAAGGCACGCATTGCCCTGCCTCTGTGGCTTATCTCGTTCTTTTCCGCCATGGTAAGCTGTGCAAAGGTTTTGCCGAGATCCTCATAGTAGAAAAGCGGGTCATAGCCAAAGCCGCCGTTGCCCTTATATTCGGTAAGGATTATTCCGGGGCATTCCCCTCTTACGGAAAAGCGCTCACCGCTTGGCATTGCGCAGGCAACGACACTTACAAAAGCACCGCTTCTGTCGCTTTTTCCTTCAAGCTTCGAAAGAAGCTTGCGGTTATTTGCCTCATCGTCTCCGTGCTCACCCGCATATCTTGCGGAATAGATGCCCGGCGCACCGCCAAGTGCATTTACCGAAAGCCCCGAATCATCTCCGACTCCGATATATCCGCGCTCGGCAACAGAGACTGCTTTTATCATTGCGTTTTCCTCAAAGCTATCACCATCCTCGATGATATCCCCCTCAAATCCAATATCGTCAAGAGACAACACCTTTATATCGGGAAGAAACTCCGAGAGAAGAGCCTGAAGCTCCGCTATTTTTTTATTATTTCTTGATGCAAGTACAATTTCCATTTCTTTCCTCACTCAAAAAGTGCTCTTGAAAATTCCGCAGCATCAAAGGGCTGCATATCGTCTATCTTTTCGCCAACTCCGATGAACTTAACGGGTATTCCCAGCTCATGCTTGATCGAAATGGCAATACCGCCCTTTGCAGTACCATCAAGCTTGTTGAGAATAAGTCCTGTTATTTCAGCCGCATTCTTAAATTCCTTTGCCTGCATAATGGCATTCTGCCCCGTTGTGGCATCAAGCACAAGAAGATTTTCGCGGCAAGCCCCCGGAAGCTCACGGTCGATAACTCTGTTTATCTTTGCAAGCTCGTCCATGAGGTTTTTCTTGTTATGAAGCCTGCCCGCGGTGTCGATGATAAGCACATCTGCCTTCTTATTTTTAGCATATCCGATGGCATCATAAACAACAGCCGCAGGGTCTGCGCCCTCATGCTGCTTCACCATATCCGCGCCCGATCTTTCGCACCAAACGCCAAGCTGGTCGATAGCCGCCGCACGGAATGTATCCGCCGCCGCAACCACTACCTTTTTGCCATTTGACACAAGGTTATTCGATATTTTTCCGATAGAGGTGGTCTTTCCTGCGCCGTTTACTCCTATAATAAGCACCACTGCAGGTGTTGTATCAAGCTTAAGCGGCTCGCCCTCGCCGATCATCTCCTCGACAACCAAGCGAAGCGTTTCCATAACCTCTTCCTTTTCCTTGAGTCTTCCGTCCTTTATTCTGTCGCGAAGCTCGTCTATTATCATTTCTGCGCTGGGGACGCTAACATCCGCGCAAATGAGAAGCTCCTCAAGCTCCTCCAGAAGATCCTCGTCAACCTTTACAAAGCTTTTTACAAGCTCATCTATCTGACCGAAAAGATTTTGCTTTGTTTTAGCAAGACCCGCCTTAAGCTTGTCCAAAAATCCCATCCCAGTCGTCTCCTTCCGTCTTTCTGATATCCGCAACATTGAGGGCAAGCACCTTTGAAATGCCGTGGATAGCCATGGTAACGCCGTAAAGACGGTCCGCAACCTCCATTGTTCCTCTGCGGTGTGTAATAAGTATAAACTGTGTTCCTCCGCTATAACGCTTGATATATTCTCCAAATCTTGCAACATTGACCTCGTCAAGGGCAGCCTCGATCTCGTCGAGGATGCAGAACGGTGTTGGATTGACCTGAAGTATAGCGAAGAAAAGTGCGATAGCAACGAATGACTGTTCGCCACCCGAGAGCTGCATAAGGCTCTTGATGATCTTTCCGGGAGGCGCTGCCTTTATCTCGATTCCGCTATTAAGCACATCCTCGGGGTCTGTGAGAAGTATTTCCGCGCTTCCGCCTCCGAAAAGCTCGGAGAAGGTCTTGTGGAAATTCTCATTTATCGCATTGAATGCTTCAACAAAGGAGGTCTTCATCTCCTTTTCAAGCTTTCCGATGATATCGGTAAGCTCCTGCTTTGCAGTCTCAAGATCCTTTATCTGACCCGACATATAGTCATATCGGCTCTTGACATCGGCATATTCCTCGATTGCACCGATATTTACAGACCCCAATGCACGAAGCTTGTTTCTGCATTCTGTCTGTATCTCATGGACTGCGCCTCGCTCCTCCTTGCCTATCTTCGGATAGTCAAGCTCCATTGCCGCACTTCTTGTAAGCTCATAATCATCCCAAAGTCTTGAGGAAAGCTTATCCTGCTCGGCATGAAGCTGACCCAGCTTTGTTTCGTTTGCGGTGTGCGCTCTGAAAAGCAGCTCCTTCTCGCCTGTCTTTGCGCGTATTTTGGCTCTGATATCATTAAGTCTCTTTTCAAATTCAAAGCCACCCGCTTCCTTCTCTGCTCTGCTTGAATTAAGAGCTGCGAGAGCACCCTCGCCCTCCTCCGCTTGGCTTCTGTTTTCCTTCTGCGACCTCTCAAGATCAAGAAGTGCTTTCTTCATTTCCTCAATTTTGCTCTTTGCGCCCGAAATATCGATCTCGATCGCCTTTATTCTGTCATCCGAGGTTGAAAGAAGTGCATTTGCGGTGTCGATATCCTTTCTTGTCTCGCTTATCGAGATATAAAGCGCGGTAAGCTCCTCACCAAGAGCGCTCTTCCTATCAAGAATTTCGTTTTTCTCAACCTCTTTATCATTTCTGTATTCGGAGATCTCGTCAATTCTTGCGGTAAGCTCCTTTTCCTTTGAAAGAAGCGAAGCCAGATCCTCCTCATACCTCTTCTGCATGATAGAAAGGGTATCATAATCTGCTTGCAGCTTTTCGATAAGAGAATTATTTGCATCAAGCTTTGCCGCAAGCTGATCATAGCCCGCGTTTTCCGCATTCATCATGGTCTGGATAAGCTTTCTTCTGTCCTCGATGGAAAATTCCTCATTTTCGGATGCTGAAAGCTCTCTCTCTGCTTCCGAAAGTGCTTTTTTAGCCTTTTCAAGCTCTGCAGTAAGGCTTTTCATCTCATTTTCCAGCTTATCTATCTCGCCCGAACGGCTGAGTATTCCGCTATCCCTCTTCGCGCTACCGCCGGTAAATGAACCACCGGGATTTATCTGCTGACCGTCAAGGGTAACAACTCTCACCTTATATTTCAG
Source organism: Eubacteriales bacterium (assembly GCA_045648605.1). GTDB lineage: Bacteria > Bacillota > Clostridia > Oscillospirales > CAG-272 > SIG710. Next base: position 24,876 of record JAZROG010000026.1, on the reverse strand, counting down.
AGCCTTTGCCATAGCGGTGGCATTGTCGATATTATCAAAAACAACGCATCTGCCAAGAAGAGATGCGATTATCTCTCCAAAAATTCTGTCAGAACCGAGAAGCGAATCCGCCGCACCGATATATCCTCTGTAGGATGCCGCTTCCTTTATCTCTCTCGTTATCTCCTGCGCCTTCATGGAGGCTATAGGATAGAATGTGGCTCTGCCCGCGCCGGCATTTTTAAGAGCGAATATAGCCGACTTTGCAGTCTCCTCATTATCAACAACGATATTCTGAAGATTTGCGCCAAGAGCCGTTTCGATGGCTGTAATATATTTGCTCTCAACTGTTATGAGCTTTGAAAGAGGACCGTATATCTTGCCTTTTATAGCTCCGCTGTCATATTGCTTCATTACAAAGCGGACAGAATTGCTATATCCCTCAAAATGCTCCTCCATGCGGCGGAGCGCATCGATTCTCTGGGCGGCTGTCTCGCGCTTAACGCTGATCGCGCCCACATTGTCTCTCATTTCTCTGCTCCTTGAACGGAGCGCGGCTGTCTTTACCGCAAGTGCATCCGCTTCCGCATCGATCTTGTCTATCTCCGCAAGATATTTGTCAACCGAGTCCTTTGCATTAGCGCATTTTTTCTCAAGCTCCGCGGATGTCCTTTTATATTCCTCGATCTCGGAAAGAATAGAGGTATTCTTGTCGGTATCGGTAGTCTTTGCGTTTTCAAGCACCGATTTGCGAACCCTTATATCAACTCGCTCGCTCTCAAGCTCTCTGATATCATTAAGAGCGGTAGCAATATCCCCCTCAAGACCTTCTGCCTTTTCAGAGCATTTTTTCTGCTCCTCTGCCGTCTCAGCCTGAAGAGTAGATAGCTCACCGAGCTTTTTGCCAAGCTCGTCTATGCTTTTTGCTCGCTCGTCCTTTGCGTTTTTCTCCGCAAGGATAGCCTGCTCCGAGGCAGAAATGCTCTGCTCGATATTGGCGATAAGCTCGTTTGTATGCTCGATGTTGTTTTCGCCAACTCTATATTCGCTGTCAAGGGCATGATTCTTCTCGGTCTGCTCTCTTATCATTTCAAGCAGATGCTCGGATTCCATTTTATTGGACTGTGATGCTTCGAAAAGCTTATCGTTCTGCACCTCAAGTGCGGTTATGCTGTCCTCCGCATTCTGCAGCTCCATCTCAGAATGCTTAAATGCGGTTTCCGCCGCGAAAATATCGCCTCTCAGCTTTTCCGTGTCATAGAGCCAGAGCTGGACATCTGCCTTCTTCTTTGTTTCATAGAGCTCAAGATATTTTTTTGCCTTTTCCGCATCACGGCGAAGGGGCTCAACTCGTCCCTCAAGCTCGCTCATAATGTCATTTACACGGAGCATATTATCCTCGGTTGCGGCAAGCTTTCTTTCAGCTTCATTCTTTCTGTGGCGGTATTTTGCAATACCCGAGGCGTCCTCAAAGATGCTTCTTCTCTCGTCGCTCTTCTGGGAGATTATTTCGGCTATCTTACCCTGTCCGATGATAGAATAACCGTCTCTTCCGATACCGGTATTCATGAAAAGCTCATAGATATCCTTAAGACGCACATTCTTGCGGTTGATAAAATATTCACTCTCTCCCGCTCTGTAATAACGTCTTGTAACCGTAACCTCGTCATATGGGCTGTCAAGCCTTCCGCCCTCATCACCGGTATTATCAAAGGTAACCGAGACCTCCGCATATCCCATGGGCTTACGGCTGTCAGCACCGCCGAAAATAACGTCCTCCATCTTGGATCCTCGGAGGCTCTTTGAGGAGATTTCGCCAAGTACCCAGCGCATAGCATCGGAAATATTCGATTTTCCGCTTCCGTTAGGACCGACAATAACAGTGGCACCCTTTTCAAATGTCAGCTTCGTCTTATCAGGGAAGGATTTAAAGCCCTGAAGTTCAAGTGATTTAAGATACAAAGGTTCGTCCTCCCATTTCTAAAATTCTATCTTTATATTATAACCTAAAAGTTCATTTTTTTCAAGGATTTTGATATTCTTTATATGTTTTTTTACAAAATATTTATCTTTAATTCGATTTATGTTCCTTTTTTTCTGTCCAACAGCCTTGGATGTTGCACCCTTCGGCACAAAAAAGACGATGTTTTTTTCTCCTTCGTCCGAAAGTCCGTCAAGGAGTGAGCACATTTTGTCATAAAAGACCTCGCCCATGGCAAGCTCGCCGATTGCGCTGTGATTTGCACCGCCATAAACCTCGTCCTCGGAGGATAGATTTTCAGAAGCGCAAAGTCCGACTCTTATGCAAGGCACACCGTTTTTATCAAGGAGCTTTATGACCTCCTTTGCTCGCACAACCGCCTCTTCGTTTGAAAGAGGGGTATATTCCCCTCGCCTTGCCATTTCGCAAAGCTCGGTATTGTAAAAAATCACAGTTGGATAAATTCTTGCCCCGTCAGCTCCGAGGGAGCATATTTTTTCGGCTGTTTCAAGCTCTTTTTTTATATCCGATGCAGGCAAGCCTATCATCATCTGTCCGATAAGCGAAAATCCTCTTTTCTTTATCATTTTGCAGGCTTTCTCGGCAGTATCACTGTCATGTCCCCGTCGGCTTTTCATCAGCACCTCATCGCACATGCTCTGAAGTCCAAGCTCGATGGTGCCAACCCCATATTTTTCAAGGATATTGAGTATTTCCTCATCAATATAATCAGGCCTTGTTGAAAGTCTTATGCTGTGGGCTCTTCCCGCCTTAATATATTCATCAGCTGTTTCAAGCAAATATATCATAAGAGACCGATCTATTCCCGTAAAAGAGCCTCCGAAAAAGGCGATTTCTATATGCTCGATCTCACCGATCCTCTCTATGGAGTCAAGTGCTTGATCTATCTCGTCCCGAACCTTATTTTCATCAAAGCTCATATGCCCCGATATCGACCTTTGATTGCAAAAAACACAGTCATTGGGGCAACCCAAATGGGGGATAAAAATCGGTACATTTGCGTGCTTTTTCATAAAATTATCCCCTCCTTTTTAACGGGAATCGGGACTGAGCTTTTATGGCACAGTCCCAAAAATATTCTTTTATTCGCCGAAAAGCTTAAGTGCCTCGGATGCGGCATTCTGCTCCGCTTCTCTTTTTGAGCCACCCTTACCTCTTCCGATAACATTGCTATTGAGACGGGCCTCAACGGTAAATGATTTCTGATGGTCAGGACCACTTTCGTCAACCGTCACATATTCAAGGACCTCGCCCTCAACCTGCTGAACTATCTGCTGGAGAAGAGTTTTATAATCCTTGCCGTGTCCGCCGGACTCAGCCAGCTCCAGCTCTTCAATTATGTAAGGCAGAAGAAACCTGGCAACCATTTTTTTGCCGTCCTTACCCGCATCAAGATAAATGGAAGCAAGCACAGCCTCAAAGGCATCCGCAAGGATGCTCTTTCTTTCTCTTCCGTGGTTTTTATCCTCACCGTGACCGAGAAGAAGATAATTTCCAAGTCCGATCTTAAGTGCAAATTTGGAAAGTGCCTTCTCGCATACCACCTCTGCGCGCATTTTGGTAAGTTCACCCTCAGGTCTTTTTGTATAGTGAGAGAAAAGATACTCACTTACAACAATGGAAAGCACGGAATCACCGAGAAATTCAAGGCGTTCATTGCACTCGGCATCAATATGGCGCAATCTCATCTCATTGGAATATGAAGAATGAGTAAGCGCTTTTTTCAGAAGCGATATATCATTATAGGTATATCCGAGAGCCTTTTGAAGCTCCTCTGCCGGATAGGGAAAATTTGACATATTCTCCATTCCTTTCTTTTTATTCTGCACTTTCCTCTCCGCCCTCTGCCATGCGCTTTTCTCTTATGAGAAGCGCAGCATTGGCGATCTCCTCGGTAACGCCCGATGCGGCAAAGCCATATGCCTGTTTTATCGCGCTTGCAAATGCCTTTGCATTTGAATTTCCATGCGCCTTTATAACAGGCTTTTTAAAGCCTAAAAGCGGCGCTCCGCCATGCTCTGCGGGGTCAAATTTCTTTTTCAGCTCACCAACGTGCTTTTTAACCATAAGTCCGGCTACCTTTGTAAGCGCACTCTTATAGAAAAGTCCCTTCATCGAGCCGAGCATCAGCTTTCCGACGCCCTCTATGCTCTTGAGCAAAATATTGCCCGAAAAACCGTCTGTAACAAGCACATCGCAGGCATCGAAGGGCACCTTGTTCGCTTCAACATTGCCCACAAAATTGATATTTTCATTCTGCGAGAGCAGCTTATATGTATTTATCTGAAGCTCGGTTCCCTTACATTCCTCGCTTCCGTTGTTGAGAAGTCCAACACGGGGATTTTCAATGCCAAAGGTCTTCTTCATATATACCGAACCCATCATGGCAAAATCCTCAAGATATTCGGGGGTAACAGTTACATTTGCGCCCGAATCAAGAAGAAGAACGGGATTGCTGAGTGGCAAAAGTGCACCGATTCCACCTCTTTTAAGGCCTTTAAGTCTTCTTACGATAAGAGTTGCTCCTGTGAAAAGCGCGCCTGTATTTCCCGTGCTGACAAAGGCATCGCCCTTGCCGTCCGCAAGCATCTTAAGACCAACCACCATCGAGCTGTCGCCCTTTTTGCGGACAACTGTGATGGGGTCATCGGTCATTTCAACAACTCCCTTTGCGTCAACTATCTCAAAAGAAGAAAGATCAAGTCCGTTTCTTTTTGCTACATCGGCAATGGCATCCGCATCACCGACCATAGTATATTCTGCGCTGTAAAGCTTTGCGGCATTCACCGCACCCTTTACAAGCTCCTCGGGGGCATTATCGCCACCCATTACATCAACTATAATTCTCATATTAACTCCAAATATCTATCTCCGAAATAATTTCGAGAGATCTTCTCGCAATTTCCTCATTTTTTGCGGTCTTTCCGCCCTTCACCTTATATCCGAGAGGCTCGATTATGCCGAAATTTGCATTCATCGGCTGGAAAGATGAGCTTATACCACCGTGACTGACATAAGAAGCCATTGCACCTATCATCGTTCTTCTGTCGAAGATGAATTTCTCTTTTCCGAGAGAGCAAAGAGCCGCATTAAGTCCTGCCACAAAGCCTGAGCCTGCAGACTCGATATAGCCCTCAACACCCGTCATCTGACCTGCAAAAAATACATTCTGTTTTTCCTTCATTGCATAGCTTTCGTCAAGCATACCGGGAGAATCAAGATAGGTATTTCTATGCATAACACCGTAGCGAAGGAACTGTGCATTCTCAAGTCCGGGGATCATTTTGAAAACCCTTGCCTGCTCTGGGAAGGTCAGATGGGTCTGGAATCCTACCAGATTAAACATACTTCCCTCTTTGTTCTCCTTACGGAGCTGAACCACGGCATATGCCTCCTTGCCCGTTCTCGGATCGATAAGGCCAACAGGCTTAAGAGGGCCGAAAAGAAGTGTTTCCCTGCCTCTTTTTGCCATTACCTCAACGGGCATACATCCCTCAAAAACATTGGGGGCTTTTTGGGATTCCTTATCAAATTCCTTGAGCTCCGCTTCCTCGGCAGTGATGAGAGCCTCATAAAATGCCTCATACTGTTCGCGAGTCATGGGGCAGTTGATATAATCCGCATCGCCCTTATCATATCTTGAAGCGAAAAAGGCAATATCCATATTTATCGAAGAAAAATCAACTATCGGAGCGGCCGCATCAAAGAAATGAAGATTACCGCATCCAAGCTTTTCTCTTATATAATCAGCCATGGGGTCAGAGGTGAGAGGTCCTGTTGCAATAACGGTGCATCCCTCTCCTATATCTGATTTTTCCTCTTCTATGACCTCTATATTCGGGTTGCTTTTTATTTTGCTTGTAACATACTCGGAGAAAAGCTTCCTGTCAACGGCAAGTGCAGAGCCGGCGGGAACCTTGGTTGCGTCTGCCGCCTCCATTATGAGCGAGCCCATTCTGCGAAGCTCCTCCTTGAGAAGTCCGACAGCATTCTGCGTACTGTCCGAGCGCAGAGAATTGGAGCATACAAGCTCCGCAAAGCCTTCACTATGGTGGGCGGGAGTATATTTCTTCGGCTTCATCTCATAAAGGCGCACAAATGCACCGAGACGAGCCGCCTGCCATGCAGCCTCACAGCCCGCAAGACCTGCGCCGATTATCTCCAAAACAGGTCCTTCCATATCAGTTTCCACCCATATCTTCATCGGGGGTTGTTTCTCTCTTGTAGCCGCAATTCTTTTCATGGCAAACTACAAGCGGCTTTCCCTTCTTTCTGAAGAGCATATTTCCGCAATCGGGGCATTTTTCACCCGTTGGCATATCCCATGATGAAAAATCACAATCGGGATAATTTTCACAGCTATAGAAAACAGTACGGTTTCTGCCGTATTTTGTCAGCACCTTTCCGCCGCACTTGGGGCAGGCAACATCAAGCTCCTTTGTTTTCTGCTTTGTAAATTTACATTCGGGATAACGGCTGCAAGCAAAGAATGTTCCGAATTTGCCTGTTCTCTGAACCATATCCGCGCCGCATTTTTCACATTTGAAATCTGCAACAACAACCTTCTTTTCTTCGGCTTCTTCTTTCTTTTCCACAAGAGGCTTTGTGTTTCTGCACTTGGGATAACCGGGACAAGCGGCAAATTTTCCGAATTTTCCGCTCTTTACGACCATCTTGCTTCCGCATTTTTCGCATATGATGTCGGTCTCCTCTGCGGGAAGCTCGTAATTATCCTTCTCGATAGTCTCCTCAGCTTCCTTCAGCGACTCGGCAAAATCACCGTAAAATTCGGAAAGCACCGACTGCATCTCGATATCGCCCTTTTCGATGGCATCGAGATCGTCCTCCATATTTGCCGTAAACTTGTAGTCAACGATATCGGCAAATTTCTCCTTCATGAGCTTTGTTGTAACCTCGCCAAGCGGGGTGGGAACAAGTGCCTTGCCCTCTCTGACAACATAATTTCTCGCAAGGATAGTTGTGATAATAGGAGTATATGTGGAAGGTCTTCCGATACCCTTTTCTTCAAGGAACTTGATAAGAGAGGCTTCGTTATATCTTGGGGGAGGCTCTGTGAAGTGCTTCTGAGGATCGATCTTATCAGGGGAGAAGGTCTCCTTTTCCTTAATATCGGGCAAACGAAGATTGCTTATCTCCTCGTCTCCGTCCTTATGCTTCTTCTCCTCCTCGCTCTCCTCGTAAATAGCCATATATCCGGGGAAAGTAACGGTATAACCGCTTGTGCGGAATATATATCCTCCCGCAGCAAAATCTGCAACAACAGTATTCAGCTTTGCCGACTCCATCTGGCTTGCAACAAAGCGTTCCCAGATGAGCTTATAAAGCTTATACTGATCGTTTGTAAGATATTTTTTTATCATCTGCGGCTCAAGAGCAACATTTGAGGGTCTGATAGCCTCGTGTGCGTCCTGTGCGCCGCTCTTTGTCTTATATACTCTTGCGGTCTTGGGGTAATACTCACCGCCAAACTTACTGTTGATATAATTCTTTGCCGCCTCGGATGCCTCTGCGGATATACGGAGAGAGTCTGTACGCATATAGGTGATAAGACCCTGTGCGCCGCCATTCTCCGCACCAACATTCATACCCTCGTAAAGCTCCTGTGCAACTCTCATTATGCGTGCGGACTGGAATCCGAGCTTTTTGGATGCCTCCTGCTGCATGGTGGAGGTTGTAAAGGGCGGAAGAGGTGCTTTATTCTTTACAGATTTTTTTACCGAATGGGCAATAAATTCATTTCCGATAGCAGAAACGACCGCGTTTGTTTGCTCCTCGTTTTCAAGCTTCATCCTGCCGTTCTTATCGCCGACAAAACGTGCAGTAACGGTTCTGTCTCCGCATGAAAGAACAGCCTCAATCGTCCAATATTCGCTTGGAACAAAGGATTTTATCTCCTCCTCGCGCTCAACTATTATGCGAGTTGCAACAGACTGAACTCTTCCCGCGCTGAGACCGCTCTTGATGCTCTTCCAGAGAATGGGACTCAGCTTATAGCCCACTATTCTGTCAAAAATTCTTCTTGCCTGCTGTGCATTGACAAGATTCATGTCAACCTGTCTCGGATTTTTGATAGCATCCTTTATAGCGCTCTTTGTGATCTCGTTAAAGGTAACTCTGCGGGTCTTTTCAACAGGGATACCAAGGGCATTTGCAAGATGCCATGAAATAGCCTCGCCTTCTCTATCAGGGTCGGTTGCGAGAAATACTTTTCCTGCATTCTTTGCCTCCTTCTTTATGCTCTTGATAAGGTCCCCCTTTCCTCTGATATTGATATAATGCGCCTCAAAGCCATTTTCGATATCAACTCCGAGAGTGCTCTTGGGAAGATCTCTTACATGACCCTTCGATGCAATAACTTTATAATTTGAGCCGAGATAGCCCTTAATGGTCGATGCCTTTGAGGGTGACTCCACTATTACCAGATTTGCCATTTGCTGTTCATCCTTTCAAATTTATGTTATGCCCTTAATTCTTTATGTACAGTCCACCGGGCAGTGAGCTGACAAAGCCTTTTATCTCAAGTATCGCCATAGTTCCCATGATCTCCGAGCATCCAAGACCGCCCTTTGAGATCTCGTCAACTCCAACAGCCCTGTCATCGGGCATAAGAAGCAGAATACTCCGCTCTATCTCATCAAGAGACGCAAGCTCCTCATCTACGGTCTTGCCTTTTGGCTTTTCGACATTCTCATTTTTGTTATCCGATGAAGAAATCGTCGTGGAAAGTGAGCTTTCGTCACTTATCTTCGGTATCCTTCGCGGACGGAGAATATTTTCGGGATTTTCGACCTTCTCCTTGCGCCCTCTATGTGATGTGAAATAGTCCTCGGTGCATATATTCATGCTTCTGAGCGCCTCATCGTTTATATCAGAGCTTCCTCTTGCCATACTGAGTGCCAGATAATTTATCCCTTTGCCATAATAGAATTCATACTCGCGAAGAATATCATCGGCGCTTGAAACCATAACGGCACCTTCATGGATAAGCTTATTTGTACCGGAAGCATTCTTATCTCCGACCTTTCCCGGCACAGCAAAAATATCTCTGCCCTGCTCTATTGCGCGTGAAGCAGTTATCATCGCACCGCTGTCCATGTCACATTCAACAACCAGTGTACCGCTGCTTATACCGCTTATAATTCTGTTTCTCTGAGGAAAATGACTTCCCAAAGCGGCAGTAGTTGGCGGATATTCCGAAATAACGCATCCATTTTCTATAATTTTCTCATATAGCTTTGCATGCTGATGAGGATAGATAACATCAACACCCGAGCCGAGCACCGCAACGGTCTTTCCGCCTCCGCTTATAGCACCGCAGGCTGCAACCGCATCGATGCCAAGTGCCATTCCGCTAACTACAATCGCCTCAGCACTTGCCAGCTCATATGATATTTTATACGCTATATTCTTTCCGTATTCGCTCATCTTTCTCGTTCCGACGATTCCTAAAGCCAATCTATTATTCAGGTTCGGAAAAGTTCCTCTGAAATAAATAACGGCGGGCGGATTTGAGATAAGCTTCAGCTTCTGAGGATAAAATTCATGGTCATACGATATTATTCCGATCTTATGAGATGCACAGTAATCATTTATGGCATAAGCATCGCTCATGTCCTTATTACAAAGTGCATTTATAAGCCTCGGACTCAGCTCAAGTCGTTCAAGCTCTTCCTCTTCCGCTCTGAATATTTCATATGCAGAGGAATATCTGTCAAGCAGATAATGAAGCTGTCCGCTTCCGGGATTAAGACATAGCGCAAGCCATATCCAATATAATGTATCAGACATTTTTTCCTCCTTAAATCTTCGACATCTCCCACATACATACAGAGGCGGCAATAGCCGCATTCAGCGATTCCGTGCCCTCTGACATGGGAATAAAAACTGTTTTATCGGAGGCATCGATCGCTTCTTGTGAAAGTCCGTGCCCCTCATTTCCAATCAGAAATACATCATTTTCATTAAGCTCAAGCGAGCCTAACCTTACTGCACCTTCGTCAAGTGCCGCAGCAAGCACCCTTCTGCCGTCTTTTCTTATGGCTGAAATTGCGCTTGCAGCATCATCCACACGGATAATGCAAAGCTTGAAAATTGCCCCCATAGCGGCTCTCACCGTTTTGGGGTTATATATATCGGCGCAATCGGATGTCATAACAACAGTTTTGAAGCCAAATGCAGCCGCGCTTCTCAGCATAGTTCCGAGATTTCCCGGATCTCTTACCGATTCCAGCATAAGCGTTTTTCCATCTGCAGAAAAAACGCTGTCTTTTTCTATTTTACATATTTTATGGATTTTGTCAATATATTTTGCAATTGTAATTACGCCCTCGGGAGATTTTTCGCTCGACAATTTTTCAAAAGCCGATCCTGAAAGACGAACAAGAATTCCATCGATACAAATTTCTCTTTTACCAATATGGCCCTCAATCGCTCCCATTATCCTGTCATAAGAATCGTCACGAACAAGAATAAATTCGATCTCAGCGCCAAAATCTATAGCTTCAAGAAGGAGCTTTATTCCGTCGAGACGAAACAATTTTTCTTCTTCTCTGTGCTTTTTTTCATCCAGCTTACTAAGCTTCACAACAAGAGGATTTGTCCTTGCACTTATAATATCGGGAGCAAATTTTATATTAAAAGACATATTTTTTCTCCTTTTTAGGGGGCAGTTAAAAAGCAAATCGCTGCGGAGACACTCGTGCCGCCGCAGTTTTTTGCATAGATATTTATGACAAAAACCCGGTAAATACCGGGTTTTTAGTTCATTAAAGCGCAGCTTTAGCTTTTTCTGCGAGTGCTGCAAATGCTTCCTTATCGGAGATAGCGATCTCGGAGAGCATCTTGCGGTTGAGGTCTATGCCTGCCTTCTTGAGACCGTGCATAAATGTGGAATAGTTCATTCCGCAAACCTTTGCCTGAGCAGAGATACGAGCGATCCAGAGTCTTCTGAAATCTCTCTTCTTCATCTTGCGGCCTGCAAATGCATAGTTGCCGCTCTTCATTACCTGCTGCTTAGCCATCTTGAAGTGTGTACTCTTTGCACCCCAGTAGCCCTTTGCAGCCTTAAGAATTTTATTTCTTCTCTTGCGCGTCATCATAGCGCCCTTAATTCTTGCCATTTTCTAATTCCTCCTAAATCTTTAATACCGCTGATTATTTCTGAATAAGTGTTCTGTAGTTTGCTGTCATTGCATGACTGAGAATTCCGCTTCCACGGAGGAATCTCTTTCTCTTTGCGGTCTTGTGACCCAGGTTATGGCGATGTGAGCCATGGTAATGCTTTACCTTTCCGCCGCCTGTTACGGAAAATCTTTTAGCCGAAGCCTTATGTGTCTTGATCTTTCCCATTTTCTTTTCTCCTTTTGATTATTTAAATTTAAATCATACAGTCGCAGACAGGGCATGGGATTGCCGAGCCGCTTTGGCTGTAAATGAACTTGTTTTGCGGCTTATTTAGCCGGCTTTGCGGGGACGATTATCATGCTCATGAAACGTCCTTCTGTTGAGGGCTTCTTATCTACCGTGCCTACCTCAGCAACGCTTTCGGCAAATCTTTCAAGGATCTCCTTACCGATCTCCATATGGCTCATCTCGCGTCCTCTGAACTTAACAACGCAACGAACCTTATTGCCGGCACCGAGAAAACGCAGTGCATGGTTTACCTTGGTTTCAAAATCATGCTTATCAATGCGGCATGAGAGCTGGACTTCCTTAAGCTCAACGGTCTGCTGCTTCTTACGGTTTTCCTTTTCTCTCTTCTCCTTATCGAAGCGGTATTTTCCATAATCCATAATGCGGCAAACGGGAGGCTCTGCCTGGCTCGCCATCATTACAAGATCAAGTCCCTGATCATATGCCATTTTGAGAGCATTATCGCTTGACATAATGCCGAGCTGCTCACCCTCGGGACCTACCACACGAATTTCCTTTGCCTTAATTTCCTCATTGATCGGCGTTTCTTTTGTGCTGATAAAAATGCACCTCCGAAAATAAATTTTTAAAATGAAAAAATGCGAGGAATTCCCCGCACTCAAATCTCCCCCAATACAGCATTTGAGAGAAAAAATATCAACGCCTGCTCGCTTTGCGGCAGGGTGAGAGCGGGTTGCTCTGCTTTATTTCTGTAGTATTATAACATACTCCGCCCTGCTTGTCAAGTGTTTTTTTGAATTTTTTTATTTTTTTGCAATTTTAGGGTTTGATACTGTGCTGAAGGCTTGTTCACATGAATTGTTTATCTTAAAAGAGGTTACTTTCACCTTAGGCGCTCATGCCGCGCTGCAGTCCCTTTGGCCCGCCCCAAAGGGACTGCCACGCCGGCATGAGGCGCGATACAGTAAGTTACTTCTCCTAAGATAATCAATTATCAAAATTAAACCGTCAGCAGATCCCCAATCCCCTCTCCCCCATAATCCGTTCTCTTGATTATATCAACTTATCATCAGAAAATGCTTGCCTGTGATGGGATCTTTTGCGTCTTGACCGCTTATGCCGTTAAGGGCAGAAAGGGAAGAGATGGAAATGCCGAATTTCTTTGCCACATTCCAAAGGCTTTCATTCTTTTCGGGATAATAAACCGTTATTCCTGTCCGTGACTTTTTTGTTCTGTCGCAGGTCTTGATGCTGTCGGCAATTTTTATACTTTCTCTTTGCATTACAGCATATGAAAGAGCAATGTCGGCTTCGATCGTTGCTTCTCTGCCCTTTGAACGGCAACGCACATCGCAAATTACGGGATATATCATAATTGCTCTTTTTTCTTCGGTCGGTATGCTTCCTATGTCTGCGGAAAAGGGAAGATTTACATCGTGAGAAGAAAATTCTCCCTTGGCTTTATAAATGATCCTCGCCTTCAGGCTTCCACTGATGGCGGCACCTTCTCCGCTTTGCTTTATGGGATCGAGCTTTATACAAGTGATGCAGTCTATGATCTGATTTTCATCATCATCCGATTCCTTAAAGCCGATGCTTTCGTTAAGGATAAGTCTTTCACAGCCGTTTTTGAAAAGAGTCTCATATTTAAAATCGCGGTAAAGAACCTCGCAATCGTGATTTGGGACAAATATATCCTGCGTTAGCATTGCTTTTCCGCCATTCAGTGAGTCGATCTCAAGAAGGATTTCCGCATCCAGCAGATATTTGTCCCCACCGTCCGAGATTTTTATATCGTTACAGTAGCCTACGACCGAATGAACGGCATATCCGTCAATATCTGAGGGAAGCTCAGAAGACTGCGTAAATGGAAGCTTTCCACCAAAATGAACGATCTCACCGTTTTCTCTGTTTTCTGCCATTGTGTCATATATCAGCTCACCTCGGCAGTTCAGCATATTTCCGCTTTGATTTGTGTCGGTTATATTTACTCTTCCGTTTGAGGAAATATACCTGTACTGTTCCGTACCGCCCGTGAGCGGTATCTCGTCATTAAGCTCGATAACCTCGCTCATACTGCGGTTAAAGCCCATGTGCTCCGCCTCGCATTGAAGCCTTTCGGCATCCTTTATGCCTGTGCTTTGGCTGCAAGGCTCGTCATATCCGTAGCATATCACATTTCCGATGAGACGGCATTTTACATTTAGCTTTCTCGGGGCGGTTGCTCTTGCATTTACCGTATCTGCCGTAAAGGATGCAAAGGCCTCGCCGCCTGAGGACCAATCTATCCACCCCGGAATTTCGGGTGTTACCTCAATGGAAAAATCCTCTCCGAGAGGAACGGATGTGAGCTCGCCGCTTTCCGCACAGTAGATAAGCTCATAGTCCATTCTACCGGAAAATTCAATGGCATTGCCTATGTATCTGGATATGGGTGAGATCTTGTGCCTTATTCCGAGAATTTTTCTGATTTCGGGCAGATAATCGGGAAGGGTATAGTCCGAGGAAAGCTCGGAAGATATGTTTTTCTCAAAAAAAGGGCATTTTACCCGTTCGTTTTCGGGCGTAAAGGTGAATTCCATAATCTCTCCGGGCGCTTTCATACTTTTGTTTTCCATGTAAATATCTCCTCCTGCATTCTTTTTACTAAAATCTATGCTGTTTTTTTAATTCTCATTACAAAAAATATTGCTTTTTTTCGCTTGTTGTGATATAATTAATAAGATATTAACTTGAAGTAAGAAAAATCTTTATCAAAATCGGGAGAGCGAATGAAGCACATATTTATAATCAATCCCGCAGCGGGCAGAGGTAATTCTCTTCAGAATCTTGAGGGCGATATAAGAGATGCCTTTGAAAAAAGCGGCAAGGAAAAGGAATACGAGATATATTATTCTGCCTGTGTAGGTGATGCGGAGAGATATGTCAGAGAAAGATGCGAGGCGGAGACAGATGCGCCTATGCGCTTTTATGCCTGCGGCGGTGACGGAACGGTAAACGAGGTCTTTGGCGGCACAGTCGGAGCGAAAAACGCCGAGGTTGCCATAATTCCTATTGGAACAGGCAACGATTTTATAAAGAATTTTGGCAGTGCTGATATCTTTATGGATATATTTGCCCAGATCGAGGGAGAGGCGGAGCTTATCGACGGTGTTCGGATAAACGATCGCTATTCGGTAAATCTTGTAAATATGGGCTTCGATTGTGCTGTTGTGGAAAGCGTTCAGAAAATAAAAAGACGTCCGATGATCTCCCCGGGACTTGCGTATATTGCGGGCGTTGCCATTGAATTTGTAAAAATGCCCGGAACAAGGCTGAAAAGCTTCGTTATCGATGGCAAAAAAATAGATAAAGATGAGCTTCTTCTTTGCGCATTGGCAAATGGCGGCTTTTATGGCGGCGGTTTTCATTGCGCACCTCTTGCAAGGACAGATGACGGAATTATCGACCTTTGCTTTGTTAATCGCGTTTCAAGACTTCAGTTTGCAACAATGATAAGCAAATACAAAAAAGGTACATATCTTGAAAGCAAGCGTATAATGAAGCATGCGGAATATCACAAATGCAAGAGCGCAAGCATAGACTTTGACGGAGAGCAGAGTATCTGCATTGACGGCGAGATAACGAAAATGAGTAGGCTTGAAATTGAGATATGCCCGAAATTTTTTAAGCTTTCTCTGCCGAAGGGTGCTATGAGAAAGGCTTCGGAGGAAAAGGAATATGCAGATATTGGTTCTCTCTGATTCACACGGTCGCGCGGATCTGGTCATGCGAGCTGTTGAGCTGTGCGGAGATGCAGATGCACTTTTGCATCTTGGAGATGGATATAAGGATGTGAAATATTCGGGATTTCCCGAGGAGAAGAGCTTTTTTGTCCGAGGAAACGGAGAGGATTGGCTTACAAATTCGGGGAATGATGTCCCAAGGGAACGCCTTCTCGATTTTGAGGGGGTTAAGGTCCTTATGCTTCATGGGCATAGGCCTTATAATGTGAAATCTCCCTCGGATTTTGAAAGAATGATAGCATATGCTGCAGAAAAAGGAGCAGATATATTGCTTTTTGGACATACGCATAATACCTTTAATAAAACCTTTGTCAAGGGCAGGATCATTTGCGGCAAGCCACTTGAAAAAAATATAATTGCTTTTAATCCCGGAAGCGTTGGCGAGCCGAGATTTGAGGAGAGTAGCTTTGGAGTTCTTACAATAAGAGACGGAAAGCCACTTCTAAGCCATGGTGAGATAGATCGCTGATACAAAAAACGGAAAGTTTATTTTGGAGGATCAAATATGATACTTGCAAAGATAGACCCTAATTTTGCTCTTGAAAATTCACTTGGCAGAGATGATATCGTTTGGTTTAACCTAAGAAACGCTCCTTTTGAGTATTACGGTCTTTATGAGCCTGAAAAAGAGGGCGCGTTTATAAGAAGGCCACGGGATATTGCCGAGCAGGTAAGTCCCGGTGTTCGCGAGCTGAATTACAATACCTGCGGCGGAAGAGTTCGTTTTTCTACCGATTCGCCTTTTGTTGCAATAAAAACAAAGCAGAATTTTTCTCATTCCCCCCATATGACCCATGCAATGCAAAGCGGCTTTGACCTTTATAGGAATACAGCGGAGAATACCACGTTTATGTGTGCATTTATCCCGCCTGTTGAGGCTGTCGGTGGCTTTGAACAGCTTCGAGAGGTGGAGAAAAGAGAGGGAATGACAAATTATACCCTCAATTTCCCGCTTTACGGTGGCGCAAAAGAGGTTTATATCGGAATAAAAGAGGGGTGACATATCGGTGAGGGCGCAAAATACAGACCAATAAAGCCTATTGTTTATTATGGCTCCTCAATAACCCAGGGCGGTTGTGCTTCAAGACCCGGTAACTGCTATCAGGCGATAATTTCGGCATGGAACAATGTGGATTATGTAAATCTCGGCTTTTCGGGAAGCTGCAGGGCTGAGATTCCGATGGCTGAATATCTGCGCGACCTTGATATGAGTATTTTTGTCTGCGATTATGACCACAATGCTCAGACTGTCGAATATCTGAAGGATACCCATCAGCGCCTTTATGATCTTTTCAGAGAAAAACAGCCTAATACTCCATACATAATGATCTCAAAGCTCGATGCGTGGACAAGAAATCAGGGTGATGTCAACAGACGTCGACGCGTTATAATGGATACATTCAATTATGCTGTTGAAAAGGGCGATAAGAATGTTTATTTCATCGATGGAAGAAGCCTTTTCGGCTCCGATAACAGGGATAACTGCACAATCGACGGCTGTCATCCAAATGATCTTGGCTTCTATCGTATGGCGGAAAATATTGGTATAGTTATTGACGAGATACTTGATAAAATGATGTAAAAAAACCGCCGCAGGATATCCTGCGGCGGTAAAGAAGAAAATATGAAGAAACTTATCAGAGAGCCTCTGTGGTCTCCCCTGCTGTTTCGGCTTCACCCTCATAAAGCTCTGCTTCGCTCAGTGCCTTTTCATAGGCTTCGAGAACAGATGCTTCGAGCTTTGCTCTGAATGAGGCGTTGATCGGGTGAACGATGTCGCGGTATGTCTCGTCGGGGTTCTTACGGCTGGGCATTACGATAAAGAGCTTTTCTCTTGCATTGATGACCTTAATGTCATGGAGTGCAAGCTCGTGGTCAAATGTTACGGAAACAATAGCCTTCATCGGACCCTCATCAAACAGTTTTCTTACTTTTACATCGGTGATTTCCATTTTTTCTACCTCCTATGGTTAACCAATTTTGTCGCATTGTTAATTTTACCAATCACAATACTATTATATAGTTGTTTTTTGACACTTATTCAAATGGAATTAAATTTTTTTGTGAATAAATAGAATTTTATGTTATGGTTTTGTGAAGAAACCAACACAATTACTTCGAAAATTGAGAAATGAGAGGCAAATACTATGTCTGTATGCAATACACATCTTGGCTTTGAGAGAATAAATGAGGCTCTTTCGAGCTGCCGCAGCGTTTTCTTTATAGGAGCGGGCGGAATAAATATGTCCTCTCTTGCCATTATAACAAAGCAGAGGGGCTTCAGAGTCGGCGGCTCGGACAGAACGAGGACGGCACTTACAGAGCGCCTTGAAGAATGCGGCATTGAAATGTATTATGAGCATGATGCGGCAAATCTTGATGGCTATGATGCGGTTGTATATACCGTTGCCATATCTCCCGAAAATCCGGAATATGTGAGAGCGCAGAATGATGGGCTTCTTTGCATTTCAAGAGCCGATTATCTTGGCTTTGTTATGACGGGATATAAAAACAGAATAGGCGTTTGCGGAATGCACGGAAAGAGCAGCTGCACCTCCATGTGCGCACAGCTCTTCATGGATGCCGAGGCAGACCCCACAGTGCTTTCGGGCGCAGAGCTTGCCTCAATGGGTGGTGCATTCAGAATCGGCGGAGATGAATTTTTCATCTTCGAGGCTTGCGAATATATGGATTCATTCCTTGATTTCAACCCCACCGTTGCGGTTATTTTAAATATAGAAATGGACCATGTTGATTATTTCCACAGCATGGAACAGATAAGAGAATCCTTTTCTCGTTTTGCTGCTCTTACCGGAAAGGACGGATATGCGGTCTTCAATGCGGATGACGGAGATATCCTCCTTGTTATGAATGATTATGAGGGACATAAGATATCCTTTGGAGTTGAAGTTGATGCGGACTTCACCGCAAAGAATATAAAGTATATAAAGGGAAGACCCGATTTCGATGTTTACCGCAAGGGCGAGCTTTACTGTCATATTTCCCTTTCAGTAACGGGCGAGCATAATGTTTATAATGCTCTTGCGGCAACCGCTGCCGCATATGCCTGCGGAATTGAAGGAAATAAAGCGAGCATTGGTCTTGCAAATTATAAGGGTGCTCTACGCAGAATGGAATATAAGGGCAAGCTTTGCGGAGCTGATGTTTATGATGATTACGGACATCATCCCACAGAGGTGAAGACTACACTTGACGGTGTGAGCCGAATGGGATATGACAGACTCTGGTGTGTTTTCCAGTCTCATACATATTCAAGAACAAGTGAGCTTTTTGATGAGTTCGTTCATGCGTTCGATAGTGCCGACAGAGTTGTTTTTGCTGATATCTATGCCGCAAGAGAGACAGATACGAGAGGCATGAGCGGTGAGGTTCTTGCTTCCGCTCTCGGAAAAAAGGCGGAATATGTTGGCGGAAACCGTGAGATCGCGGCGTATCTTAGAAAGGAGCTTCGCGAGGGAGATGTGCTTATCGTAATGGGCGCGGGTGATATCTATAAGCTCTATGACGAGTTCGATTTTGAAAAAGGAGTTGTCTCTAAATGAAAAATCAAAGCAAATTTAAGGATGAAAAACTCGATATGCTCTTCCGTGGCATAATGAAGCTGAAAAGTCTTGATGAATGCTATGATTTTTTTGAGGACCTTTGCACCATTCCGGAGCTTCGTGAAATGTCAAGGCGAATGGTGGCGGCAAGGATGCTCAGAGAAAATAAGGTCTATTCCGAGATCGCAGAGCTGACGGGACTTAGTACTGCAACCATCAGCCGTGTCAACCGTGCGCTCCGATACGGAAATGACGGCTATTCCATGGTCCTTGACCGACTTGAGGGGGATGAAAAATGACCGAGGGATATGAAATAATTGCCGAGGTTTACGATAAACTGAATAAGGATATTGATTATTCCGCATGGGCGGATTTTGTTGAGAGGACATTCGTAAAATATCTGCCGAAAAAGCCCAAGATAGTTCTTGACCTTGCCTGCGGAACGGGAAGCATGACCGCAGAGCTTGCAAGACGCGGCTATGACATGATAGGCGTTGATGGCTCGGAGCAGATGCTGTCGGTTGCATCCGAGAGAGCATATGTGAACCTTGGCGAGGCGGACGAATACAGATTGCCTATACTCTATCTTCTTCAGGATATGCGTGATTTTGAGCTTTACGGCACTGTCGGTGCTGTGATTTGCTGCCTTGACAGCATAAATTATCTTACAGGTGAGGGCGATCTTGAAAAATGCTTCAAAACGGTGCATAATTATCTCGACCCCAACGGAATTTTTCTCTTCGATATAAATACTCCATATAAATTCCGCAATATATACGGCGATAATGCTTATATTCTCGAGGACGAGATTGACGGCGGCGCGGTATTTTGCGGATGGCAGAATTTTTTTGATGAAAAGAGCGGAATATGCGATTTTTATCTGACCCTTTTCTCTGAGGGAGAGGATGGAAAATATCTGCGCGAGGAGGAGCACCAGAGAGAGAGGATGTATTCTCTCGATGAAATAAAAAATGCCCTTTACAGGTGCGGATTTGAATTTCTCGGTACTTTTTCGGACTATAAATTCGGTGAGATAAAGGAAAATGACGAGCGGTGGTATATTGCCGCAAGAGCAAAAAAATAATAAACAAGGAAGAATTTTGTTATGTCAAAAACATCAACCATTCTCCGCGCCATGACACAGGACGGAAGTGCGAGAATACACGTTATAAATTCAACAGCTATCGTGGATACCATGATAGAAAAATTCAAGCCTACTCCAACGGCAACCGCCGCTCTCGGCAGACTTCTCACTGCCACATCTCTTATGGGATGTATGATGGGAAATAAGGACGATACCATTTCGGTTACTGTAAATGGTGACGGCCCTGCGGGTAAGCTTATTGCGGTTGGCGACTATTACGGAAATGTAAGGGGCTATATTCAGAATCCCGATGTGGATGTGCCCAAAAAGCCAAACGGAAAGCTTGATGTTGGCGCTGCAGTGGGCAGAGGAATGCTCACCATTGTCCGTGATATCGGCGGAGAGGAGCCTTATGTCGGCTCTACAGAGCTTGTCAGCGGTGAGATTGCAGAGGATATTGCTTCATATTATGCTGTGAGCGAGCAGGTGCCCACGGTCTGCGCCCTTGGTGTGCTTGTGGATACGGATCATAGCTGTAAGAGTGCAGGCGGAGTTATTATTCAGCTTCTGCCCTTTGCAGATGAGGGAACTGTTGACCTTATTGAGCGAAATGCGGCTTCACTTACAAATATTTCAAGACTTTTTGATAAGGGACTTTCAAATAAGGAGATTGCAGATATCGCCCTTGCTGATATTCCATATGATCTTTTTGATGAGATCGAGGTTGAGTATAAATGTACCTGCTCAAGAGAAAGGATGAAGAATGCGCTCCTGTCTCTGAAGGAAAAAGAGATTTATGATATGCTCCGTGAGCAAGTGGAAGAGGGAAAGCCCGAGGAGCTTGAAATTTTCTGCCGATTCTGCAATTCAAATTACGTGTTTACAAGGGCGGAAATCGACAAAGCATTTGGAAAATAAATTTTTTTAAAAAAATTTCAAAAAAGGTATTGACAAATCGAATATAAAGTGGTATAATATGTACCGTTGTCACGGAAAATGTGAGAACGGACATGGGAGCATAGCTCAGTTGGGAGAGCATCTGCCTTACAAGCAGAGGGTCATAGGTTCGAGCCCTATTGTTCCCACCATGTTTGGCCCGGTAGTTCAGTTGGTTAGAACGCTAGCCTGTCACGCTAGAGGTCAGGGGTTCGAGTCCCCTTCGGGTCGCCAAAAATGAGTCTTGGAAATATCCTTGGCTTATTTGCCTCTGTAGCTCAGTTGGTAGAGCAGAGGACTGAAAATCCTCGTGTCGTTGGTTCGATTCCGACCGGAGGCACCATTGCCGAGAGAAAGTCTCGGTCTGCGGATTTAGCTCATTTGGTAGAGCGCGACCTTGCCAAGGTCGAGGTGGCGGGTTCGAGCCCCGTAATCCGCTCCACAAAATGGGCACGATGATAGTCGTGCCCTAAATATTCGGTGCCATGGCCAAGCGGTAAGGCAAAGGTCTGCAACACCTCTATCCCCAGTTCGATTCTGGGTGGCACCTCCAAAAACAAAAGCACTGCGAAAGCAGTGCTTTTGTTTTTGGAAATGATGTTTGCCTGCGGCAAATGATGTGGGCTTTGCCAATGATGACGGCTTCGCCTAATGATGTGTGCCTTGCGGCACATAACGGCAAACATCACATCATTTTGCGCCATCGGCGCAATACATCACTATGGCGAAGTCATAGCATCATTTCGGCGTAGCCGATACATCACTATTCAGGCATTCAGCGAATATCTGTATCCGGAAGGTGACGGGGAGCGGCACTTCCTTTCCGAAAGACATAGAAGTGAAAAATTTTAATCGACATATTTTAGGTTATGATGGTGCAAAACGGTGCTAATCATTTTTTTAAGATCCTAAAAGAAATCATTGCTTTGTAGTCAAAAAGATAAGAACGATTATTGTGCGGAACAGCTCAACTCGCATTAACAATTGGAATTATATTTGTTCATCGCTCTGTAACAAATATGTGTTATAATATAATGGTAGAATGGGGTTATTATACAAATTACAATGCCCATTTCTCTTATTCTTGCCTCAAGGAGATGGCTGCAATGCAAGGATTACCAATACTGACTTACGATACCGGAAATGATACGAATGAACTGAAAATTGAATACCTTGCTGATGATACCGAAGAGAGAGAACTTAATGGTGAGAGCATATATCACATTTACCATGTAAGAATGATCACGGAATTTCTTCTTCGAGAACTGTCTGCATATAAGCCGGAGCTGTTTCTCCACGAAGAAGATATAACTGCAATAGCGATGGCATCTGCACTGCACGATATCGGCAAGCTTCAGATCCCGAAAAGTATTCTCGATTATCCCGGAACACTTTCTCCGGTCGAATACGATATCATTAAAAAGCACTCCGTATTTGGCGAGCAGACTATCCGTGAGGCATATCAAGGGGATGTTTCTCCAAAAACCGTTGAATATGCCGCACAGATTGCCAAATACCATCATGAGCGAATTGACGGCACCGGATATCCCGATGGGCTTCGTGGTGACGCTATTCCGCTGTGTGCAAAGGTTGTTGCACTTGCGGATTCCTATGATGCGCTGACAAGGTCCCGCAGCTATAAGGAAGCATTTTCCCAGGATGTAGCACTTCAGATGATTTCAAGCGGAATGTGCGGCGTTTTTGACAAGGAACTTGTGGAATGTCTTATACGGGTTGTCAATCACCGAGCACTGGTCACCTTCAGAGAAAAACTGCAGAAAAAGCGCAGTGTTGTGGGGGAATATGCCGATATCAGCCTTGCGAGAGTTCTGCTTGTAGGAAATACCGAATACCTTACCGAGGAATTTGTGCAATCTACATTCCCGAAAAGTAAGGTTATGGTGCTTGGAAACACTGAACTCGGCAGCGCTGATCGAATAAAGCTGTTCCGAGTGCGCAAACCATCCCTTAAGGACATTCTTGAAACATACGAATTTGATCTCATCGTCTTTTTCTCGGTGGGACTGAAATTCCATTCTACCGATCAAAACGATGCAGAGGAGCTTCGTGAGGTTTTGCAGTTCTCTGCAGAGATGCAAAAGGGAATCAAGATTCTCTATCTGTCGCCTCTCGATTCCTCATTCAGCCAGCGCACTGACAAGGCGATAATGGCATCGGCTAACGAAAAGCTTTGCGAATTTTACGCAAAGCGATACTCTCTTGATATCAAAACCGTGCAGATACCGTACCTTTACAGCGCAGTGTATAAAAACGATTTCCTTTACGGTGTATTTGAGCAAATACATTCGGGTAAAACCGTGCAAATTTCGGAATCTCCAACGTCGAGGATGCATTTTCTCTCCCTCAAGGATCTGTCGGATCTGCTCACCCGTATCGTTGATAACTGGAAATCCGGCAGCGGTATTTTAAGCGTTGGCGATGAATTTCACCTTACCTTCTCCGATTTTGCCGAGCACCTTAAAAGCATCGCTGCGAATGTGAAAACGGAATTTACCGGGAGCCATACCTCGGGTATTATCAAAACCACAAATACGGCGCTCAGGAACGAATACGGCTGGTTTGCGAAGATATCCGTTCTCGAGGATATAGGGGAGCAGTACGAGCTTTATCTTACCACCAAAAAGGACAAAGCAGAAACATTTTTTGACAAAGTCAAAAAATGGCTCTCAAAGCATTCCTTTGCCATAAAGGTCATCGAGCTGTTTCTGCTGTTTTTCATATCTGAGCTGTTTATATATATAACCGACTCTGCCGTTATCTTTTCCATCGTTGATTTCAGAACGATCTTTATCGTGATTATGGCAACGCTGTATGGCTTGTCCTTCGGTATCGCCGCATCGGCACTTGCCAGCGTTTCATATTTTATCGCAAAGGTCATGGCGGGAACAGATCCGCTGACGATATTTTACGAGCCTACAAATTGGCTTGCATTTGTGTTCTTTTTCCTGGTGGGCGGGCTTTGCGGCTACGTCAATCTAAAAAAAGAGGAGCACGGCAAATACCTCGAAGAGCAGAACAAACTGCTGGAAAATAAGCTTATCTTCACCGGAGAGATATACGAGGATACCCTTCGTGAGAAAAAGGACCTCAAAAAGCAGATCATCAGCTCAAAGGACAGCTTTGGTAAGATTTTCGACATCACCCGAAAGCTAAACACCGTTGCTCCACAGCAGCTATATCTTCGCACTATCGAAACCTTTGAAGATATCCTTGAAAACAAGAGCATCGCAGTATATTCCGTAAACGCAAAGAATGCGTTCGGACGTCTTGAGGTTGCATCAAGAGATCTTTTAGACGTTGCAGCACGCTCTGTTTCTCTGGATACCTACGCACCCGTCATCGAAAAGCTTCGAGGGGGCGGTATATGGAAAAATACCGAGCTTAAAAGCGAGTATCCCATGTATGCGGCAGGTGTTTACCGAGGCGATGAGCTTGTACTTATGATATTTCTGTGGCATGCGAATATGGATCAGCGGTCTCTTTACTATGTGAATCTTTTCAAAATTTTGCGTGATCTTGTGCAGATGTCACTTCTGCGTGCGCACGACTATGGCAACGCCCTCATTGAAAAGCAGTATATCTCAGGCACACACATAATGAACGCCGAATACTTTGAGGAGTGCGTACAGAATTTTGCTGCACTCGCGGAAAAGAAGGTATCGACCTACGTTATGCTGGAGTTTTCATTGAACGGTCATACTTTGAAAGAAGCGGATGATATGCTCACAGGCAAGATAAGGCTTAACGATATTCTCGGAATCACAAGTAACGGTAAACTGCGCCTCATTCTCTCTCAGGCAACCGAAAATGACATCAAATTTATCCTGCCGAGATTTGAGGGACTTGACATCACCGTTACCGTTGTTAAATAAGAAAGGCGATATATGCTCTACATCATTGCTGCAGTCATGCATCTCCTTGTATGTCTGCTTGTGTTTATCGGAATCAAAATCCGAGTTCTGTCGGTACATAAATATATGTTCCTCGTGGCGCTTTTGCTTCCTCTTTGGGGAGTGCTAATCGTGCTTATCCTGCATTTTCAGATAGCATTTGATGCCACCGATTCTGCCGAGATCGGCGTTGAAAAATTAAAGCTTGAATCTGAGCTTTACA
>JAZROG010000025.1:0-17342 GCA_045648605.1 Eubacteriales bacterium | reverse complement strand
AGATATGAAATATAACGCAATAATTTGGGATATGGATGGTACGATCCTCGACACTCTGCAGGATCTTCATGACAGTATAAATCATATTCTTTGCACAAACGGATATGAGGAGCGCACTTTTGAAGAGACAAGATGCTCTGTTGGAAACGGTATAAGACAGCTTGTTGCGCTTTCTGTTCCGGGCGGAGAGGAAAATCCCGATTTTGAGAGGTTGTTCGGTGAATTCAGAGAATATTATTCTGCCCATTGTCAGATAAAAACCCGTCCTTATGACGGAATTTCAGAGACACTTGACGCTCTTCGCGCAATGGGAATAAAAATGGCGGTGGTCTCAAACAAAATAGACCCCGCGGTAAAGGAGCTGGCGGCAGAATTTTATCCCCAGCTTGACTTTGCGCTGGGTGAGCTTGAGGGCGTTCCGAGAAAGCCCGCCCCCGACATGGTGGAAATAGCACTCTCGGAGCTTGGAGTTACCAAAAGCGAGTCTGTCTATATCGGAGACTCCGAGGTTGACGTGCTCACGGCGAAAAATGCGGGGCTTCCCTGCATAAGTGTTCTTTGGGGCTTCAGAAAAAAGGAAGAGCTTTTACCGCACGGAGCAGATGTTTTTGTAAATGAACCCTATGAGATAGTAAAGCTTATCGAAGGCTGAATTTGAGGTTTAATATGAAATATTTTAAATATGAGACGCATCTGCACACCGCAGAGGTGAGTGCTTGTGCAAGAGCGAGTGCTGCGGAGCAGGTGGAATATTATGCCGAAATGGGATATGACGGAATAATCGTGACAGACCATTTTTTCAATGGAAACACTGTTGTTCCCCGTGAGGGAATTTCATGGAAGGAAAAGGTGGAAAGATTTTGCCAAGGGTATGTTAATGCCCTGAAGGAAGGAAAAAAGGTTGGTCTTGATGTTTTTTTTGGTTGGGAATATACATTTTACGGTGCGGATTTTCTGACCTATGGCCTTTCTCCCAAATGGCTGCTTGAAAATGAGCAAATAATGGAAATGCCCTGCTGGGATTATCTTGATTATGTGAGAGACTGCGGAGCGCTTGTTATTCATGCTCATCCGTTCAGAGAGGCAAACTATATAAAGGAAATAAGACTTCAGCCGAGAAAGATCGATGGTGTTGAGGTGATAAATGCAAATTGCACCGATTTTGAGAACAAAATGGCAAAGGAATATGCGAAAAATTATGAGCTTGCCCTCTTTGCCGGCAGTGATAACCATTTGGCTTTCGGTCAGAAAAAGCTTGCGGGAATAAAGACAAAGGAAAAAATAGAAAGCATTATTGATTTTGTGGATGTTATCCATAGTGGAAATTACAAGACCTTTGTTGAGAATTGAGAGGAATAAAAATGCTTATTGAAAGATTTTTAAAATATGTTTCCTATCCCACAATGTCATGTGGGGAGAATGAATGCTGTCCAAGCACCGAAAAGCAGCTTGCTCTCGGCGCACTTCTCTGCGATGAGCTAAAGGAAATGGGACTTGATGCCGAGCTTGATGAGCATGGTTATGTCTATGGTTCGCTTCCTTCAAATTGCGGTGAGGATCACCCCGCTGTGGCATTTATAGCACATATGGATACCTCTGATGCGGTTGCGGATAGTCCGATAAAGGCAAAAATAATCGAATATAGGGGCGGAGATATCGTCCTTAATGAAGAAAAAAATATAGTCAGAGGTTCACTCGGCGAAGAATATATAGGAAAGCACCTTATTGTGACAGACGGAAATACTCTGCTTGGCGCAGATGACAAGGCGGGAATTGTCGAGATAATGGATGCGCTTGAAAGACTTATCGAGGGCGGAGATGCACATGGAGATATAAAGATCTGCTTCACACCCGATGAGGAGATAGGCAGAGGCGCAGACCTTGTTGATCTTGACAAGCTTGGCGCAGACTACGGTTATACCCTTGATGGCGGTGCTCTTGGCGGAATAGAATATGAAAATTTCAATGCGGCAAGCGCGTTTGTTAAGATAAAGGGATTTTCAACCCATCCGGGCAGTGCTTGCGGAATAATGAAGAATGCATCCCTTATCGCACTTGAATATGCCTCGCTTCTTCCCGCTGATGCTGTGCCCGAAAGGACAAAGGATTATGAGGGCTTCTTCCATCTTACCGATATGGAGGGAAGCATTGAGGAAGCGGAGCTTGATTATATCATCCGCGACCATGATATGAAGAAATTTGAGGAAAAGAAGCAGATAATGCTCTCTGCCGCAGACAAAATAAATGAAAAATACGGCGATGGCTTCTGTAATGTGGAAATAGTGGATTCCTATTTCAATATGAAAGAGGTAATCCAAAAGAACCCCCATGTACTTTCACGTGCAGAGGAAGCAATGAGAGAAGAGGGGGTTGAGCCTTGGAACTCTCCGATAAGAGGCGGCACAGACGGTGCGAGACTTTCCTTTATGGGACTTCCTTGCCCCAATCTCTGCACAGGCGGATACGATTTCCATTCGAGAACCGAATTTGCGGTGGTCGAGGAGATGGAAAAGTGCTCGGATATCGCACTTCGTCTTATGAAGAATACTGCAAAATACGAGAAATAATATGGCGAAAATAGAACTTAAGGGCGGTGCGCTTCTTGCGCCTCTTCCGCCTGTTATGGTAAGCTGTGGAAACCCCGAAACGGGTGAAACGAACATTTTGACGGTTGCTTGGACGGGAATTTTAAACACTAAACCGCCAAAGACCTATATTTCGGTGCGCCCGAGCCGTCATTCCCATCATATAATCAAGGAAAGCGGATGCTTTGTGCTGAATCTTACCACAGAGGAGCTTGTAAGGAGCGCAGATTATTGTGGTATTTATACGGGAAAAAAGGTTGATAAATTTGAAAAATGCCATTTGACACGCGAG
This sequence comes from Eubacteriales bacterium, assembly GCA_045648605.1. GTDB lineage: Bacteria > Bacillota > Clostridia > Oscillospirales > CAG-272 > SIG710. The sequence goes on along the minus strand of JAZROG010000025.1, from coordinate 14,465 downwards.
GATTCGAGTGTTGTGGAATGTCCTTCCATCGGGGAAAGCCCCATGTCCATCGAGTGCAGAGTTACCGACATCGTTCCCATGGAGAGCCATGATATGTTCCTTGCGGATATAGTTGCTGTACGGGTTGACGAGAGTCTTGTGGATAAGGACGGAAGGATATGCCTTGAGAGAGCACATCTTGCGGCATTTGCACATGGCGAATATTTTGCTCTTGGTAAAAAAATAGGATATTTCGGCTTTTCCACCAAAAAAGCCACGCAAAAAAAGCATGGCAAAAATAAAGGAAGAACAAAAAAATGAAATTGACCGATATTTTGACGTGCGGAAGGATCAGTCTGTCCTTTGAGGTTTTTCCGCCAAAAACGGATACAGCATTTGAAAGCGTTAAGAGCGCGACCGAGGAGATTGCAAAGCTTCGCCCCTCATTTATGAGCGTTACATACGGGGCAGGCGGCGGAACGAGTAAATATACCCTTGATATCGCAAAGGATATAAAGGAAAATTACGGTGTTCCAACTCTTGCGCATCTCACCTGCGTATCCTCTAAAAGAGAGACCGTGCACCAAAAAATAGAGGAGATAAAGGCGGCGGGAGTCAGCAATGTTATGGCGCTTCGCGGCGACCTTACTCCCGAGCTTGAAGGAAGCGATAGAAGCGGATGGGCATATAGGCATGCATCCGACCTTATAAGAGAGCTGCGGGAGAGCGGTGCGAATTTCTGTATCGGAGGCGCTTGCTATCCCGAGATCCATCCCGAAAGCAAAGACCAAAAAGAGGATATAAAATATCTTAAGGAAAAGGTTGATGCGGGCTGTGATTTCCTCACAACTCAAATGTTCTTCGATAATAACCTGCTCTATAATTTTCTTTATAAAATAAGAGAAGCGGGGATAAATATTCCCATCGTTGCGGGAATAATGCCCATAACAAATGCAAATCAGGTCGAAAGAGCCGTCAAGCTTTCAGGCTCCTTTATGCCCCATCGCTTTAAGAGCCTTGTTGATAAATTCGGCTCTGATCCGCTTGCTATGAAGCAGGCGGGAATTGCCTATGCTACCGATCAGATAATCGACCTTTTTGCAAACAATATCACAAATGTTCATGTTTATTCGATGAATAAGCCCGATGTTGCCGAAAAGATAATGGCAAATCTTTCGGATATGATAGGGAAATGATGGGTGCGGCAGTGCCCGGGAGAATTTTGCCCGGTGAGATAGACAGGGGCGAGGTCATTCGTTATGCGGGGGGCGGCAAGGACTCGGGAGAACTTAAAAAAATGCTCGATGAATGTATCGAGGAGGCATCTTCCGTTCTTTCGTATAGAGTATGCTATAAGGAATTTGATATAAGAGCAGAGGAAAATCTGCTTGATATGGGATTTTGCAAGGTGGAAAGTGCTTCTCTTGCGAGAAATCTTTCTGGGTGCAGAAAAATAATTCTTTTTGCCGCAACGGTTGGCATCGGAATTGACAGACTCATTATGAAGTATGGCAGGCTCTCTCCCGCAAAGGGACTTATGATGCAGGCTATAGGAGCGGAGCGTATCGAGGCGCTTTGCAATGCTTTTTGCGAGAAAATGAGGGGAGATGGATATGAAATCCGCCCCAGATTCAGCCCCGGATACGGCGATCTTCCCATTTCGCTTCAGAAAGAAATCTTTAAGGCACTTGAACCCGATAGGATTATTGGACTTACGCTTTCAGGGTCACTTCTTATGTCTCCCACAAAATCTGTAACTGCAATAATAGGTATTGTATGAGGAAATATGCTTAATGTTTAAAATACTTTATGAAAATAAAAATGTCGTTGCTGTCTTAAAGCCCCACGGTGTCCTTTCGCAGAGCGGTGCGGACAGCAGCGGCGAAGAAAATATGCTTCAGCTTGTTTCGGAGCATATCGGTGCAGAGGCAGGTCTTCTTCACCGCCTTGACAGACCTACGGGCGGAATTATGGTCTTTTCCAAAAATAAAAGTGCCGAGGGGCGTCTTTTTGCCGCTATTGCGGATAAAGATATATGCACAAAGGAATATCTGGCGGTGGTAAGCGGCAGACCCGATGAGGATGAGGGAGAGATGCGCGATCTTCTTTTTAAGGACGCGAGAGCGGGAAAAAGCTTTGTTGTTTCCACTCCCCGAAGGGGTGCAAAGGAGGCTTTGCTATACTACAAGGTGCTTGGCAGTGCGGTAGGAGAGCAGGGAGAGCTTTCGCTTGTGAGAATAAGGCTCGGAACGGGCAGGACTCACCAGATAAGAGCGCAGCTTTCTTCGAGACAGATGCCCATCGCGGGGGATGGAAAATACGGAAGCCGCGAGAGGATAAGAGGGGATTTTGAAAATGGACTGTCCGCAAAGGACGCTATTGCCCTTTATGCCTTCAGGCTTGCGATGGATACAAGAGACGCAAAATTCGATATTTTGTATCCTCCGAGCGAAAAAATCTATCCTTTTTCACTTTTTTCGTCACTTTTAAATGATATTTTTGGCTAAAAAGGATAAAATATTCAGAAAAATAAAAAAATATTCAAAAAGCGGTTGATTTTTGGTGGATTTTGTGGTAAAATATTCATGATATTTTTTACCGAAAGGATTTCAGACAAATGACAACTGCTTTAATTATTTTTTCGATCGTTGTTTATATGGCGGCAATGATAATCATTGGCGTTATGTATTCAAAGCAAAACAAAAACTCCGATGATTTCTACCTTGGCGGCAGAAAGCTCGGCCCTCTTGTTACCGCAATGAGCGCAGAGGCATCCGATATGTCCTCTTGGCTTCTCATGGGTCTGCCCGGAGTTGCTCTTCTTACAGGAGTTGCGGGTAATACAACAGGCTTTGCCGAGGCATTCTGGACAGCTCTCGGTCTTGCTATCGGTACATATCTCAATTTCCTCTTCGTTGCGAGAAAGATCCGTCTTTATACGGAAAAGACCGCATCGAATACCGTTCCGGATTTTTTCTCAGACAGATTCCGTGATAAGAGCGGAATAATAATGCTTATCTCTGCAATCATCATCATCGTATTCTTCATTCCGTATGCAGGATCAGGCTTTGCCGCAATCGGTAAGCTGATGAATTCTCTCTTTGGTATGGATTATCATGTTGCCCTCATCATCGGTGCGGCTGTAATCGCTCTTTATACCGTTATAGGCGGATTTACTGCGGCTTCTGTCACCGACCTTATCCAGAGTATCGTTATGACTGTTGCCCTTATCGTTATCGTTGGATTTGGAATAAACCATGCAGACGGAATCGGCAATATTTTCTCAAATCTTCCCGCAGAAAATTATTTCGGACTTATGGGCACCGACGGAAAGAGCTATGGCTTCTTCCCCATCGCCTCCACTCTTGCCTGGGGTCTTGGATATTTCGGAATGCCCCATATCCTTCTCCGCTTTATGGCGATAAATAATGATAAAAAGCTTGCCCTTTCCCGCCGTATTGCAACTATCTGGGTTGTGATCTCCATGGCTGTTGCGATCCTTATCGGTGTTATCGGCTATAATTTTGCGCTTACAGAGGGTATGATTGGCACAGAGGGCTTCGACTCCGAGCGAATCATCATCTATATGGCACAGGCTATCGCCGAGAATGGTGCAATTGCGGCAATAGTTGCGGGTGTTATCATTGCAGGTATCCTTGCGGCAACAATGTCAACCGCAGATTCACAGCTTCTTGCGGCAGCATCCTCCGTTTCCGAGAATATAGTTAAGCGTTTCTTTGCAAAGAATATGAGCGCAAAGGCAGGAATGTGGGTTGCAAGAACAACCGTTATCGTTATCGCAATGATATCTGTTGTGCTTGCATGGAATCCCAATTCCTCAGTGTTCAGAATAGTTTCCTTTGCATGGGCAGGCTTCGGCGCAGCATTCGGACCTCTTGTTCTCATGGCTCTCTTCTGGAGAAGAACAAATAAGTATGGTGCAATTGTGGGCATTGTAAGTGGTGGCGCAATGATATTCATCTGGAAATTCGGAATTGCAAAGCTTGGCGGCGTGTTTGCTATATATGAGCTTCTTCCCGCATTCATCGTGTCTCTGGTGGCAATCGTTGCTGTGAGCCTTCTCACACCCGCTCCCGAAAAGGAGATAGTCGATGAATTTGACGAGATGAAGGCTGTTATGAAGAATAAATAATTTAATAATACTTGACAATAAAGGCGTTGTAAGGTAGAATATATCTTATAGCGCCTTTGTTTTGTCTTAATAAAAGCATTTTAAAGAGGATATTTTTATGAAGAAAATATTTTTAAGCCTGGTTATGACACTGATTTTTGTATTTCTGCTTTTCTCGTGCGGTGAGGTGCAGAATGTGGCAAACGATACGGAAACGAAAAAAATCGAGACCGAGGATACCAGTGACAAAGTAAATGAGACAGAGCAAATTACCGAGACCGAGGCTGTAAGCACCGAGGCACTTGATGCCGAATTTGCAGAAATCAAAAATATTGGTGATTACGTTATCATAAGGGCACAAAAAAGCTCTACGGCACTGAAAAATGCCGCAAAAGACCTTGTGGCGGATATTTATGTTGAAACCGATATTCTCATTCCAAGCCAAACAGACGACAGCGAGGAAAAGGAATATGAAATAATCGTGGGTGAGACAAACAGAAGCATTTCCGATTACGAATACGGAAAGCTTCCCATGCTTGGATATATCATAAAGCAGGTGGAAGGAAAGATAATAATCGATGGCGGAAGTGAGGATGCTATTAAAAAGGCGATAAAGTATTTCTGCATGAATTTTATTTCGGGTGGTACTGTGAAGATGCCTTTTTCAGGTGAATATGCGTATATTCCCGAGGAATTTATGGATAAGATCGAGATAGACGGTGCGCTTATCTCCGAATTTACCATTGTTGAGGATCTTTATGACGATAGCGTTGCCAAGAATTTTGTTTCGCACATGGAAGAAGCTGCGGGAATTACGCTTCCGCTTAAAAAAGCCACGGAGCTTAAAAATATGCCCGAAAAATATATCCTTCTCTCGGACACAAATATAGATTTTTCATCCTATTCGGTAAAAGTTGAGGAAGGAAATATAATTCTCAGCGCAAATTATACCACAATCGAGGCTTGCATCGAGATATTCTTCTCCGAGCTTATCGGCTTTGATATAAAAACAGGAAAAGCAATAAATGCCAGTGAGGCTATTCTTAAAAACGGCGACGAAAGAAAAATAAGCATCGAGAAAAAGACTCCTTATACCAAGGAAAAGCTTATGAGCGTTCTTGAGGATGTTTACAATTCTGATAATATCATCATCGGTCAGCATATGAGAGCGGACAGACGCGGAGAAACGATGCCTATAGAAAGAGGACTTTATTTTGACAATATTGGTGTTGACTGTCCGCTTTTCGGCTTTGATGTTGCGGAGGCAACTACACAGAGTGCAAAGAATTATCCATGGAATGCACAGGTCAAGGACGCATATGACATGATAGAATATGCAAGAGAGGGCGGAATATTTACCTTCTCATGCCATTTCCCGAATCCCTCGGGACTTACAAATGGACTTGCGGCATACAGAGGCGAGCTTGGTGACGGAACCACCGGCGCTTGGGACGCTCTTCTTACAGAGGGCACGGAATATAATAAAAATTTCATGGAAACTCTAAGTAAGGTGGGAGATTTTATCGAGATATTCCATAAGAACGGTGTTCCGATAATTTTCCGTCCTCTTCACGAGATGAACGGAAACTGGTTCTGGTTCTGCATCGTAAACGGAGAGGAAAACAACACGATTCCCCAAAAATATGCTGTGGGACTTTGGCGTCTTATATATGACTATCTTGTAAAAGAGCGCGGAATAGACTCGATGATATGGGAATACAGCCCCAATGTTTCGGAAAAGACCACGAGCACAAGGGTCGATGTTATGTATTGCTACCCCGGCGACGAATATTGCGATATTGTCGGATGCGACTGGTACACAGGCTCATATACCGGACATAATGCTCTTCGGATTTCTCATGATGCTCTTATGAAAACAGGAAAGATATTCTCCGTAACCGAATTCGGCCCCGGTGAGGGAATCAGAACGGATTATGCTGTTGCTCCTGTTGACAAATTCACCTGCCTGCACCTTGATGACATTATAATAGAGGTCACCGAGGCGGGAATCAAGACCTGCTATTGGCTGATCTGGTCAAGCTGGTCAGAGGTTCGCATTTCAATGTGGAATATGGGCGACGGAATTGCCTTTTACGGCAACGACGCATATCTCACCCTTGAGGATACATATAAGCTTCTTTATGAATAAGCATTAATATAACAAAAGGCTGATCTGCTTCAGCCTTTTGTTTATATAAAAGAGAAAGCAAGCGCGATTTCAGCAAATAAAAAAACAACAAAATATCACTTGACAATAAGTTAATAGCGTGGTATAATAAATCACATAAACAACATAAGTGGGAACTTTCAACGAAAACATTCTTTACGGGCGATTTTTGCCCCACAAATTACACTTATGAGTCCTATGCCAAAAGCGATATTGCTACTCTTTTTACCGATACTGCGCCGATCTCGTTATGTGCCAACATACACACTGCCTCGGCGCATATGAGAACTACAACGGAGGGCACATAGTCTATGGTACAGGCAATTTCAATTTTGTAAACCCCGATAAGACTGACAAAACATAGAAATTTAAGGAGATAATTATGATTTACAAATTTATTTCAAGCGAAAGATACACAGAAACTTCAACTATCGTAAAGTTCATGCTTGAAGGCAGAGAGACCATGATAGTCCGTCCGGATAAGCCTCTTCCGGGCAACCCCACCGTATGGCGTACCGAATTTTTTGAAGCTTTCAACATGGTTGACAAAGCACTTCTTGAAAAGGGTTGGCACCTCTGCTATCACAAATGCAGCGATATGTACGGATGCCCCGAATCGCTGGTCATGTTTAAGGAGTTTTATGAATTCGCAAAACAGACCTTTAATCTTTCTGCGAAGCCCGTTATGTTCGGCTTCAGCCGCGGCGGACTTTATGCTGTAAACTACGCCGCAGAGTATCCGAACGATGTGGGCGGTCTTTACCTTGATGCACCGGTAACAAACATCAGCGACTGGCCTTGCCGTTATGACCCCGAGGAGAATGAGGACTCGAGAGATTGCCTTGCTGTGTACGGTCTCACCAAAGAAACACTCCCCTCGTTCGACAAAAACCCCAATGACAAGGTTCATCTGGTGGCCCACCTGCCCATCATCGTTGTTGCAGGTCTTATCGACGAAACTGTGGTCTGGGAGAAAAACGGTGCAAGGTTTGTAAAAAAGCTTGAGGAGCTTAATAGCAACCACAAGGTCATCCTCAAGCCTGACTGCGATCATCACCCTCACTCCCTGGAAGACCCCACACCTGTTGTGGAATTTTTGGAAGCAAACTGTCTGTAACGGCTATTCACCGAAAACCGATGTGAGGCACACTTAAAGGATAGAATACGATTACATAAAAGGCTATGTTGCAAATTTCAAGCTGTAACGTCTGTTTTTATTTAATGCTTGCAATCTGCCTGTCTTCCTGTTATAATGAAAGAGGTAACTACTGTGCTGAACATTACCAAAACAAAGATACATGTGGGGTTTGAGCGCCCTGTGAAGATACTGCACATAACAGATGTTCATCTGACACATGCCAACGATATGGACACCGATGAGCACCACGCGCTTATGGAAAAGCGATAGGGTATTCCACCCGCAGGAAAATATGCCCCATTTTCTCCGAGTGAATACTTTGAAAATGCTATTGCACTTGCGAAGCAGGAGAACGCGCTTCTCATCTGCACAGGTGACGCTATCGACATCCATACCCACGGAAATCTTGAGGTCCTCGGGGAGATCATAAAAAACGAGGATCTTATGTTTTCACCGGGAGGCCACGAGCATCAAAGGATCTGCAAGCGGACTATGGAAGAACCATACCCTTATTGGGAGACGGTGCGCCCTCAACTTGAATCTGAGATTTCACGCTTCGATCTTTATTTTGAAAGCCGCATAATCGGCGGGCTCAACATTATCACCGCCGACAATAGCCTTGACTACTTTCCAAGCCGAACGGTGGAGGCTTTCAAGCGCGAGCTTGAGTGTGGACTTCCAATTATCGTATTCTTCCATGATCCCATATGGGACTTACATCTCAATAAAAAAGAACCATATCACCCCGAGATACGCCTGACCCCTATGGACTATGAAGTCTCCCACGAGATGATCGACCTGCTTCTTCACCATCCACTTGTGCTCACCACCTTCGGTGGTCACGGTCACAGGGACGAGGAACGAAATATCGACGGAAAGCTCCACTATATGACCGACGCCCTTTTCAGAGGTAAGGCGAGGATGATCGAGATGGTTTGATCGAATTTTGAAAAAGTAAATACATACCAACTTGAGATGCAATAATTATATAAATTGAGTTTATTGCAAATGATGAATATTTCGAAAATAAACGTTGTTTCCTTGAAGGAAATTGATCCTTCTCCGAAAAAGAGGCTGATTCATTCAGTCTCTTTTTTGTTCGATGATTTATAAATAGGAATTTGTCGGCGCGTTGTGATGTGAAATTATACCCCGATGTGCTACGCCCATCGCCCTGTGGGTTCCACTACACGAATGACCTTTGGTCATTACGTCTCGCTCAGGATGACTCGTGGGATGTTATTTTCTTGTTAGCTGACATAAAATTATCTGTTATTTTATGTAGAAAAAGAGACAATCATTCCCCACCGGTCATCCTGAGCGAAGCGTAGCGGAGTCGAAGGATCTACGAGCGCTAAAGGATGATAAACCCACAACCGTCACCCTGAGCGAGACAAATCGCCTTTGGCGAATTGTGAGTCGAACTCCGAATATACAGGATCGGCAGTATTATTCATTTTTTGATTATAAAAAACAGGAGTCAATTTCTAAGCAGTTTTAGCTGCGAGAAATTGACTCCTTTTAAATTCAGTTATTTTTCGATATCGTTTTATTTAACGATATTTTTGCAGAAGCGATGCAGATATGCTGCCAGCTCCGCACGGGACGCTTTTTCTGTCAAGGTGCTTACATCCACACCAATATCATCGAAAAGTCCTTCGCTCTCTGCCCAAATCACATTCTTCTCTGCCCATTTGCTGTAGGAATACTGAGCAAGAATTTGAAGTGATACATCATTTGTCCACTTTTTGTATTCAGCATAGCGATAAAGAATTGCCGCTATCTGCTCACGGGTGATCTGATCGGTAGGACCAAACTCACCGTTGCCATAACCGTTGACAATGCCATTTGCAGATGCCCAATCAATTGCCTCCGAATACCACTTGCCATCGGCAACATCAGTGAACTCTACAGAGCTATCCACAACAGGCGAGCCTTCAAGTCTCCAAAGGATCGTTACAAGCATTGCTCTGTCGGTTGTAATATCGGGAGAGAACTTATTGTCACCTGTACCCATCATAAGGCCAAGATCGCTGACATAAAGAACATCCTCATAGAACCAATCATTCTCTCTGACATCGGTATAGGGATCAACTGCCTCAAAAACTGCATGGATGGAATGATTCTTTGTAACATCTTTGAATGTGTATTCGCTTACTGCACCAACATCCTTGCCATCAACAAGCACTGCCTTGATTTCATATCCCAAAGCGGGTGTGATGCTGTATGTTATATCCTTGGAATATTTAACCGTGTTGCTTCCGCTTGCAGTGATGCTGCCGCCCTCGGTTGAGGAAACTGTAATGGTGAATTTGTGGTTATGAAGCATAACCAAGCTCGAATACAATTTATTATAAAAATCATAGTCTGTTTCCCAAATTGCTGTAACGGTGATATCATCGGTAACGATGATCGCTTCACCCTCAGCCATTTCAACACCGTCAACATTCCAGCACTTAAAGCGCTTGCCATAAGGTGCCTTGAAGACATTTTGAGGAAGAACAAATCTGCCTGTATCATCAATGGTGATCTCTATAATTTCATCACCTGCAACAATGGTTATTGTGTGTTTAGGAATATCTTCCCAAATTGCTGTGATGTCGGTATCGTCGGTAACTGTAATAGTGTCACCTACGTTCATAGCAGTGCCATTTACATCCCAACCCTTGAAACGTTTGCCCTCGGGTGCTGTGAAGCTGTTTTCGGGAAGTGTATATTTGCCTGTGTCGTCGATGGTAACCTCTATTTTCTCACCTACGCCGTCACCTGCAACAATGGTTATTGTGTGAGTGGGAATATCCTCCCAAATTGCTGTGATGTCAGTATCATCGGTAACTGTGATAGTGTCACCTACGTTCATAGCAGTGCCATTTACATCCCAACCCTTGAAACGTTTGCCCTCGGGTGCTGTAAATGTGTTTTCGGGAAGTGTGTAATCACCCGAAAAATCGGTAATATCTGACATTGTTCCTGTGCCGCCGTTTGCGATGAAGGAAATCGTGAACGTTACGGGAATTTCCTCCCAAACTGCCTTTACTGCGGTGTCTATATTAATGCTGATCTTCGCGCCCGCTGCCTTTTCAACGTCATTTACACTCCAGCACTTGAAGCGCATACCCTCGGGAGCGGTAAATTCGTTTGCGGGAAGAACATAATCGCCCTTCACATTGGGTACACTTGCCATTGTGCCTGTGCCACCGTTTGCGTCAAAGGAAACTGTATAAAGCTGTTCCCAAACTGCTGTAACAGTGGTGTTGTCGGCGATAGTAATTGTATCTCCAACCTGCTTTTCTGCACCATTTACGCTCCAGCACTTGAAACGTGTGCTTTCGGGAGCTGTAAATCCGTTTTCGGGAAGAACGTAGTCGCCCTTTACGTTGGGTACACTTGCCATTTCGCCTGTACCGCCGTTTGCATCAAAGCTTACGGTATAGAGCTGTTCCCAGACAGCATAAAGGTTTACCTTTGCATTTTCTGCCGCAAGATTAAGAACACTTTCCTTGTTGGTATAGCTTGTACCTGTACCGTCTGCCTTTGTGTTCCAACCGATAAATCTGTAGTTATCTCTTGCAAATGTATTTTCAGCAAGTGCTGTTTCCGCATCTATGGCAATGGTCTGAGTCTTTGTTGTACCTGTGCCATCGTTTGCATTAAATACAACCGTAAAGCTGGGAAGCTTCTTCCAATTGGCATAAAGATTGACAGAGCCATTCTTTGCCGCAAGATCTTTTACAGCCTGCTTGTCGGTATATCTTGTACCGCTACCATACATAGCTGTACTCCAGAAATCAAATACATATCCATCGTATGTAAACGGGTTTTCAATCAGCGGAGTTTCTACACCAACAGTAATACTCTGCGTTTTGAATTCACTTGTTCCGTTGGAGGCTCTGAAATAAACATAATAGGAGCCAACATATTCCCACATTGAGTAAAGGTTTATCGTCTCTCCGATAGCGGCAATATTTGTTACACTTTCGCCGGGGGCAAAATCAATCTTACTGCTGTAGTTATTTTTGCTCCAGCCGACAAACTTGTATCCAACTCTTGCGGAAGCATCAGAGAGAAGCTCTGTCGGGACGTCAAGTTCAAACTGCACGGTTTCTTTTGTGCCGTCAGAAAAATTATAGATAACGGTATAATAAGGATCGTCCCAAACAGGCTTTACGACCATGTTGTCACTTGAAGTAAGTTCTGTGCCAACCTTATATTCAACACCGTTAATCTCCCAGCATCTGAAAGCCTTGCCCTCGGGTGCGGTAAAGCCGTTTTGGGGAAGAGTGAATTTTCTGCCTACGGTAATGCTCGGCATCGTTCCCGAGCCGCCGTTCGCATCAAATTTAACGGTATTCTTTGTGGGCTTCTTTGCGTAAATAAGAACAGGATCGGATTCAAATTCTTTTACACTTCCATCATCCTGTGCGGTTGCGAAGCAGCCATACAAGCCGGACTCATAGGGATAAAATTTTTCTCCCACAGCACCCTCTATCGGGATTTTATATACTGTAGTGCTGTCTAATGCAGGAATATCTTTCTCTCTTTGCTCCACCGTAAAATAAAAAGGCACAGACGCTTTTATTATATAGTGGTGTCTATTCTCGTAATCATCCTTGCCCCACTCATAGTGGAATTCATCAAGCGCGCGCGCTGCACCACTATCCACCGCTTTCATCACCGTGCCGTCAAGAGCGCTTACAACTACAGGGAAATAATCATAGCTGTCATATAGATCATAAACATATTTGGCGCCGTATTCATTCTGTCCATTGCTCAAATATGCGTATTCCCAATTTCCATCGATATCTTTAACAACAGGATATCCTTCAAGGTGAGCACCAAATCCGTCGGTTGGATGCTTACCACCCTCCGCAAAGCCATAGCGATACCACTGATATTCCACATTTTCAAAGTAGCCATTCCAGCTCGATTCAATTCTTGCAGAATCCGGACTATTTGCATAAGAGGTATAATGATCAACTGCCTGGAAATCATAAAAAGGCTCTGCGATGAGAATACCGCCTTCCTCCAGCTTTGTTCCCGATTTTTTGTCCTTTTCAAAGGCTTTAAGCATAGCATCGGTAAAGGTATCGTCACCGTCGATATAATACGCAGTCGGGTCTGCATTAACGAGCTTATATCTGCCAACTCGGTTGATATCAACTGTATATTGTACTCTCCATATTCTCCACTCAACGGGCTTGCGAGTAACAAGACCGTCAAACCAATCGGCAATTTTCTGTCCCTGCAGCTCTCCAAGGGTTGTGAGTGCCCCTTCGCTTGGAGCTTTCATCTCTCTAAGGAGTGTAACAAAATCGCTCGGATGAAAGCCATAATCACCTTGACCGGCGTTTCTATTGTAAAGAGATGCATCAGCATCACTGACATAGATATAGGCCTTGACTTCCACCGATGTGTCAAAATCAGACGCAGCAACCATACCTGCCGGGATCATTCCTGCCAGCATAATAAAAGCAATCAAGCCTGCCAGCACTCTTTTGAATGTGTTTTTCATTTTTTGAATTCCTTTCCGGGGAAAATTTCACTTTGCCATAAGCATTTTGCAAATTTATGCCCATATGAATATTTTATAGTTATAATAATATCATACTTTCTCTTTTTTTGGTGTCATTTTGCACGAAATGCAGTTTTCAGGGAATGAAATGCAGCAAGTCAAATGAAAACATATATTTAGAACTCAATGATCGATTTCTAATGCCCTCACATCACAAAAAGAGGTTGCTTTTTACCGAAAGGGTATTAAGCAACCTCTTGACTTATTATAAATTATATTTTCCCTTTAAGCAACTATCCTTGCCGCCGCTTTTTTCTTAAGGATCTGAAGCACGGTAACAACTGCAACAAGACCGAGGCCAATGACGTCTGTAACCGCACCGGGATAGATGAGCAACAAGCCGCCCACAATGTTTATCACACGCTCATACCAGCTCATATTGGCAACAAAATATCCCTCAAGCGATGAGGAAACTGCAAATATGCCCACAAGCGATGTAATAATGATGAGGACGATCTCCCATGTGCTCTGTGTTCCAACGAAAAGCATGGTAGGATTAAGCGCAAAGACATAGGGAACTATGAAAGCGCCAATTGCCAGCTTTGTGGCTGTAAACGCTGTCTTCATAGGATTTGCCTGACCGATAGCCGCGCCCGCATAAGCCGCAAGAGCAACGGGAGGAGTAAGATCGGCAACTATACCAAAATAGAATACGAAGAAGTGCGCCGCAATGTCCGGAACGCCCATTGAAATAAGTATGGGGGCGCAGGTTGCCGCCATAATGCAGTAATTAGCAGTGGTGGGAACACCCATTCCAAGAACTATACAGCAAAGCATGGTAAGGAAGAGAGCCACAATGACATGATTGCCCGCAACTGCGATGATTCCGCTGAAAAGCTTGAATGCAAGTCCTGTTGAGCTGATAATTCCCGCAACGATACCTGCGATACCGCAAGCTACGGCAACGGTTATCATACCCTGACCGCCCGCCGCGAGAGCCTCCCATATGCGCTTCGGTGTTATACGGTTGCCCTTGTTGAATATTCCCACAATAATGGCAACAACAATTGCGATTGCCGCCGCATATGCGATGGAGCGCTTGCTTGTACCGACAAGGTAAACAAGAAGAATAAGTGGAAGAAGCAGATATGTCTGCTTAAGGAGCGGCTTAAGTCTCGGAAGCTCCTCTTTTGTAAGACCGCGAAGTCCTTCCTTCTTTGCTTCAAGGTGTACAGTTATAAATACACCCGCAAAATAGAGGATCGCAGGCAGTATAGCTCGTACAACAATATTGGAATACGGAACACCTATAGTTTCTGCCATAAGGAACGCCGCCGCACCCATAATGGGGGGCATTATCTGTCCTCCCGTTGAAGCCGCCGCCTCTGCAGCCGCTGCAAACTCGGGCTTGTAGCCTGTTCTCTTCATAAGAGGAATTGTAACGGCACCGGAGCCAACCGTATTTGCAACGGATGAGCCTGATACCATTCCCTCAAGTGCAGAAGCAACCACCGCAACCTTTGCAGGGCCGCCCGAA